>JANPDJ010000113.1:0-17999 GCA_031431395.1 Chloroflexota bacterium | reverse complement strand
CCCGCCGGGTTGCCCGTTTCGGCAAGGCTCACGCCAAAGACGCTCCCGCTTGGAACGGCGGCCAACGCGGGCGCATCGCCAACCCAGTAGGCAAGATCACCGCTGAGGTACATGCGCCCCAGGCGCTGTCGCGCGCCGCCGATCTCTACCCAGCAGCGGTACTCCTGGCCGGCCGGAGGAGCCGTCAGGCCCTTCGCAACGACGACCAGCTGACTCGTGCCCGGCGAGAACGTCAGCGTGCCCACCTGGGTCGAGCCTCCACTCGGGGACGTTGCCGCCAGGGTGATCCGCCGCACGTCCGGCTGGGTGTCGAGCCGCAGGGTCCAGGTCGCGACCTCCGCGAGACCCTCCAACTGGAGCGATGCCTGCCGGGCGGCTCCGTCTTTCAGCGATGAGACCAGGACCCCGGTGACGCCGGACGTCGCGACCACGATCGCGGCAACCGCCGCCAACCAGGCCCTCCGGCTGCGCCCGGCACGGCGGGGCCCAGGGAGCGCGGCTGCCAGCGTTCCGAGGAGTGCCCCAGCCGGCGCCGCCGGGACCACCCCGGGACGCGCTGTCGGGAGCGCCCCGCCCGCCGGCATCCCCGGTGTCGTCGCGACGACCTCCCGCGGCCTGCCCACCGCAGCCACGAAGGCCAGGGTCCGGGCACGAAGCTCCGGCGGGAGTTGGGTTGCGATGATCTCGCGGAGGATCGCGGATTCCCGCCGTAACCGGCCGAACTCCTCCATGCAGCCCGGGCAGCCGGCCAGGTGGCCTGCCGCGGCGATGGCCGCCGGGGTGTCCCCGGCGATCAGCCGGTCCAGGCCACCCGGCTCCACAGCCGCGAGATCCAGCAGGTCGCGAACTTCGGCGTGGTCCATCAGCGCGTCCCGTCGCCCGTCGGGATCGACCGCATCGTCATCGGCCGCTCCGGACGCAGCACGTCGCCCAGGGCGTCACGAAGGTGGAGGAGCGCCCTGCGCGTGCGGGTCTTGACAGTGCCGAGCGGCCACCCGAGCCGCTCCGCGATCTCGGCCTGGCTCAATTCGTCCCGGTAGGCCAGCAGGATCACCGTTCGCTCGGTCTCGGGCATCGCGTCGAGCGCACCGCGGATGGCGAGCCTGACCTCCAGGGCATCGAGCGACCCCTCCGGGCCCTTGCCCAGGTCGGCGCCGCCCACCACGGTCCCGGCCGTCGCGATGCGTTCCAGTGCGGAGCCATCGGCCTCGTCCTCGTGGCGGAAGGAGGAAACGGGCACCAGCCGGGGCCGCCGGCCGATCGCGCGCAGTCGGTCCACGGTGCGGTTTCGCGCGATCGTGTGCAGCCACGCGGCCAGGGAAGCCACGCCGGGATCGAACAACTCGGCGCGGTTCCAGAGCGCGAGGAACGTTTCCTGGACCACTTCTTCGGCCACCTGGTGGTCATTCGTCAGCCGGGCTGCCACCGCGTATACGGCTTCCGCATGCCGGTCGTAGAGCGTCGCAAGCGCGTCCTGCGACCCGGCGACAACGTCTCGCACAAGGGCAGCGTCCCGGGCAGCGCTGATTCGGTCGCCCTGCATCTCTTACGCCGGCTCCGCCTTGCCGGTTTCGGACCACCGCGACGGGCCTGTCGGGCCGAGAGGGCAGCCGGCGCCGAAGGCCGGGGGACGCGGCAAGCCGGCGACCCTAGCCAACCGAGACGCCGATGACGGTGCCGACCAGGAACGTCACCCCGGCGGCGGCCGCTCCGATGAGCACCTGTCGGGCCGCCGAGAAGAGCATGCTCCGGCCCGTCAGCAGGCTGACGCCGGCCCCCACCGCGACGAGGGCCAGCAGGCTGAGGCCCAGGCTCAACCCGAACGCAAGCGTCCCGCCTCCGAACAGGTAGGGCAGCACGGGGATGATCGCGCCGATCGCGAACGCGATGAACGAGCCGAACGAGGCGCCCCATGGCGATCCAAGCTCACTCGGGTCCAGCCCGAGTTCCTCCCGGACGAGGGTGTCCAGAGCGGCCTTTGGGTCTGCGAAGAGCCGGTGCGCCGTCCGCCGGGCTTCCTCCTCCGTGAAGCCCTTCGAACGGTAGATCGCGGCCAGTTCAGCTTCCTCCTCCTCCGGCATTGCCTCCAGCTCCGCCCGTTCCAGGGCAATCTGCCGTTCGTAGAGTTCACGCTGCGACTGCATGGAGACGTACTCACCGGCCGCCATGCTGAATGCCCCGGCCAGCAGGCCGGCAATGCCGGCAAGCAGGATGAACCTGGGGTCGCCGGAGGCCGCCCCCGCGACGCCCATCACCAGCGAGAGGTTGCTGACCAGGCCGTCGCTGACGCCGAAGATGATCGCCCGCATGGTGCCCGACTGACCGGCGCGATGCCACTTCTCGCGCCGGGCGATGTCCCCGGCACCCAGCTTCGCGAAGGCAGCCGGCGTCCGATCGGCGGATGGGGTGGTCGCGCCCGACCCCGCGACCGCGGCGGCGGCCCGAGCCGCCGATCCCGTGGCCTTCGCGGCGCCCGGTTCGGTCCCGGTACTCGGTTCGGTCCCGGCCCCTGCGGCGGACTGGCCGTCCGCCCCGAGCCGCTTCCAGATCTCCGCATGCTCGCGCTCGTCCGCCGCGATCGAGGCGACCTCGGGCGACGACTGCGCGCTGTAGGCGCTCTCTTCGTCTCCCTCGAGGGCCTGGACGAGATCGGACACGCGGCGCGTCCCGATGAGGCGTGCGAGGAGGAGGATGAGCCGGATTCGAGCTCGGGCGGGACCCTGGGGCGGGACCGTGGCGCCCGCCTCGCGGAGCCGCACAGCCCAGATCTCGGCGTGACGGCGCTCGTTCCCGGCGATCGTGCGGAACGCGGCTGCGCGACGCTCGTCCTTCTCGATCGACGCAAGGGCGTCGTAGAGCAGGATCGCGTCGCGTTCCAGTTTCAGGTTGTCCAGGCTGCGCTGGATGTCGGTGATGGGCATTGGTCCCCTTGGGAGCGGCCTGCAGGCCCCGGTCCCGCTCGACCATGCTACCTACGCCTCCCGCTGCCCGCATTTGCCGATAGAACCCCTGTGAACAGGCCGTGAGGATCGCTAGACTGACGCGCATGACCTGCACATCAGCCGCGCCTCACCCGCTGGTTCCTCCTCCGCCGCTGGCCGGGAGCTTGCGGTCGTGACGCCGCCGCTGCGCTATCTCGACGGGGCCACGGTCGAGGCCAGCATGCCTCCGGTTGAAGAGCGGCTGCGCCTTGCCGACCTCACGATGCGCGCCCTCGCTTCCGGTTCGGCCCAGCTCCCGGCCAAGATCGGCATCTCCCCCAGGCCCGCTGATTCATTCGCCCATGCGATGCCCGCCCATCTCCGGGCCGGCGATCCCGCGGACGATCTCGTGGGCATCAAGTGGGTGCAGGGGTTCCCGACGAACAACGCGATCGGCCTCACAGCCATTCACGCGATCGCCATCCTGAACGACCCTGCCACCGGCATCCCCGTCGCGATTCTCGATGCGGGGCCCATCACTGCCCATCGCACGGCCGCGGTCAGCGGGATTGCGATCCGAAGCTTCGGACCGGGGAAGCTGGGACGTCCGGCACGGGCGGCGATCGTCGGCGCGGGGACCCAGGGGCATGCGCACGTGCCGGTCCTGGGCCACCTGCTGCCGGATGTGGACCTGGCGGTCTTCGATCGGGACCAGGGCCGGGCCGACACCCTGGCGCGCGTCGCGAACAACACGCCGGGCATCGGCCGGGCGCGCCGGGTGGACACCGCCGAGGCTGCTGTCCGTGATGCGGACGTCGTGATCACCGCTGCATCGTTCGGACCCGTCCGGCAGGTCATGGGCCCCGAATGGCTGGCGCCGGAAGCACTCGTCGTCCCCGTGGACTACGCGACGTACGTGTCGGCCGCGCTCGCGCGTGCGGCCAGCCTCTTCCTCATCGACGAGCGCGGCGCGTTCGAGAAGAACCGCGAGATCGGCGAGTTCGATGATTACCCGGACCCGCAGGCAACCATCGGCCAGGCACTCATCGCCGGAACGCCGCGTCCGGCGGGCCGTGTTCTCGTCACGCACCTGGGCCTCGGACTGACCGACGTCGTGTTCGCGAACGCGATCTTCCGTGCCGCCGAGCACGCCGGGGGCGGGATCATCCTGCCGCGCTGATCGCGGAGGCCGGATTGGCGGCCGTGCGGCTTCGGCGGCCGGTGGCTTCGGCGGCCGTGCGGCTTTGGCGGCCAGGCCTGGGCCGCGTCTGAAGGGCCCGTTGGACCGGGCCGGGGTCACGGTGGGTCAGCCGGGGAACTCGATGATGACCCGGCCGCCCTCGATGAACACCGGGTAGACCGCGAGCGGCTCCTCGGCCGGCGGGTCGAGGGCATCCCCCGTGAAAAGGTCAAAGCGTGACATGTGCAGGGCGCACGTGAGCGTGTCGGACGTGAGAAAGCCCTTGTCCAGCTCGAAGTACTCGTGGCTGCAGATGCCCTGGACCGCGCGGATCCGGCCGGCCAGGTTCACCACGAGGACCTGGTCCACGCCGTCCACCCAGGCCATCTTCATCGTGCCCTCGGGGACGTCGTCGATGGCCATCAGGTCGATCCTCCGGGTCATCCCGGCGGGACGCCCGCACGCTGTGCACACCGTGCACGAATCAGCCTGGCGGAGCCCGTGACCGGGTGGTTCCGTGCAGCGCGTGCACGGGTCGGCACCGGAGCGCCGCATGCCGGGTGGTTCCGTGCAGCGCGTGCACGGGTCGGCACCGGAGCGCCGGACTCGTGCACCACTCGCACAACGGGAACAGTGGAGCGGTCCGGTTGCGCCGGTCCGTGCGGTGGGTGCGCAGACGGCCAGTGCGAGGACCTCGGCGCGAGCCGGTGGAGCAGGATCCGCGCCATCAGGCTGCGGACGAGGCGGGACCCTCGTGCCCGGCGTCCCACTTGGCTTCGAGCGCCTCCCGCAGCTGGTCCTGCGCAGACGCCAGCGACACGCGCGCGACGACCGGCTCCAGGAACCCAAGCACGATGAACTTGCGCGCATCGTCCGGCGAGATGCCCCGGCTTTCCAGGTAGAAGAGCTGCGATTCGTCGATGGGGCCCACGGATGACGAGTGCATCACGCGCCGGCAATCCGGCTGGTCGATCTCAAGGCTGGGGATGGCGACGGCGCGCGCCTTCTTCGAGAGGTTCATCCCGTACTCACCCAGGAAGCTGTCCGTGCCCGTTCCGCTTTTGTCGATCGTGACGAGGCCCTTGAGGAACGTTCGGGCGGAGTCCTGGAGGACAGCCTTTGAGAGCAGGTTTGACGTGGCGTCCCTGCCAAGGTGGCGTGTGTAGGAGGTGAGGTCGAAGAGCTGGTCCACGGATCCGAACACGATCTCCACCTGCTCCACGGACCCGCCGTCGCCCACGAGGCGGTTGTCCACGCGGCTCCGCATGAGGCGCGAGCCCAGCTGTGCGAGCGCCCAGCGCAGCTTTGCGCCGGGTCCGATCGCGGCCGTGCGGTGCTGGAATGCCACGTGCCCGCCGGACAACTCCTGGAGGCTGGCGAACGAGAGATCCGACCCTTGGGCGAGGCGCACTTCGGTGGTCCCCGTGAGGAGCCCTGCCGCCCCGGAGGCCGGACCCGACTGGATCTCCTCGACGACCTGCAGCTTCGCGCCTTCACCCAGCTCGATGACCGTGCGCGACAGGAGCGCCGCGGACGCGTTGAACGTCCACCGGATGACGACGGGCTGCGGCAATCTCACTGCGTCCGGCAGCGCCACGTGGACACCCACGCTCCAGAGCGCTCGGGTGAGCTGGGCCAGCTTGTCGTCCGAAGGAAGAGCATCGGCGGCTTCGATGGCGGCGCGGAAACCGCCCGCGTCGCGCCGCCCGAATTCGGCCAGTGTCTCGAGCACCAGCCCGGCCGCGGTGGCCTCCTCGCCCATGGTCACGCCAATGACGCCGCCCTGGTCCAGGGCAATGATGGCCGCCGCTCCGTCGGGCAGTTCGGGGGCCTCGCGGCGGTCGCCGCGGGCAGCGGCGGGGTCGGGCGACACGCGACGATCCCCTTCAGTTCCGGCGAGGGCAGGCGACGCGAGTCCCAGGCTGGACAACTCCGCGTTCCGGAGGTCCACGTATGTCGTGTACAGCACGTTGGACTCGATCGGCAGACGCGTGAACTCGGCCAGCGCCGCCAGTCGATCGTCGCGAAGCCAATCAGGCTCGGAACGCGCCTCCGACTGAGCCCGGACGGTCGCCTCATCCGCGAACCTCACGGTGAGCTCGGTGGGCGATCGGCGCGGGCCGCGCCTGCGGGCCGGTTCGTCCGGCATGAAGGCGTCCGAGGGCGCGGGAGCAGGCGGAGTGGCCGTGGCCGGCGCCGCGCCCCGCAGGGCGTCGGTCACCCGAGCGAGCCCTCCATCTCCAGCTTGACGAGGCGGTTGAACTCGATCGCGTATTCCATCGGGAGTTCCTTCGTGAAGACCTCGAGGAAGCCCTGGACGATCAGGTTCTGCGCCTCGTTCTCCGTGAGGCCGCGGCTCATCAGGTAGAACACCTGTTCCTGGCTGATCTTGCCCACCGTGGCCTCGTGGGTCATCGTGGTGTCGTCTTCCTGGATGTCGATGTACGGGTACGTGTCGCTGCGGCTCTGATCGTCAAGCATCAGGGCATCGCACCGGACGCTCGCCACGACGTTGGTAGCCCCGGGAGCCACCTTGAGCGACCCGCGATAGGTGGTACGGCCGCCGTCCTTGGATACGGACTTCGACACGATCCGTGAGCGGGTGTTCGGCGCCAGATGGACGGCCTTCGCGCCCGTGTCCTGGTGCTGATCCCGGCCGCCCACCGCCACCGAGATGATGTCGGCAGTGGCGTTTTCCCCGCGCAGGTAGATCGCGGGGTACTTCATCGTCAGGCGGGACCCGGTATTCGCGTCGATCCACTCCACCGTGGAGTTCGCGTACGCGTGGGCGCGCTTTGTCACGAGGTTGTAAACATCGTTCGACCAGTTCTGAATCGTGGTGTACCGGACCTTGGAGCCCGGCAGCGCGATTACCTCGACCACCGCCGCGTGGAGCGAATCCGTGGCGTAGATGGGCGCAGTGCATCCCTCGATGTAATGGACCTTGGCGCCCTCGTCCACCACGATGAGGGTGCGCTCGAACTGGCCGGTGTTCTCGCCGTTGATCCGGAAGTAGGCCTGCAGCGGCAGCGGCACTTCCACGCCCTTCGGCACGTAGACGAACGACCCGCCGGACCAGACCGCGCTGTTCAGCGCCGAGAACTTGTTGTCCTCCGGCGGCACAACCGTGCCGAAGTACTGGCGGAAGAGCTCCGGGTATTCCTTGAGCGCCTGGTCCGTCCCCATGAAGACGACGCCGATCTTGGTCAGCTCTTCACGGACGGAGTGGTAGACCACTTCGCTGTCGTACTGGGCGCCAACGCCGGCAAGGAACTTGCGCTCCGCTTCCGGGATCCCCAGGCGCTCGAATGTCGCCTTGATCTTCTCCGGCACGTCGTCCCAGGACTTCTCTTCGCGCTCCGACGGCTTCCGGTAGTAGACGATCTTGTTGAAGTCGATGCGGGTGAGATCGCCCCCCCACGTGGGCATGGGGCGCGCCAGAAAGTGGTCGTACGCCCGAAGGCGGAACTGGAGCATCCAGTCGGGCTCGTTCTTGCCCCGGCTGAGGTCCAGGACCGTATCGCGCGTGAGTCCGCGCTTCGCCTCCGTGAGATACACGATGTCGTCGTGGAACGCGTAGTCCTGCCGCTTGTCCGTGACCAGCTCGCGCGTTGCGGTCATACGTCTCCTGGTAGGCCTCTGATGAGTGGCGGATGAGGCGGCCACGGGTGGGCCGCGGGAGGACGATCTAATTCCGAGTCACATTATCGGAATTACTGCGCGATGCGTCAACCGTGAGTCCGGGAGACGGGTGCGGGCGGCGGTGGGCGGTGGCGGCGGTGCGGGTGCGGGTGCGGGTGCGGGTGCGGGTGCGGGCGATGGTGGCAGCCCCGGCGCGGGTGGGGGCGACCTGCCATCGGCCGGACAAGCACCACCTACCCATCGGGGGACTGGTATGTGGCCGTCGCTGCCTCCGACCGAGTCGCTTTGCGACTCTTCGTGCACGATCTGTTCGGGTGGATCGCGCGGAACCGGTCCGGCCCGGGTCTACCATTCGTGGGACGACTGTGTGGCGCTCGAGACGACGATCCGGGGCCATACCAGTCTCAGGGTAACTACCTGACAGGATCTGAGCCGCACAGCAACCAGCCGGTTGTTCTCGGGCAACAAGGTCGCCGCAGCCGAGCCAGCCGCCCACCCAGCCGCCCGCGTGGCGGGACGTACGGCCGCCTGGTCAAGGCATCACCATGGACGCCATGCCCAGTTCCCCGCTGGAGCGGCCGACGGCGCCGGAACCGCACCACGAATCTCGCGCGGTGATGCTGCTCGTGGCTGCCGGGATCGTCCTGATCGCCGGCAACCTGCGTCCGGCCGTCACGTCCATCGCGTCGCTGCTCACGGAGATCCGGCTGGACGTGGGTCTGTCGTCCACGATGGCCGCGTTCCTCACCGCGGCGCCCGTGCTCTGCTTCGGGCTGGTCGCCCCGTTCGCGCCGCGGCTGGCGGACCGGCTGGGGATCGAGCGGACGCTGGGCCTGGTGCTTGTCGCGATCGTGACCGGACTCCTCGTCCGGGTCGGGCCCAACGTCCTCACGCTCTTTGTCGGGACGATCATCGCGGGCAGCGCCATCGCGATGGGCAACGTGCTGCTGCCGGCGCTCATCAAGCGCGACTTCCCGACGCGGGCGGGCGCGATGACCGGCGCCTACGTGATGTCACTTCAGATCGCGGCGGCCGTGGCGGCCGGTCTCAGCGTCCCCATCGCGGCGGCACTCGGCGGCTGGCGGGAGGGCGTGGGCTTCTGGGCGATCCCCGCGTTCGCCGCTCTGCTCCTGTGGCTGCCGCAGCTCCGCAACCGGACGCGACCCCCGGTCGAGCAGACCCGGAGCTCAGTGCGCGCGCTGCTGCGTGACCCACTTGCGTGGCAGGTCACGCTGTATTTCGGCATCCAGTCGCTGCAGTTCTACGCGATCGTTTCGTGGCTGCCGACGATCTACCGCGACGCGGGCTTCTCCGCCTCCGACGCCGGCCTGCTGTTGTCCGTGTCCACGCTCATGGGCGCGCCCGCCTCGCTCATCATGCCGATGCTGGCGGCACGTGCCCGCGACCAGCGAGTCCATGCAGCGGCAGTGGGGCTGATCACGGCGGCCGGGCTTCTGGGACTCATGCTGTCGCCGACCTCGCTCCCGTGGGTGTGGGCCAGCCTGATCGGGATCGGCAACGGGGCTTCCTTTCCGCTCGCGTTGACGATGCTGGTGCTCCGGACACGGAGCGCCTTCGACACTGCGCGCCTGTCCGCCATGGCGCAGTCCTTCGGCTACCTCATCGCGGCGACTGGCCCGGTGGCCGTGGGCGTCCTCCACGACCTGGCCGGCGGCTGGGCTGTCTCCGTGGGGTTCGTCCTGTGTCTGCTGGTGCCGCAGACAGCCTTCGGCATTCGTGCCGGACGGCGCCTGTTCGTCGGCGCCCGCAGCTGATCCGGCAGCTGTCGCCCACGCGGCGGCTGTGGCCGACCCGGCAGACCCGGCGGCTGTGGCCGACCCGGCAGACCCGGCGGCTGTGGCCGACCCGGCAGACCCGGCGGCTGTCGCCGACCCGGCGGTTGTCGCCGACCCGGCAGGCCCGGCACCCCGGTGCCTCAGCGCCAGGTGGCGGCGACCACCTCGACCGGCTCCGAGATACCTCTGAGTTGAAGCGTGCGGGGCTCCGAAACCTTGTGGGACGTGCCCTGGGCCGTCTCCCGGCTGACGAGGATCTCGCCGCCCTCCGCGGCCGCCGCGATTCGGGCCGCCTCGTGCACACCGACGCCACGGTAATTGCCGTCCGCCTCCTGGGCGGTGGCGTAATGAATGCCGATGCGCACCTGCGGCGCGAACCCGTGCTCGCGGCGCTGGGTATCGAGCGTCCTCTGGATGGCGACCCCGCAGGCAATGGCGTCGTCCGGGGAGTCGAACCTGACGAAGAACCCGTCGCCGGTCGTGACAACTTCGGTCCCGTTGTTGGCAACGAACAGGCCGCGCAGCGTGTCGTCGTGCCAGCGGAGCAGGTTCTCCCAGGCCTCGTCCCCGAGCGCTCCGGCAAGACCGGTCGAGCCGACGATGTCGGTGAACAGGAACGTCTTGGCGACCCGCCGCGACGTGCCACTCTGGGCGCGGGCCTGGAACGGCAGCAGGTCACCGACCTCTTCGAGCGAGATCGCCTGCGTGGGGCAGGACATCACGGCCTCGCGGAGGACCTCGGCGTCGATCGTGTCGATGTCGAGGACCGCGGCCTTGCCGAAGTCCCCCGTCAACCAGTCGAACGCGGTCGGGGCAAGGGCGATGCAGTTGCCGACCCCGATGCAGCGCGGCCGGTCGATCCGTACCAGGATGGTCATCGTGTCCCCGCGGTCCTAGACGATGCCGCTGCGCACGGCGAACACGATCGCCTGGCTGCGTGACGTGGCACCAATCCGCCCGTACAGGGCGACAAGGGTCGCCGCGGCCTGGTCCTGGCTGGAGGCCAGCTCCGCGGCGATCTCGCGATCCGATAGGCCCTCGACGAGGAGGCGCAGCATCCGCCGGTCCTCTTCGGACGGGGAAGCTTGTGGGCCTGGGACCGACGAAGGCGGGGCGGGCGATGCGGGGGCGGGCGACGGCTGCTCCGCGGCAGGCGAAGCGAGCGCGGCCGATGCCGGGGCACCCTTGGGAGCGTCCCCGATGGTCGATGGCGACTCCGTGACCGACGTGGCGGGCCGCCCCCAGTCCGCGGCGGCCGTGACCACCGGGACGTTGGTGCCCCACCCTGCAAGCTCCAGCAGGTCCCGCCCGGTCCGGGCCCGGAACCACCGGCGCCGGACGTCCTCGTCCATCGTGCGCTGGGCGATCAGCGACGCCATTAGCTGGATCCCGGCCCGGAGCCCCTCCTGCTCTGCGGGCTCGCCGACCGCGAGGATGACGCGGGCAGCGGGCAGGAGAATCTCGAAATGGGGGTCGCTGCGCTGTGCGCCGTCGCGCTTGGCGAGGGCGGCATGAGCGGCGTCGAGGGCCGTCGGAACGTCACCACGCGCCATCGCCACGGTGGCCAGCGCGGCGTGGGCCTGCGCCTCCCACGGCGAATGGCCGGGGAGATTGGTGCTCAGTCGCCCGACTTCCGCTGCCGACTGCTCCGCGAGGTCCAGCAGCCCGGCGTCCTTGCGCTCGGCCCCGATCCGCGCGGCCAAGAGGGCGCGCGTCGCGAGGATCTCGCAGCGGGCGGCGGGACGGCCTTCCCTGGCGGCCATGTCCAGCGCGCGGTCCATGTGCCTGGCCATCGCGGCGCCATCGTTCTGCGCCGCCGCGAGGACGGCGCGCCACAATTCCAGCTCGCGGCTCCGGACCGGCGTCGGCGCGGACGCCACGGTCGCGGCGGCCCGATCCAGCCAGCGCTGCGCTTCGTCGAAGTCGCCCAGGTCCACGTACCCCAGGGCCGTGCCTCCGGCCGACACAAACTCCAGCATGCGGTCGCCCGCGGTCCGTGCCAGGTCCCATGCTTCGCCGCCACGCGTGACGGTCATGTCCGGGATGACCTTCGCGCGGCAGAACACGTGGACCCCGTAGACCATCTGCGCTTCTCCCGAAGCGCGTTCGCGTTCACCCTTGACGCCGCGCATCCGCGAGGCGAGCCGGCGCAGTTCCTCGATGCGGAGGGCGGGGTTGGCGCCCACGTGGATCTCGGGCGTCCAGCTCAGGTACGCCATCGCAATGATCGTGGACATGGCGCCGCGCCGGTCGCCGAGCCGCTCGAACAGGTCCAGCGCTCGCTGCAGCCGAGCGACAGCCGCCGCCGCGGCCGGAGCGATCGGAAGGCCCTGCAGCATCTCTGCAAGGGGTCGGCCGGCGGCAACGGCCTGAACGACCGGGATGTGGGCGTTCTCCTTCACGGACTCGACGAGCCAGGCGCGGACGCGCGCCACCCCGATGACGCCGGCCTCCCGGGTCGCGGCCGCCAGGGCCGGCTCGTCGCCCAGCTCCCCGGCCAGGGCTTCGGCGCGCGCGAACGCTTCTTCGGCGCCGTCGAGGTCCGCCTCCTGGGGTGACGGCGAGAACCCCTCGCCGAGAGCCGAGCGGAGCAGGTCCTGGCCGAGTTCCAGGCACGCCGCAAGCTCCCGCATCCGGTCGCCGCTCGCAACCGCCGACTCGCGGACGGCCCGCGCATCTTCGGCAGCCTGTTCGTGCTGCCCATCCAGGCGCAGGGCGGCCGCCCGGCGCAGCCGGACCTCCAGTTCGAGTGACCGATCGCCGGCCGCCTCTGCCAGTGCCGCGAGTTCCGACAGGCCGTCCCGGCGATCGTCCGGCCGACGCAGCATCGCATAGGCGTCGTCGCGCGCCCGCAGGAGTGCCACCCGCTCTGGGCGGGTGGACACGACAGGGAGCGCCTCCTCCACCAGGCGCAAGGCTTCGTCCGGTGCATTGGCAGCAATCGCCGAGGTGGCGGCAAGGACGCAGAACCCGGCGCTGCGTTGCAAATCTCCCGCAGCCAGGGCGTGTCGGGCAAGCACCGGCAGGATCGCTGGGTTTGGCGCCTCACCAGCGCTGAGCAGGTCCACGATGGCCCCATGCAACGCCTTGAGGCGCTGAACCGTGAGCAACCCGGCCGCATACTCCATGACCCCGTCGTGGGTGAAGGTGTAATCGCCACCGGACCCCGACTCGAGCTGGTTGAGCAGGCCCGCGGCCGCGGCCGGCGCAAGGATCTCCGACACCTTCGCCGGATCGCAGTCGGGCTCTCCGATCTCGGCACGGACCGCGCAGACATCCGTGGATCGGAACGTGCGGCCGATCACAGCCGCGTCGGCCATCACCGCCCGGGTGGCTTCGGGGAGATGGGCCGCGCGCCGCTGGATCAGCGTTCTGACGCTGGACGGGAGCAGCCGGCCGGCCTTCGGCGAGAGCCGCCACGCCCCGTCGACCTGCTGGAGCAGGCCCCGCTCCCGGTAGCTCTTGGCCAGTTCCTCGATGACGAAGGGAACGCCCTCGGCCTGGGAGTGGATCGTGGCGGTGGTTGCGGGCTCGACCGCTCCGGCCAGCGTCAGGCGGAGCAGCTCGCCCGTGTCCGGCTGGCGCAGGCGCGCCAGCTTCAGGCGGCGGACGATGCCCATCCGCTCCATGTCGGCCAGCAGCGTGACCAGCTCGTGGGCGTCCAGGGATTCTTCCGGGCGGATCGCGAACAGGAAGAAGACCGGGATCGAGGGCTCTGTCCGGACGAGGTAACGCAGGAGGCGGAGGCTGTCGGCGTCGGCCCATTGGAGATCGTCCAGGAGCAGGGCGAGTGGACGCTCTGCGGCGACCACCGTGAGGGCCATCGTCGCCTGGTCCAGGACGCGCATCACGCGCTGGTCGGGCGGCAGAGCTTCCAGGCGATCGTCGCGGCCGGCCAGCACATTGCGAGCGCGCTCCAGGGCTTCCAGGGCTCGCGGACTCGCGCCGTCCCGGAGGGCTTCGCTGCCGAAGATGGAGCGCGCCATCATGAACGGGCCGCGGAACTCCTCGTCGGCGCTGGCGCCAACCGCTGCGAACCCGTGGGCCTCCGCCATCTGGGCCGCCGCAAGAAGGAGGCGGCTCTTGCCGATGCCCGGCTCGCCCTCGATGCACAGGCCGCTGATGCCGCGGAGCGAGCCGTCGATCGTCTCCTCGATTGCAGCGAGCTCGGTGGCGCGGCCCACGACGGAGCCGGTCGCGCGGCGCAGCCGGATGCCCCCGTGCACGAGGGACGGCGAACCGGGCGTTCCGATGGAGGGGCTGGTCACGCTGGGAGGGCCGTCATTGCAGGGAGGCGATGATAGTCCGGGCGCGCGGTGACACCCGGGTTCGACCCGAAGCCGGGATGACCGCGTCGCCGGGTGACCGGGTTCAACCGAGGTCCGCGCCCTCGTGATCCCACTCCTCGGCGCTGTCGTACTCCACCGCGTCAACGAAGCACCAGCCCCAGGCCTCACCAGGCTGGTGGGACCGGATCACGGGGTGGCCGGCGGCCTTCGCATGGGCCCGCGCGTGCCGGTTGGGGCTCTGATCGCAGCAGCCGACATGCCCGCACGTCTGGCACAGGCGCAGGTGGACCCATTGGCCACCGGTGGCGAGGCAATCCTCGCAGCCCGGCGCCGATGGGTTGACAGCGGCGTCGTACAGCTTGTCGAGGTGGCGGCAGGACGGCATGAGGTCGCAGACTAGCAGGACCGGCGCGCCGAGCGTGCGTACACTGCCGTTGCAATGGATGCCCAGACCTCGATGCCGGAGACACGACTTCAGGCAGAAGGCAGTCCGGCCGCACTCGGGGCGACAACCTACGGTCGCAGCTGGGTGAACGTCCTCATCGACGCGGTGGAGCGGCTCCCGGGGCCGCCGTGGGCGGCCTACGCCATCGCCCTGGTTCCGGCGCTTCTGCTGGTGGCGGTTCCCTCGTGGATCTCCGACACGCCGGTTGGCAAGATCGGCAGCGTCCAGGCAGTGTGGGCGTTCGCCCTGATCGGCTCGATCTCGCTGATCCACTACCTCGACCGCGTCGCCCGGACGGCTCTCAGCGAATTCTCTCCGCTGTTAAGCGTCAGCCAGGAGGCTCTGGCACGCCTGGAGTACGACCTGACGGTCATTCCGGCCAGGCCGGCCTTGATCCTGCTGGCGGTGAGTGCGTTGAGGACGACGGAGGCGTTCGCATTCCAGCCGGAATCGGAAGCGCTGACCGGCTTTTCGCCTCTCGCGATCGCGCTTCGCTGGCCCTTCGAAACGGTGCTGGTGGGCCTGATCCTGGCGTTGCTCTACCACACGGTTCGCCAGTTGCGGCTCGTTGCCCGGATCCACAGCATGGCTCCGCGGGTCAACCTGTTCCGGCCCACCCAGCTCTACGCGTTCTCACGACTGACATCGCGCACGGCCATGGGGCTCGTCGCACTGGTCATCCCCCTGAGCATCCCCCTCACGCTCTCGACATCGGCGCTGGATTACGTCGTCACATTCACGTTCATGGGCCTGATCCTTGGGACCGCGTTGAGCGCGTTCGTCTGGCCACTCGTCGGCATCCACCGTCGCATGGACCTCGAGAAGAAGCGGCTCCAAACCGAGACGGGCCAGCGGATCGAAGCGCTGATCGAGGACCTGCACGGCTCTATCGACCGGCGTGACCTCTCCGGTGCCGACGGCCAGAACAAGACGCTGGCAAGCCTGGTCACCGAACGCGACCTCGTGCGCCGGCTCTCGACCTGGCCGTGGCAGGCCGGAACGGCCGGGGCCGTCGTGACCGCGGTCCTGCTCCCCATCGCGCTCTGGGTGACGACCCGCATCATGGAGCGCATCCTGTAGCGGTCGGGTGACCGGAACCTGACGGCCACCACCGAATTCCGCTCACTCCGGCGACGTGGCGACCCGCATGACGAGGTCGTCGCCGTAGCCCACGACGACCCGGATGTAGCCTCCCAGCGACGCGTCCAGGGTGGGGTCGCCGGTGTCGACGAGGAGCGGCCTGCCGCCGAGGGTGGACACCTTCTCGCGCGTCGCGATTACGCGGATGCGGTCCTTCCCGACTCGGGCGATGACCCGCGGGCTGATCTGCTGGTTGCCTCGCCCGAGGATGAAGCCCTGGCTGCCGATGATCGTGACGAGGATCTGCGGCCGACGAGCCAGCTCGGTGGGGTCGGACAGTTCGGTCCGCTCGGGTGCCAGGAGCTCCAGCAGCCGGCCTTCCGTCACGTCGGCGGCGACCAGGCGGCGATCCCGGACCACATCCACTCCAAGCAGTGTGCCGGCGATTCCGAGGTGGTTCTTGATCGCCTGGGTCGTCGTGCCCGGACCGATGATGTACAGGGCCCCGGGAGCCATCTCGTCCACGAGCCGGTAGGCGATCTGCTGCTGAGCGCTCGCCTCCGACTCCGCGCGGCCGGCTTTCATTGACTGGGTGCGGGTCGCATCGGCCGGCACCCAGACGATGCCGTAGAGCGCCGCGCTGACGCGCCCTGCCCGGAAGGCCTCCTCGTCGATGTCCATCACCTCGGCGTCGCGGAGGCCCGTGACCCGGCCGGCCAGGAACAGCGCCGCGAGCTGCCCGGCCGCGCGGGGCGTGACAGCGAAGGCGGCCGAGTGGATCTTCACGCCTGCCGGGATGCCAAGGACCGGGACGCGGGTGCCGATCGCGCTATAGATGTCCCGCGCGGTCCCGTCGCCGCCCGCGAACAGGAGCAGGTCCACCCCGGCGTCGGCCATGGCGACGGCCGCAGCACGCGTGTCGTCGGCAGTGGTCTCTTCCTCGCGCGGCGCCACGCCCGGTCCGGCGCCCGACCGCGAAATGATCGTGGGCGTCCAGCCGCGGGCGCGGGCGGCATCCTCCCCCATCGCGCCTTCGCAGGTCAGGATCTCGAGCCGGCCCACGAGCGCGTCGAGTTGTTCGACGGCTACGGTGGCGCGCTGCCCCGCCTCCGCCACCGCTCCGAGCGCACGGGCGCGCGCGACGATCTCGGCCCCATCGCTGCCCTTGAGGCCAACCCGGCCGCCGATGCCGGCAACCGGGTTGACGATCAGCCCGAGGCGTGTCATCTGCCCCATCGTACTGGCACAGGTGAGCCACCGGACCGCAGGGAATCCGCTGTCGCCGGAGCGTGCCAATGACCGACGGCAGTGCCATGCTTCGGCGAGCCGGCATGGCGCTCGCAACCAGCGGAGGAGGATCGCGATGGCAACCACGACCGCGGAACTGCGCGAACGCGTGCTGAAGGCTGTCGACGCTCAGCGCGGGGAGCTGGTCGCAGCGCTCTCGCAGGCGATCCAGATCGAGAGCGTCAACCCCAGGTACCCGGGCCAGGTCTACGACGAGGTGGTCGGGCGCGAAGGCGACGTGTCGAAGTTCGTCGCCCAGATGTACCGCTCCATCGGCTGCGAGGTCGATCTGTTCGCGGTGGAGCCGGGTCGGGAGAACGCCGTCGGCGTCCTTCGTGGCAAAGGCGCCGGCCGGTCGCTCATCTACAACGGGCACGTGGACGTGGTGCCGCCCGGTGATCCGGCCGTCTGGACGGACGGCAACCCGTTCTCCGGCCGCAATGACGGCCAGCGAATCTGGGGCCGTGGCGCCAGCGACATGAAGAGCGGCGTTATGGCCCAGACCTTCGCCGCCCGGGCGCTCGTCCAGGCGGGCGTCAAACTGCAAGGCGACCTGATCCTCGAAGCGGTCGTGGGCGAAGAGGTGATGGACCACGAGGCCGGCGTGACGGCCACCCTCAAGCGCGGCTACACCGCGGATGCGGCGGTGGTCTCGGAGCCCAGCGCGCCCCCCGCCCCCCTGGCGATCGTGCCCGTCAGCCCGGGACTCTGGTGGTTCTCCGTGACCGTACCGGGCAAGCCCACGCATGCCTCGATGCGCGGCAATCTCATCCGGGCGGGCGGCCTGGGCGCGGAGGTGGGCGTCAACGCGATCGACAAGGGCGTGGACATGTTCCTCGCGATGCGCCGGCTGGAGGACGAGTGGGGCCAGAGCAAGCGCCACGCCCTCTTCCCGCCCGGCCATTTCACGATCCATCCCGGGGTTGTGACCGGGGGACCCAAGGGCGTCATGGTCCCGTTCATCGTGAGCGAGTTCATGACGATCGAATACTGCTGCTGGTACCACCCGGAGGAGAGCCCCGAGTCCGTCCGGGCGGAGATCGAGGAGCACATCCATCGTGCCGCGCAACTCGATCCATGGCTGCGCGACCACCCGCCGGTCCTCGAGTGGAAGCTCAACTGGCCCGCGTTCTCCGTGGATCCCCAGCACCCCATCTGCACGGCGGTCGGGGACGCTCACGAGCTCGCGTCCGTTGGGACCCGTTTCGCCGGCCGTCCGGCGGTCAACGGGTTCGCGGCCGTGGAGGACTGCTCGTTCCTCAACCTCGGCGGCGTGCCGACCGTCAGCTACGGACCTGGCGACCTGCGCGTCGCCCACGCCTACGACGAGCACGTCTTCATCGACGAGCTGGTGGCCGC
>JANPDJ010000112.1:0-30945 GCA_031431395.1 Chloroflexota bacterium | reverse complement strand
GGCGGGTTGTCGGATCGGACGTTGAGCACGACCTGGTCGCAGAAGCGCAGCAGCTCGGCCGTGACGGCCCCGGTGGTGGCCGTGGCGAACCCGCGGCCGCGGTACTGCGTGTGCGTGAGCACGTTGCCCACCACGGCGAGCCGCGCCTGCGGGCTGATCACGTGCGTCCCGGCCGCCGCCACGAGACGCCCGCCGAAGCGGACGCCGTAGTACACGCCGTCGTTGATGGCCGAGGGCTGGAGCCAGGAGGCAAAGCCCAGCTGGTACAGGCCGTTCAACTCGCCGATCTCGACGGGCAGCAGACGGGCCACTTCACCCGGATAGGGCTGGAAGTGCGCCCTGTCCACCCACATCCGGACCATGGGCGGCCCTGGCTCCACGCGGTACTGCGTGGCGACGGCCGCGAGGTGCTCCGGGAGCGCGGCGACGTAGGCCGCTCGCGGCCGGATCAGGTCGCGCAGGACGCGCTCGATTCCGGCGCCGTCACCCATCACGAACAGCGGCTGGGGCGAGAGCCCGGCGTACTCCAGCACCACGGCCATCAGCTCCTCGCCCACCCACGCGGCACCCCAGCGGGTCCTCGCGAACTCGCGGTCTTCCAGGTCACACAGGGCATAGGCGCCGAACAGCCGGTCACGCTCGAGGAACGCGCGCAGGAGCCCCCGATCCGTGATGGGCCGTGCGACGATGGCCTCCCGATCGCGGTGCCCGGTGATCGTCGCCTCGGCCATCAGGCCTCGCTCCGGCCTGCACCGGCCGCGGCGGGTGCCTGGGCAACGGCGGCAGCAAGCCCGCCCGTCAAGAGGCGGGAGGCCGTCGACTCCGGCAGTCGCCGCGCGCGTCGTTCCAGGGCGGCCTGGAGTCCGTCTGCGAACTCCCCTTCGACCAGGCCCTCCTCCGTCGCCCACGCCGCCACGAGATCCGCCGGCGTGACATCGAGAAGCGGGTTGAAGGCGGCTGTGTCCAGGAGCGTGAGCGGCACCTTGGAGAGTTCCAGGATGTCACGGCCGGGGCGCATCGCAGTCTCCAGTGCCGCGCCGTCAGGTGCCGCGAGATCAACGGCCGCAAGGGGGGCACAGACGACGACCGGGATGCCGTGGCGTGCGGCCAGCACGGCGACCGGGTAGGTGCCGGCGTCATTCGCCACGTCGCCGTTCTGCGCGATGGCCTCCGCGCCCACCAGGACGACATCGACGCGGCCCGACTGGAGCAGCCAGCCGGCGGCCGCATCGGGAAGCAGCGTGTGGGGGATCCCGGCCTGGGCCAGCTCCCAGATCGTCAGGCGTCCGGCATTCAGCAGCGGACGGCCCTCGAGGACGTAGACATGCAGCGCGCGTTCCGAGTTGTGGGCTGCCTGGACGGCACCGAATGCGGTGCCGGACTGTCCTCCGGCCATGGCGCCCGTGGCGCCGATCAGCAGGATCCCGGGTCGCCGGTCGATCAGGCGCGGGATTCGGGTGGCGGCGGCATCCGCGATTCGGCCATGATCGTCGTTGGACTCGAAGATGATGGCATCCGCCTCGTCCTGCATCGCGTCCGCCACCCGGTCGCCGTCCTCGCTGAACTCCCCGATCTCCACGTAGCGGGCCATGACGCGCGCAACGACGGCGCGCAGCTGTGGCGACGTGGGACGTGCCTGGAGGAGCGTCGTCTCGGCGGCGCGGATGATTGCACGGCGGGCGTACGGCCGCGACTCGCGGATCCGCCGCGCGGTCAAGGCCAGGCTCAATGCAGCCACCTGGGCGACGGCCGGGCCGCCGACGACGGTCAACTCGCGGATTTCGTGGGCGGCATCGATCGCCGTCCAGCATTCCACCTCGACCAGGGAGAATGGCAGGCGGTGCTGGTTGACGAGGACGATCCGGTCGCCATCGGCCCGGAACGCGCTGTGATAGCCAATGGCCAGCTCCGGACCCCGGCGCGCCTGGTCGGCAATCCGGTCGCCCGCGGCCGACGTTGAATGGAACGCGTTCGGACCGGGATCGGAAGGCCCGGTGGAGACAGCGCCGGCGTCATCCTCGCGCGGCCCGTTGAGGATCGCGCTGGCCGCCTCCGCGGTACCACGCTGGAAAGCCGAGGCAGCCCCGGCCACCGTGGCCGCGGTGTGGAAGACGTCCGTCGCGAACTGCCGGAAGAACCGCCGCCGACCCAGGTCCGCCCCGGCAGGGGGAGCGCCGGCTGCGGCGGCCGCTTCGGGCGGGGTGCGTGCCGCGGCCGTCCGGCCCGCGGACCCGTCCGAATGGGGATCGCTCACCGTCGGTCCGTCGCCACGTCGTGGATCGTCAGTACCGGATGACACTCGTCACGCTGTAGCCCTGGAGCCGGTCGCGGCCCTTGAGGAACTCCAGCTCCACGAGGAACCCGAGGCCGACGACCGCGCCCTGCAGCCGTTCGACGAGTTCGATCGTGCCGCGGACAGTGCCGCCCGTAGCGAGCAGGTCATCCACGATCAGCACCTTCTGGCCGGGCCGGATCGCATCGCGGTGGATCTCCAGGGTGTTGGATCCGTATTCCAGCGCGTATTCCACGGTAAGGGTCTCGGCGGGCAGTTTGCCGAGCTTCCGGACCGGCACCAGGCCCGCGTGCAGTTCGTAGGCCATGGCTGCGCTGAAGATGAAGCCGCGCGACTCCATGCCCACCACGATCTCCACGCCGGCATCCCGGTAGGGCTCCAGCATGAGGTCGATGGCCTCGCGGTACGCGTGAGGCTCCTTGAGAAGCGTGGTGATGTCGTAGAAGAGGATTCCGGGCTTGGGGAAGTCCGGGATCTCGCGGATCTTCGCGCGAAGGTCCTCTACCGACATGAATCCTCCCGGCTGGGCGGCGTGGAACCCGTCGGGCGCGGGCCCGCGCGGGGCGGCCACAGTCTACCCCAGCACCTCCCGCGGACCCCTCGTCCTCAGGCTGCCTCCGCGGCAACCACCGGGCCAAGCGCGCCGGTGCGCGGCGTGAACAACCGCCTGCTCCCGAACAGGCCCAGCGTGCCGGCCACGACCGCAATGCCGAACGCACCGGCCAGCCCTACCCAGTCGGCTGCGCCGGCTCGGAGGCCCGCGGCCACCAGTGCTCCGCCGAGCCCCGTACCCAGCGCGGTGCCCAGCACATCCGCGAGCTGCAAGGCAGACGCCGGAACGCCTTCCTCGCCGGGCGGGGCCTCCCGAAGCACGATGAGGGACAGCGCCGAGTAGCCCAGGCCCATGCCCAGTGCGGCCAGCCCGAGTGCGGCGATCCCGAACGGGATGGGGATGTCCGGGACGAGGAGCGTGGCCGTGCCGGCAATCCCCAGCGTGACGACGAGGAAGGCGAGCCGGACGAACCACGCCGGGCCCAATCGATGGATCCGTCGCGCCTGGAGCCAGGAGCCGCCAGTCCAGGCCAGGGTCGCCGCGGTCAACGCGACGCTCGTCGTCTCGGCCGAGAGGCCCCGCCAGCCCTGAAGCGCGAGCGGGACGTACGTGTCGGCCGCAAAGAACGAGAACGTGAGCGCACCCCGCAGCACGATCGCCGCGGGCAGGCCGCGTGCGAGGCGCAGGGTCCCGGCCGGGGACAGCGAGCGGAACGCCCAGGCCGCGACCCCAAGGCCGCCAACGGCGAGCGGAACGATCACGATGACGTCGGAGGCCGTGAGGCCGGCCAGGAGCACCCCCGTCGCGATCGTCATGACGATGGCACGGGGCAGCCGTCGGAACGAACCCTCGCCCCGTTGGCGAGAGACGGCGGGCTGCGTCGAAGCCGGCGCGGACTGCACGCGGCGCAACGGGAGCACGGTCAGGGCGCCGGCGGTCGCGATGATCGGGAGCAGGCCGAGGAAGACGATCCGCCAGTGAAGGTGCTCCGCGACAGTGGCGGCGATCACGGGCCCGATGACCCCGGGGAGGACCCAGGCCGTGGCCAGCATCGCGAACATCTGCGGCCGCAACCGGTCCGGCATGCTGCGGCCGATGGCCACGTACGCGATTGGCGGGATCGCGCCCGCACCCAGGCCCTGGATGAACCGGCCGGCCACCAGGATGGGCATGCTGGGCGCGAGTCCACCGATGACCAGCCCAATGCCGAACAGCACGAGGCCGCCGACGAAGGGACGCACCAGGCCGATCCGGTCGATGAGCCCGCCCACCGCCGCGATCCCCACGAGCGACGCCAGGAGGAACGCGGAGAACACCCAGCCGTACAATTCGACCCCGCGCAGGTCCGTTGCGACGATCGGCATGATCGTGGCGATCGCGAGTGCCTCGAACGCTACGAGCGTGATCGTGAGGATCAACCCCAAGGTCAGGGCGCGCCGCCCGGGCGCCCAGAGCGAGTCGCCCGCCGTGGCCTCCGGCGACGGATACTGCGGCATGTCGGCCGGCCCGGCCTCTTCTACCGTCACGGGTCGATCCCGGCGGCGATCGCTTCCGCGGCAGCCCGTGCGGCGACCAGCTCCGGGGCTGATTCGGCCGTGGCCAGCAGCCGCGCGACAACGGCCTGCGTCAGGGCCCACGACTGCCGGGGATCGCGCGGCAGGCGGATCCGGACCTGGTTCGACATGAAGGACACGGCCCCGGTGGGCGCAACGCCAGGCAGCCGCGCCCCGGCGAGCGCGCGCATCGCAACGGAGCGTGGGATCGTCCCGAACCGGACCACGAGCTGGCCCTCCTCGCGGGAGATGGAGGCCACACCGGCACGTTCGGACGCCAGGCGCAACTCGGCCACCTCCACCAGCCGCAGCACGGGCGCTGGCATCTGCCCGAACCGGTCCATGACCTCCTGGCGGAACGCCGCGACGTCGCCCGGGGTTCTCGCGCGCGCAAGGCGCCGGTACAGCTCCAGCTTCTGTGCCTCGTCGGGCACATAGGCGTCCGGAAGGTGGGCGTCCACCGGAAGGTCGATCACGGCCGACGGCTTCTCGACGAAGGGCGCGCGGTGCTCATAGCTCGCCTTCTGCTCTTCGACGGCCTCCGCCAGGAGCCGCGAATAGAGGTCGAATCCCACGGCGGCCATGTGACCGCTCTGCTCGGCCCCAAGGATGTTGCCAGCCCCGCGGATCTCCAGGTCCGAGAGGGCGATCTGGAAGCCCGCTCCCAGCTCGGATGCGTTGAAGATCGCCTGCAGGCGCTTGCGTGCCTCATCGGAGAGGCGCTCCCGCCGTCGGTACAGCAGGTAGGCATAGGCGCGGCGCGAACTTCGGCCCACGCGGCCCCGCAACTGGTAGAGCTGGGCCAGGCCAAGCGTGTCCGCGCGGTCGATGATGATCGTGTTGGCATTCGGGATGTCGAGGCCGCTCTCGATGATCGTGGTGCATACGAGGACGTCCGCCTCGCCCGAGGCGAATGCCGCCATCACTTCTTCGAGCGCACCCTCGCCCATCTGGCCGTGGCCCACGAGGATGCGCGCCCCGGGCAGCATCTGGCGCAGCTGATCGGCCTGCGCTTCGATGGTCTCGACGCGGTTGTGGACGTAGAACACCTGTCCGCCGCGGTCCAGCTCGCGAAGAATGGCGTCACGGACCAGCCCGGCGGACGCTTCCGCAACGCGCGTCTGGATCGGCAGGCGGTCCTCGGGCGGTGTCTCGATGACGGACAGGTCGCGGATGCCGGCAAGTGCGAGGTTCAGCGTGCGCGGGATGGGCGTGGCAGAGAGGGTCAGCACATCCACCTCGCGCCGGAGGTGCTTGAGACGTTCTTTCGCAGCGACCCCGAACCGCTGCTCCTCGTCCACCACGACGAGGCCGAGATCGCGGAACACCACGTCCCTGCTCAGCAGCCGATGCGTGCCGATCACGAGGTCCACGGAGCCATCGGCCAGGCCCGCAAGCGCCGCGGCCTGGTCCTTGGCCGCCACGAACCGGGACAGGATCCGCACGCTCAGCGGGAACGCCGCGTACCGCTGGCTGAACGTCGTGAAGTGCTGCGCGGCCAGGACCGTCGTGGGCACAAGCACGGCGACCTGCTTGCCGTCCTGGATCGCCTTGAAGGCCGCCCGCAGGGCGACTTCGGTCTTGCCGTAGCCCACGTCGCCCACCACCAGCCGGTCCATGGGCCGGCCGGACTCCATGTCGGCCTTGGCCTCCGCGGCTGCCCGCAGCTGGTCGATCGTCTCCTCGTACGGGAACGAGGCTTCCATCTCCTGCTGCCACGGCGTGTCCGGCGAGAAGGCATACCCATGGGCATCGTTGCGCGCCGCGTAGAGCTCCAGCAGCTCCTTCGCGAGGTCCGTGACGGCCTTCTTGACCCGTGCCTTGGTCTTCTGCCAGTCGAGGCCGCCTAGGCGGCTCAGCTGCGGCTTCTCGGCGCCCGCGTAGCGCGAGAGCCGGCCGATCTGCTCCACCGGAACGTAGATCCGGTCCGTGCCGCCGAAGGCGAGCTCCAGGTAATCGCGCTCTTCTCCGGGCGCGCCGCGCCGGAGCATGCGCTCGTACCGGGCAATTCCGTGGTCGATGTGGACCACGAGGTCGCCCGGGGTCAGCCGCTCCAGGATGTCGCGCGGAACCACGCGCCGGAGCGCGCGCGGCCGGCGGACGCGGACGCTGCCGAAGAGCTCGCGATCCGTGACAAACACCAGCCCATCCGGGCCGCCCGCGAAGCCGCCGTTCAGGCTGCGCTCGATCAGGGACACCGCACCCGCGGGCGGTGCCTCGCGCAGCCGGCTGACGGTCGCCACCGCCCGCCCTGCTTCGGCGAGCAGCTCCCCGAGCCGGGGCGCCTGGTCGCTCGCGAGGATCACGCGGGCCTGCTCGCCGGTCCAGGTATCGACGGCCTGGGCAATCTGCCGGGCGCGCGCGGGTGGCAGAGCCGGCTCACGCCAGCCGAACGCATCCCCCATGGACAGGCCGGCGCCCGCCATCGCGTCGGTAGCCTCGGATTCCCAGGTCAGCTCGAGGGTGCGCGAGGCGACGAGGCGGCCCTTCCATGCGCGGGGTTCCATGTAGGTGGACGGCCACTTCCCGGGCAGCTCTCCGGCCGCGACCAGCTCCGTCCGCCGTTCGTCGGCCTGCCGCCAGAGGAAGGCCGCGCTCTCCGCGATGTCGCCCGGCTCGTCGAGGACGAGGAGGGTCGCGGGCCCAAGATGGTCGAGGCCGGTGGCCGGCGCCAGGATGGCCGCCCAGATCTCGGCCGAATCGCCCACATCGATCGCCCGCCTGGATGTGTCGCCCGGCTCGGCGGACGTCGTGCCGCCACCGGCCGGCGCGGTGCCGAACCGGTCGAGGTCGGCAGCGAGACGTTCGCCAACCGCGCCGGCGCCGCGCAGCCGGGATCGGATATCGGCCAAACCCGCTGCCGGCATCAGGAACTCGCTCGCCGGCAGCAGCTCCACGTCCGAGAGCGGTCCGATGGTCCGCTGGTCGGCCGGGTCGAAGCTCCGAATCGTGTCGATCTCGTCGCCGAAGAATTCGACGCGGACGGGAAAGCTGCTCGTGGGTGGAAAGGCATCCACGATGCCGCCCCGGCGGGCAAACTCACCCCGCCCCGAGACCTCGAACACGGGGACGTAGCCGAGGCCAAACAGCCGCGCGAGGAACTGCTCAGGCGAGATCCGGGTTCCGGGCGCGAGCAGCCACGGGCGATCCGGCAGGTCGGCCGGGTCGATGGTGTGTTGCAGGAGCGCCTGCACCGATGCGACCAGGACGCGCGCCCTGCCCGACTTCCATGCCGCCAGTGCTGCGACGCGGGCCGCCGTCTCGTCCGGCACGAGTTCGCTGCGTTCGTAGGCCAGCGCCGTGCGCGGCTCCAGGACGGCGACCGCGGTGGCTTCACCCAACCACGCGTGCAGTTCCTCGGCCACGCGATCACCGATCTCGGCGTCGCGGGCGATCCAGGCGATTCGCTCCCCCGCGAGCCCGGACGCAAGCGCCGCCGCGAGGAATGACTTCGCGCCGTGCGGGACATTCGTCAGCCCGCCGTGCCGACCGGCCGCCGGTGGGGCCGCATCCGGATCGCCCAGCCGCTGGCGCAGATCCTGGAACGCTCCGCTCCCGTGGAGCAGCGGCGGCAGGACGGAGAGATCAGGCAGACGGCGGCCGGATCCGGCCGGGGCCGGTTCATCGCCCCGCCCCGGCGTGCCCGCGGTTGCAGCGCGACGGGATCCAGGGTTGCGGGGCGGGCGGCTCGTCTGGCGCGTTTCGGTTCGGCTCGCAGCGCGGCTCGCAGCGCGGCTCGCGTCCTCGACCTCCGCGTCCACCTCCGCGATGTCGAAGTCGCGTTCCCTGGGTCCGGCGGCGGCGGCGTCCGCAAGCCGCCGTACGCTGGTCTCCGCAGCGACGCGCTCGGCGACCCTTCGCGCCTGGCCACGGGTCCCGCGGAGCGGTTGGGGGCTCACTCGCCGATCTCCTCCGCCCGCACTTTGCGCCAGCCGGTCCTGGTCCTGCGAATGCCGTCGGCGTTCGGGGGCCCCTCGACTGCGCCCGGCGGCGCCACGCGATCTTCGTCGGCCGGCCGCAACTCGAATGGATTGAAGCGGTTCGCGGCCTTGTTCGTGCCCTCCCGCGCCCACGCCTCCACGGCGTCTGCCGCGGCGTCAAGCAACTCCTCGAGCCGCTTGCGTTCCTTCGGGTGAAACTTGCTCAGAACGTGATCCACGCTGTTTCGGCCGGGATCACCGATGCCCACGCGCAGGCGGCTGAACTGCTCGTTGCCCAGTTCCTCGATGATCGAGCGAAGGCCGTTGTGGCCGCCGGCGCTGCCGCCCTCGCGGAACCGGAGCTTGCCGAAGGGGAGCGCGAAATCGTCCGTCACCACGAGCATGTCCCCCAGCGGGGCGTGCTCTCTCGCGAGGATCTTACGCACCGCAGTTCCGGAATCGTTCATGAACGTGAGCGGCTTCGCCAGCGTCAGGTCGACGCCCTTGTGACGGCCCTGGACGATGGACGCCGCGTCGCGCGTGCGGCCGCGTCCCGCCCAGCCCGCACGGTCCGCCAGGCGGTCGAGGACCATCCAGCCCACGTTGTGGCGCGTTTCCCGGTACTGCTCACCCGGGTTCCCGAGGCCGACGACGACCTTCAACGCAACTCCAACCGACACGAACAAGGCCCGAATCCAACCGGATGGGCCGAACTCAAATCGTAGCAGCGACCGCACCGCGACCCGCCGGGCGAGCCACGCCGGGAATCCCGGCGCCAGGCGGCCGCAGCAAGGCACAGCAGATGAGTCGCAGATACGGGCCGAGGAGGACACTCGTCCCAGCCGCGATTGCTTCGGGCGCGAACTTCGGCGTCGAAGCATCGGCGGCGGAGCGGTGCCCGCCAGGAGGAGCTTCTGCGATGGACCAATACCCCGGACTGCCACGGCGTCCGTGGATCTCGCGCTCGTTGACAGCCAACGTGTACGTCGGCCACAGCAGCCTGCGGCGGTGGCTGAACGATGAGCTTGGGCCGTTTCGGACGGACGCCCTTGCGGCCATCATCCTGCGCGCCATCATGCGGAACGGCGGCGGCATCGCGACCAGCACGCTCGCCGCCCGGTATGCCCTGCCCCGCTCCACGCTGGCAGCGGCCATTGCCCGACTCGAGGCGCGGCAGCTCGCCCACCGGTATCGAAGCCCAGGGGACCGACGGTACCGCGTCGTGGAGCTGACGGCCACCGGTCGGCGGGAGGCCGAACTGGTTGGCCCGGCGATCGATCGAATTGAACATCAGGCCACCCAGGCCGCTGGCCCTGACCTGCTGTCCGCATTCAACAGGATCGTCGCGTACATCGCCGCCGCGGACGATGAACGCACGCCCGCCTCGTGGTGACGGCTCAGGAGCCGGTCTCAGAACCGGAGCAGAGCCATCTCCAGGGCGCGCATCGCGCGCTCTTCCAATGGGTCGGCGTGATCCCATCCGCAAACGTGGAGCACGCCGTGGGTCACCAGCAGCCGGAGTTCGTCTCCCGGAGACCAGGCCACGTTACCGGTCTGGCCGCCGTGTCCGGCCCGGGCCTGTGCGACGGCCCGCTCCACGGACAGCACCACGTCCCCCAGGTGCACGCGCGATGAAGGCGGGAGGACGAAGCGCGGGGTACGAGGCTCGTGCTGCGATTGGGCGGACTTCCCGGGGTGCGCCGGGTAGAGCTCTGGTGGCAGAAGAGGGAACGAGAGGACGTCCGTGGGCCCGTCCCGTCCCATGTGCTCCCGGTTCAGCGTAGCAAGATCCGCGTCGTCTGACAGGATCAGCCCAAGGGAAGCCGGCGAAGGCGCGCCAGCAGCCGACAAGGCACGGGTGGCGACGCGCGCGAGCACGGACGCCGGGAGCAGTCGGGGGGCATGGCGCACGACCGTGAAATCGACGCGCCACGGGCCCGCATAGATCCGCCGCACGCCCGTCACCGTGTCGGCGCCCGTCACGCGCCTGTGCCGGTGCCGGTGCCGCGCCTGGACTCCAGTTCCACGACCTTGTTCTGCGGATACGCGATCCGCTGGTGATACATGCCGAGGAGCTGCGAGACGAATGCCTCGCGAATCCGTTCGATGTCGCGCAGCGTGAGGTCACACTCGTCGAACTGGCCGTCCTTCAGGCGCTCCTCGATGATCCGGGTGACCATCGCGCGGATCGTCACTTCGTCGCGCGAGGACAGTGACCGGACGGAGGCTTCGACGCTGTCGGCGAGCATCAGGATGGCCGCCTCGCGGGACTGCGGCTTGGGACCGGCATGCCGGAACCGCCGCGGGTCCACGGCATCCGCCGCCCGGGCCCCCTCTGCCGTTGAGGGTCCGCCGAACGGCGCGGCCGCCTCCTCGCGCGCCTTGGCGAAGAAGTAGCTCATGAGCGCCGTTCCGTGATGCTGCGGGATGAACGAGATGAGCGCCTTCGGAAGCCTGGACCGATAGGCCGTGTCGATCCCGTCGGCCACGTGGGCCTTGAGCACCTGGGCCGAAACCTCCGGCGGCAGCTCATCGTGCACGTTGTCGCCGCCGGCCTGGTTCTCGATGAACGCGAGCGGATTGTTCAGCTTGCCGATGTCGTGGTAGTAGGCGGCCGTCCGGGCCAGTAGGGGGTCCGCGCCCACGGATTCGGCCGCGCGCTCGGCCAGGTTGCCCACCATCAGCGAGTGGTGATACGTACCGGGCGTTTCCGTGAGAAGCCGCCGGAGCACGGCCTGCGAGGGATTCGCCAGCTCCAGGAGCTGGAAGACAGTCAGGATGCCGAACAGGTTGCCCAATGCCGCGAACGAACCCACCGCGACGACGGCGGCGCCGGCGCCGGCCGCAACCGATGCCGCCCATAGCTGGACGACCCCGGTCAGGTCCAGGTCCCGCTCACCGAGCAGGACGAACGTGGACACCACCGCGATGTTGACCATTGCCACGGCCAGGCCTGCCTGGACGAAGACGTGGAGGCGATCCCCCCGCCGGACACCCACGATGCCGGCCAGCCCGCCGAGGAACACGTAGGTGGCGATCTCCAGGGAGCTGCCGTTGACGACACCCGCGATGACCGCGATGACCGCGAGCAGGACGGTCGCGGCGCCGGCGTCAAGCAGGATCGCCAGCAGCATTCCGGCCGCCGCGGTCGGGACGAAGAACGGCAGGATGGATCGTCCGGCGGTGACCTTGAGTGCGAGCGTGGCAAACGCGAGCATCAGCCCCACCAGGAGCAGCACCGTGTTCCGGTGCCACAGCTCCGGACGGAACCGCCAGACCCAGGCCAGCAGCAGGCCCACCAGCAGAACCGCAAGCAGGAGCCAGCCGGCGAGGCGGACGGCGTCCACATTCGATGCGTTGATGCCCAGGGCATCGATCGTCTCCAGGTCCAGCACGGTGATGGGGTGACCCGCGTCCACGATCACCTGGCCCTGCTGTACCGACTGGGTCACTGGCGCCACGCCGGCCGACGCAGCGTCGCGCGCCTCCTGGGTCAGGCTCTCGCTGAAGGACGAATTGGCGACGACGAGCGAACCGATGAGCTCCGTTGCAAGCTGCCGCTCGTCGCCCGACAGGCCGGCCTGGACGCGGCTGCCCAGGAACTGGCGCTGCGTTGCGAGGTCGGTGTCGCGGAGCTGCGAGCGCTCCACCTCGTCGAGCACACGCGCCGCCTCGTTGCGGACCACGCGCCAGCGCTCCGGCGACAGTGTCACGAGCGTGGACCGTGCCGCATCACCAAGCTCCGGCAGGGTGCTCTGCAGCAAGTCCGCCCGGTTCACCGGGCTCAGGCTGGAATTGAAGATCGCATCCGCTCCCGCCAGGGCCTGCGCGAGCGACGCACCCTGCTGGGCGGCGACGCTCGCGGCGCGCTCCGCCGAGAAGTCGTACTGGGGAGCGACTGCGTCCGCGGCCTCGCTCCGCGCGCGCTCCGTGAGGATCTTGCTTTCGTACGTGATGGCGCGCGGGGCACGAACGCTTCCCTGCGCAATCGCCCCCACGTGGAGGCCAAGGCCGCTGGGTGCCACATCCAGGGCGAGGATCGCAGTAAGCGCCACGATCAGCAGGACGGACGCGATGACAAGCCGGACGAGGTCCCGGCGGGTGAAGCCGATGTCGTGATCGGCACGCTGGGCGAGCACCGTCAGCCGCCCGCCGCGGTTGCGTGATCGTGCGCTGCGAGGTCCGCGGCAGCAAGGCGTTGGGCCACCAGCTCTGAGACGCGCCGGCCGTCGGCGCGACCGCGCGTCCTGGGTGCGAGCCACCCCATGACCTTGCCCAGGTCCCTCGCGGAAGAGGCGCCGGTTGCCTCAACGGCCTGGTTCACGAGCACGTGGAGCTCGTCATCGGTGAGTGCCTGGGGGAGGTACTCCTGCAGGATGGCCACCTCGGCCCGCTCCTTGTCCGCGAGGTCCGCGCGACCACCGTGGTCGAACGCCTCGATGGACTCCCGGCGCATCTTCACCTCGCGCATCAGCACGGCGATGACGTCGTCCTCGGTCAGCGCCTTCTGGGTGCGCTTCTCCACGGTGTAGGCGCCATTGAGCGCCATGCGCAGCACGTCGCGGCGCAGCGTCTCACCGGACCGCATTGCGGCGGTCACATCGGCGTGGAGACGATCTCGGAGAGGAACCTGGGCCATGGCACCTGGGGTGGCCACCGGCAGGCGGCCGACCGGCGCGAGGGGCGCCGATTGCTGTGACGTCCGGCAAAAGCGACCCGCAGACAGCGGATCGCGCCGGAGCGTCAGCCCTGCGGGGTTCGGGCGGCCTTCTTGCGCTTCGCTTCCTTGCGCTTGCGCTTCACGCTTGGCTTCTCGTAGTGCTCGCGACGGCGAGCCTCGGCGAGGATGCCGCTCTGCTGGATCTTCTTGTTGAAGCGGCGCAGCGCACTCTCGAAGGACTCGTTTTCACCCACTCGAACTTCTGCCAATTCCCGGTTCACCTACCCCTCGGCCTGGGCTGTTGTCTCGCTCGGCTCGCGGCCCGCGGCACGACACGACCCCGACGCTGCGATCCGGTCGGGAAGCCGGGGGAGTGTAGCGGAGGCCCGCCGCGAGGGTCAACCGCCCTCGTCACCGCCCTCGTCCCGTTCGATCAGGCGGGCGAACCGCCGCACGATCCGGTTGAACTGCTCGGGATCCTCCGTGTTGGTCATGTGGCCCACGTGCGGCAGGACGAGCAGCGATCCCTGCCGGGCTGAGCGGAGGAACGGTCCTTCGTGGCGGCGCATGACCCGGTCGCGCGCGCCGTTCACGAACTGCGTGGGACCCGGGTAGAGTGCCAGTCGCGGCCGGAAGCGGCGGCCCATGATCTCCAGGAGTGCCTGTGTCGCGCCGTCGAGGCGGATCCCCGGGCCGCTGGAATCGGCCACCGTCACAGCGATGGGCTGCGGCAGGAACCGGCTCCAGCGCGCCCGCCGTTCCTTCTCCAGCGCGAGGACCAGCCGTGCCGCCACGAGTTCCGGGCGACGCATGATCGCCCACGGCTCCGCGGTCGCACCGCAGATCATCAGGCCGGCGACGCGCTGGGGGTGTCGCGCAGCCAGCTCCATCGCCACGTACCCGCCCAGTGAGAGGCCCACGACGATCGCCCGGCCCTCGGCCACGCCGTCGATGATCCGTGCCACCTGGTCTACGGCGCGGCCCAGGCGGAATGCCTGCGCGGCAAGCGTGCCATGACCCGGCAGGTCCAGTGTCACCACGCGATAGGAGTCTGCCAGGCCCAGTTCCTGCGGCCGCCAGCTCTCCCGGTCGAGGCGGGTCGCATGGACGAAGACGATGGCCGGCGCGCCTGCGGGCCCTGCGACCTGGTAGGCGTCGACCAGGGCGTCGCCTGGGCCGGCAGGCCCTGTGGCGCGGTCAGGCTCCAGTCGATGGGGTCCGGGCCGGACCCCCGGCCAGGTCCGCCGGGCGGGAGCGTCGGCGGTATCGGGGCGAGGGAACGCGAGATCGAACGGATCCGCGAGATCGACGGTCATCGGGCGCCTCTGGGCAGATGGCGGCGGCCGACGGGTACGATGGCCCCGTGCAGACGCTTCTCGACATTCTCGACGATGCCGCCGCCCGCTACGCAGAACGACCGGCCCTGGGCCTGCGGCGGGACGACGGCACGTCGGAGCAGTGGACCTACGGTGAGCTTACCCGGCGGAGCAAGGCCGTTGCGTGGCGCTTGCGCGAGGCCGGCATGCAGCCCGGCGAGCGGCTGCTCACCTGGTCACCATCCACGCCCGAGTTGCCGGCGGTGTACTTCGGGGCCATGCGTGCGGGCCTCGTGCTGGTCCCGCTGGACCTCCGGATGGCACCCGACGCGATCGAGCGGATTGCGGCCAAGGCGGAGGCGAGCCGCCTCGCGATCGGCACCGGCCGCGACGGCCCGGACCCGCGCGAGGCGGGACTGGAGCGGTTCCCCACCTCCACGGTGGAAGCCCTGGCTGCGTCGCCCGATCCTGCCTGGCCGGCAGACTGGGAGACCCAAGTGGAATCCTGGCCTCGACCGGCCGCTGACGACCTCGTCGAGATCATCTTCACGTCGGGCACGACAGGAACACCAAAGGGCGTGATGCTGAGCCACGGCAACATCTCCGCGTCCGTGGAAGCCGCGCACCTGATCATCGCGCCCCAGGAGCACCGGGTCGTGTCGCTGCTGCCCCTCTCCCACTTGCTCGAACAGGTCTCGGCGCTGTACTACGCGCTCACGGTGGGCGCGAACATCCTCTACGTGCGCAGCCGGAACCCGCGGGTCATCTTCGACGCCATCCGGGAGCACCGGGTGACCACGATGGTCGTCGTCCCCCAGGTCCTCGACCTGTTCTGGAGCGCAATTGAGCGCGAGGTGGAGAAGGCCGGACAGGCAGCCAACTTCGACCGCCTCCGTCGCGTCGCACGCCGCCTCCCCTACCGGCTGCGCCGGGTCCTGTTCCGGCGGGTGCACGCCCGTCTCGGCGGCTCGCTGAACCTGTTCGTTTGCGCCGGAGCCTTCCTTCCACCGGCACTGCAGCAGGCCTGGGAGGACATCGGCGTCGTGGTGATGCAGGGCTACGGCGCCACCGAATGCGGCCCCGCTTCGTGCACCTCCCGGGCGGACCACGGCCTGGGAACCGTGGGCCGGCCGATCGCCGGGTTCGACGTCCGGCTGGCAGAAGGCGGCGAGATCCACATGAAGGGACCGTCGCTCTTCCAGGGGTACTGGCGCGACCCGGAGGCCACGCGGGCGGCCCTGACACCCGACGGCTGGTACCGCACGGGCGACATCGGCCGGTTCGACTCCAGCGGCCACCTCATCCTCATGGGCCGCACCAGGGACATCATCGTGCTGCCGAACGGGTTGAACGTGTATCCCGAGGACATCGAGAACGCCCTGCGCACAGCCGGCATTCGCGACACCGTGGTCGTCGAGACGGCGCCCGGACGGATCGAGGCGATCGTGCTCGCCCCCGGCAGCCACGCCATCCCGGAGGGAGAGGCGGGCCACGGTGGCGCGCCGGTTGTCGACCCGGCGGGACTCCGCGCTCAGATCAACGGCCTGGTCAAAACGGCGAATGCGTCGCTCGCGGCGCATCAGCGCGTGGCGGCGTGGCGGCTCTGGCCGGATGCCGATTTTCCGCGCACGCACACCCTCAAGGTGAAGCGGGACCAGGTTCGCTCGTGGGCGGCCGTGGACGAGCCGCTGCCCGTGCGCGAGGAGCGGACGGCGCCGGCCTCCCGGCCGTAGTCCGCGCACCCGGACCCGCTAGCGCGGGATGTCGAAACCCTGCCCGACGGATGTGAGCGCGACGCCCACGGCTGCGCCCTCAGGGCCCGGTGAATTCGCCTGCGACCAGCTGTAGAAGATCAGCGTCGTGCCCACCTGGCGCAGGACATGGTTCGCATCGTTCGGAAACTGGATCCGCCCCGGTCCGGTGCCCAGGTACCCGGCCATCTCCCGCGCCGCGATTGCCGTGGTGGCGGTGTCCGTGAACTCGTAGACGACGATGTAGCCGTGGACCGGGTCGTTGGGGAGCACCGCCTGGAAGACGGCCCGCGGAGCCGCAGCGAGACGCGGCGATTCCGGCGGCCGGAACGGCACCGTTGGCTCCGTCAGCTGGAACCCGGCGGTGGCCAGCGCACCGGCGACCTGTAGCCGTGTCTGGGCGACGGCTGCCGTGACCGTGGGCTCCGGGGCTGGCGTCTGGCGGGGAGGCAGAATCACGGAGCCCTGGGGCGCCGCGATCCCGCACGCAACCACGGCGATCATCGTGACCGACAGCGCCGCGAGGCGGACTGCGTTGACCACGGGCCGGGGTCCGGGCATCAACCCGGGGGCCAGGCGAATGGGCGGCCGCCCATCACGTGGAAGTGCAGGTGGCCGACGGACTGCCCGCCATGGCCGCCGATGTTCGTGACCACGCGGTAACCGGCATCCGCGATGCCCTCCCGACGCGCGACTTCCGCGCCCACGGCGAACACCCGGCCCAGCAACTCCGCGTGCGCTTCCGTCAGGTCCGCGGCCGAACCGATGTGCTCCCGCGGGATGACGAGCACGTGGACGGGCGCCTTCGGGGAGACGTCGCGGAAGGCAACCACCTGGTCGTCGGCGTGGACCTGGTCGGAGGGGATCCGGCCGGACGCGATTCCGCAGAACAGGCAGTCATCGGGCATGGCGGACGACTCCGTTCGAAGGGCGCGGCCTGTGGGCCGCCCATCCCGACACCGGGACACCCAGAAGGGAGCCGGCGATCACCACAGGTGGGGCTTCGTGCTCATCAGGAAGCCGATGACACCCGTCAGCGTCGCCAAAAGGTACGAGACGTAGCGCTGGCGCCGTGCGCGGGCCTCCCAGACGCTGTTGTCCGCTGCGGACCGGGCGCCCAGCAGGCGGCGCAGGCTGGGCCGCTGGATGAAGAACGCGACGGCCAGGTTCGCGGCGTAGATGGCCAGCGCGACGATCAGCCAGGGCTGCGAGAGCAGGCTCGTCCCGATTGCCAGCAGCAGGGCCGAGCCGCTCAGCGCGAGCCCCACGCCGACCACCACGGTGCCACGTCCCTGGACGGCCAGCAGCCCGCGGACCAGGGGGCCTGCAGAATCGCCGGAGATCCGCATCGAACGCAGCGCGAACGGCAGCACGATCGAGGGCAGCAGAAGAGCAAGGGCGAGCGCGATGTGGACGGCGAGAAGGACGGGGAGGAGCGGCATGGTGACCCCAGGCGGAACGTGGTGGGGGTGGATTGTAGTGGGCGGGCTGCGCCCAGCCCTCGGGCTCCTCAGAGGCGCACGGCCTCCAGCGCGACCCACTCCCCTTCCCGGTCGGTCCGAACGATCTCCAGGCCGGCCGCCAGGAACGCCTCGCGCACCTCGCCCTCACGGTCGACGAAGATGCCCGACGCAAGCACGCGCCCGCCTGCCATCTCCGCGGTGGGGGCCCGGAGTTCTGCCGCGATGTCCACCGCCAGGCGAACCAGCACGGACGCGATCAGGTTGGCGAGGACCAGGTCGAACGGCCCGAGACCGGTGGGCACAGAGCCCAGGTGCGCCCGGATGCGCCTCGTGAGACCGTTCCGGCGGGCGTTCGCGGCCGTGGCCTCCACGGCGATGACGTCCGTGTCGACGCCGACGACTGTCCGAGCCCCAAATCGGGCCGCCGCGATCGCGAGAATGCCGGAGCCGCAGCCGATGTCGAGCGCGTTGGGGCCCGGGTCGAAGCGGCCCTCGTCCGCCCAGCGTTCGATGCCCGCGAGGCAGAGGCGCGTGGTGGGGTGGAGCCCCGTCCCGAACGCCATGCCCGGGTCGAGCGCGAGCACCACGTCGGCCGGGGCGCGCCGGTGCCGGCGCCACGTTGGCCGAATCACCAGCCGGCGACCCACGCGAAGCACCGGGAAGTGCGCCTTCCAGGCGTTCGCCCAGTCGGATTCGTGAATGACCCGCGTCTGCAGGTCGCCGATGGTCCGCAGGTCGAACGCCTGGAGGTGGCCGAGGGCTACGGAAGCCTCCTCCACGGCCCGGCGGATCACTCGCGGATCACGGGCCGGAATGTAGGCGCGCACCATGGCCGGCCGGGCGGGGTCCAGGCGGGCACCCAGGCCCTCGTCCACCAGCTCGAACGCGGGCTCCACGCTGGTGCCGCCCGGCGCGAACCGCGACAGGATCTCGCTCACAGCCTCCACGGCCTCGTGGTCCGCGAGCACGGAAAGCTCCAGCCACGTCCCGTCCGCCGACTGGCCGTCCACGCCCGCCGGCGGCGGATCGCCAGCCAGCACGCCCGGTCCGATCAGGGTCGCGACGGCCGGCCGGACCGCGAGAGTCGCCCGAGTTGCCGGCCTACCCAAGCGCGTCGCGGACGCGATCGAGGATGCCCGCGTGGCCGCTCGCACCGACAGCCTCGCCCGCTTCCTCCGCGTAGGCCTCGAGGAGTTCACGCTGGCGCCGGCTGAGCTTGGACGGCACGACGACGTGCACCATCACGTGGAGGTCGCCCCGGCTGCCCGGCCGCCGGAGGTGAGGGACGCCGCGACCGCGGAGCCGGATCTCGGCGCCCGGCTGCGTGCCGGCCTTGACGTCGATCTCCTCGTCGCCTTCGATCGTGGGGATCCGGACCTTCGTGCCCAGCGCGGCCTGCGCGATCGACACAGAGAGCTCGTGGTACAGCTCCGTGCCGTCTCGCGTGAGTTCGGGGTGCGGCTGGACGCGAACCGCGACGTAGAGGTTCCCCTTCGGGCCCCCGCGGGGCCCTGCCTCGCCTTCTCCGGAGAGGCGGATCTGATGCCCCTCGTCGATGCCGGGCGGGATCCCCACGCGGAGCTTGCGCTTCTTCTCGAGACGGCCATCGCCGCGACACGTCTCACACGGCGTCTCGACAATCGTGCCTTCGCCGTGGCATCGCGGGCAGGCCGCGATGTTCACCATCTGCCCCAGCATGGTCTGGCGAACCTGCCGGACCTCGCCGCGACCCTGGCACTGCGGACACTGCGTGGGTGTACTGCCTGCCGCGGCGCCGGTCCCGGTGCAGGTTTCGCAGCGGTCCAGGACCGGGAACTCGATGTCCTCCTCGGCGCCCTTCACGGCCTCGTCGAACGTGATGCGCAGGTCATACCGCAGGTCGGACCCGGCCGCCGGCCGCCCATGCCGTCCGGCCTGGGCGGCCGCCCCGCCGAAGAACGCGTCGAAGATGTCACCGAAACCGCCGCCGAACGGCGACGCCCCCGGATCCTGCGCGCTGGCGCCCGCCCGCCCGAACATGTCGTAGGCCTGGCGTCGCTGGGCATCGGAGAGGACCTGGTAGGCCTCGTTGATCTGCTTGAACCGCTCGTCCGCGGATGGGTCCTTGCTGACGTCGGGATGCCACTGCTGGGCCAGCTTTCGGAACGCGCGCTTGATCTCGGCGTCCGTCGCAGTCCGCGCGACCCCGAGCAGCGTGTAGTAATCGACTTCGGTGGCCATCGAGGATGAAATTCTACGGGACGAGGTTCCGTTGACGGCCTCACCGAGGACCGAGGCGACGCCCCGCGAGCCATCGGTCCAAGGTCTACGGGAGGCGCCGGATCAGCCGGCCGCGCAGGGAGCCCTGGTGCGGAAGGCTGGCAACCTCGCGCGCACGCCGGAACACGCCGTCCAGCATCGAGGGGGTCAATCGCCCGGTGAACGTGTTCTGCTGGCTTGGGTGAAACGAAGCCAGGAGCCGCCACGGGCCCAGGTCCGCCTCGCTGCCATGTCCGAAGCGCGGCCGCGGCCGGGGAGCCAGCACGTCCAGTTGCCGGGCCGCGCGGAGGACGCCGTCCCAGGCGTAGGCGCCCAGGGCGACGATGACGCGTGCCTCGGTCAGGAGCTCCACCTCCCGGGCCAGGTAGGGCAGACAGGCGTCGCGCTCCCCGGGCGTGGGCTGGTTCCCGGGTGGCGCGCACCGGTTGACCGCCGTGATGAAGAGGTCCCGGAGCACCAGGCCGTCATCGACCGAGACCGACTCGGGCTGCGACGCGAACCCCGTCCGGTGCAACGAGGCGAAGAGGAAGTCGCCCGAGCGGTCCCCGGTGAAGATCCGGCCCGTGCGATTGCCGCCGTTTGCGGCAGGCGCCAGCCCAACCAGCAGGACCCGGGCGGCCGGGTCCCCGAAACCCGGCAGCGGCCGGCCCCAATACGGCAAACCCCGGAACCGCGACGGCGGGTGCGCGGCAGATTCCTCGCGCCACGCCACGAGGCGTGGGCAGCGGCGGCACTCCACGATCTCCGCCGCCAGGGCCCGAAGCGACGCGTTGCGATGTGTCGCAGCCTGCGCGGCGGCGTCCTCCGGGCTCAATGTGGGACGGGGCCCGGACGTATCGATCTGCGAATCGTGGAGGTGGTCAGACCTCCTTGAACTCGCCCTCGACGGCCTCTTCGCCCTCTGGCGCGGGGCCATCGCCTGGACCTGCGCCGTTCTGACTCTCGCCCGGCGCGGCCGAAGCCTGGTAGGCCGCTGTCGCGACGCGGGCCAGCACGGCCTGCAGTTCGTCGGCCCCCCGACGCACGGCGTCGATGTCGCCGCCCTTGAGTGCGTCCCGGAGGGCGGTGATCTTCGCCTCCGTCTCGGCCTTGTCCTCCGAGCTGACCTTGTCGCCCAGGTCCTTGAGCGTCCGCTCCGCCTGGAACGTCAGCGCCTCGGACTGGTTGCGGGTCTCCACGTCCTCGCGGCGCTTCTTGTCCTCCACCGCGTGCTCCGTGGCATCGCGCACCATCTGGTCCACATCGTTCTTGCTGAGCATCGAGGAGGCCGTGATCCGGACCTGCTGTTCCTTGCTGGTGGCCCGGTCCTTGGCCCGCACGTCGAGGATCCCGTTCGCGTCGATGTCGAACGTGACCTCCACCTGGGGGACACCGCGTGGGGCCGGCGGGATGCCGTCCAGGATGAACCGGCCCAGGGTCTTGTTGTCGTTCGCGAACTCGCGCTCGCCCTGCAGGACGTGGATCTCGACCTGGCTCTGGCTGTCCGACGCCGTGGAGAAGACCTGCGACTTGCTCGTGGGGATCGTGGTGTTGCGATCGATCAGCCGTGTCATCACGCCGCCCAGAGTCTCGATGCCCAGCGAGAGCGGTGTGACGTCCAGTAGAAGGACGTCCTTGACGTCGCCCGCGAGAACGCCCGCCTGGATGGCGGCACCGATCGCGACGACCTCGTCCGGGTTGACGCCCTTGTGGGGTTCCTTCCCGCCGAACATCGCCTTGACGGCTTCCACGACGGCGGGCATGCGCGTCTGGCCGCCGACGAGGATCACCTCATCGATCTCCCCGGGGCGCAGCCCGGCGTCCTTGAGCGCCGCCTGCACGGGACCAGCCGTCTTCTCGACGAGGTCGCGGACAAGGTCCTCGAGCTTGGCCCGCGTGAGGGCAACCACGAGGTGCTTGGGGCCCGTCTGGTCCGCCGTGATGTACGGCAGGTTGATCTCGGTCTGGCTGGTGGATGACAGCTCGATCTTCGCCTTCTCAGCTGCTTCCTTCAGCCGCTGGAGGGCCTGCTGGTCCGCACGAAGGTCGATGCCCTGGTCCTTCTTGAACTCGGCCAGCAGCCATTCGATCACCCGCTGGTCGAAGTCGTCGCCGCCCAGGTGCGTGTCGCCGTTGGTGGCCTTGACCTCGAAGACGCCCTCACCCAACTCCAGGATGGAGATGTCGAACGTGCCGCCGCCCAGGTCGTAGACGGCGACCTTCTCGTCCGCCTTCCGGTCAAGGCCGTAGGCGAGCGCCGATGCGGTGGGTTCGTTGATGATCCGCTTCACGTCGAGGCCGGCGATGCGGCCGGCATCCTTGGTGGCCTGGCGCTGGGTGTCGTCGAAGTACGCCGGAACAGTGATCACGGCCTCCGTGACCTTCTCGCCGAGGTAGGCCTCCGCATCCGTCCGCAGCTTCTGCAGGATCATCGCGCTGATCTCGGGTGGCGTGTAGCTCTTGCCCTCGCCGGCCACGACCCGCACGCCGTCGGACTTCGGGTCCCGCTCGAGGTTGTACGGCACCAGGGACTTGCTGCGCTTGACCTCGACATCGTCCCAGCGCCTGCCCATGAAGCGCTTGATCGAGTAGATGGTGTTGGAGGGGTTCGTGACCGCCTGCCGCTTGGCCAGCTGGCCAACCAGACGCTCCCCGGTCTTCGTGAAGGCCACGACCGACGGAACCGTCCGACCACCCTCAGCCGAGGGGATCACCGTGGGTTCGCCGCCTTCCATGACGGCGACCACCGAGTTGGTCGTTCCGAGGTCGATGCCGATGATCTTGCCCATGCGTCCTTCCTGTTCCTCTCTCTGGAATCAGTCTTCGTGCGATGTCAGTTGGGTTGGCCGGGATCCGCCGGCGAGTCCTGGTCTGCGACTGCAACGGCGACGAGCGCCGGCCTGAGCACGCGATCACGGATGCGGTAGCCGCGCTGGACTTCCGCCACGACCTCGCCGTCCGGCCGGCCCGCGGCGGGGATGTTCACGATCGCCTCGTGCTCGCGTGGATCGAACGGTTTGCCGACTGCCTCGATGGGTCGGACCCCTTCACTCTCCAAAAGGCCCCGCAGCTTGCGGTCGATCGCCGCGATCCCCTCGACCCACGTGTTGCCGGCAAAGTCCACCGGCCGCGCATCGATCGCGCGGTCGAAGTCATCGGCGATGACGAGGGCCTTGCGCAGCAGGTTGTCACTCGCGAGGCCCGCGTCTCGCTCCCGCTCCTCGTTGGTCCGGCGGCGGTAGTTCTGGAACTCTGCCGCGGTCCGCTGGAGCGTCGTGAGGTGCTCGGCGGCCTGGGCACGGGCGGCGTCCACCTCGGCGGCGAGACGCTCCACCTCCGCCAGGAGGGCGCGCAGGGCCCCCTCGGCCGTGGCCGGCTCCTGATTGTGCTCTGCGTCCGACCCGGCATCCGGGCTGCCGTTGGGGGGCGTCCGGCGGCTCATCGGTTCGCGTTCTGCCCCATCCCTGGGCCCGATGGGGATCCGCCGGCGAGGTCGCTCAGGCATAGAGGTGGTCCACCAGTTCGTCGAGCAGGCCCGAGACGAAGCTCACGGTGCCGATGGCGTGCCGGTAGGACATCCGCGTGGGCCCGAGGACTCCCACCACGCCCATGGCCCGGCCTGGCTGCCCGTACGGCGCGAGCACCAGGGACACCTCGTGCATCTCCTCGGGCCGGTTCTCCTGGCCGATGAAGACGTGGACGCGGCCGCGGCCGCCGATGGCATCCACGAGGTCCCCCAGGTAGGCCCGGTTCTCCAGGGCCGAGAAGACGCGCCGCACTTTGTCGCTCTGGGCGAACTCCGGAGCGGCGAGCACGTTGAGCAGGCCATCGCTGAAGACTTCTTCGATCTTCTCGTGGTCGAAATCGCGCATCGTGCGCAACACGAGGTCACCGATCCGACGGGCGAGCGTCGCCACCTCGTCCTCGCCGCCGGCCTCCCCGAACCGCGGCAGGCGCCGCTCGACCTGGGCCGCCGTGAGATCCGCCAGGTGCTGGTTGACGAGCATCGACGCGGCGGCCAGCGCCTCCTGCGTCTGAACGTTGTCAAAGTGGACGAGCTGCTGTTTCACCGTGCCTTCGCGCAGCACCAGGATGAGGCTGGCGAGCCGACCGTGGATGCTCACGAGATCGATGCGCCGAAGGCGTGCGGCCACCGGCTTGGCCGGCGTTGCGAGACCGGCGGAACCGGTGGCCGTGGCGAGCGTCGTGGCGGCGAGGCGGAACCAGTGCTCGCTGGCGAACTCGACCTGCCCGAACTGGTGCCGGATCATCAGCTGCTCCACGGCCGGCAGCGGCTCCATCACGTTGATCGATTCCACGTAGTAGCGGTATCCGACGTCCGTGGGCACGCGACCGGCCGAGGTGTGCGGATGTGACAGCATTCCGGCCGCCTCGAGTTCCGCGAGCACGCCGCGCACGGTGGCGCTGGAGACGGGCAGCCGGTATTTGGCGACGAGCGCCTGGCTGCCGACCGGTGTCGCGGTGGTCACGTATTCGTCGATGACGGCCCGCAGGATTGCCTGTGCGCGCAGGTCCAGGGGGCCGAGCGGGCGCCGGATGCGTCGCGCCACTGCGGGTGCTCCTTTCGTTAGCACTCTCACGCCCAGAGTGCTAACCACGTTGGGAGGATGGTAGCGCCGGTCACCGCGAGTGTCAACGATGAGGCCTCGAGCGGGAGGGTGTCGGGAGTCGGGCGGAACCGACCGGTCATCGTTCGACGAGGGCTCGGCGGGCGCCTCAGACGAGGCGCGCGAAGATCTCATTGCTCAACAGGCGTCCGCGCGTCGTGAGGACGAGCCTGCCGTCCCCGGTGCGCGTGACGAGGCTGTTCGCGGTTGCCCAGGCCATGGCTTCGCGGAAGCGCGGCACTTCAACCGTTGCCGCGGCCACGCCATCGTCCGTCCGGAGGCCGAGGATCACGGACTCGGCGGCGGCAGTCTCCCCATCGATCTCCTCGGACCCACCCGGCGGCAGGACGCCCGCATCCAGGGCCGCCACGTACGCGTCCAGGCGCGCGGCATTCCAGCGTCGCCGGCGGCCATCGAATGCGTGGGCGCCGGGACCCACCGCCTCGTACGGCAGGCGGCGCCAGTACGCCAGATTGTGGCGGCTCTCGTGGCCGGATCGCGCCCAGTTCGATATCTCGTAGCCGCGCCAGCCGCCGGCGGCGAGGCGATCCGTCGCCGCCTCGTACTGGGTGGCCGCACGATCGTCGTCCTGGTCCCGGATGGCGGCGTCGCGCCACCGCCGCGCTCCACGGGGCGTGGGCAGGTGGTCGCCGGTGATCCCGGTCAGGCCTTCGGCGGCCGGATCGTCCAGGGTCAGGGCATAGAGGGAGAGGTGATCCGGCGCCAGGGCGAGCGTGGCATCAAGCGACTCGCCCCACGATTCGATGCTCTGACCGGGCACGTCGTACAGCAGGTCCACGCTGACGGACCGGATGCCCGCCGCGCGGGCCTCCGTGACGGCATCGGCAACGTCGGACGGGCGATGACGCCGGCCGAGGCGCCGCAGCTCGGCTACGGCGAAGCTCTGGGCACCAAAGGACACGCGCGACACGCCCGCGTCGGCGGCGGCAGCCAGGTCACCGCGCTCGGCGGGCCCGGGGTTGGCCTCCAGCGTCACCTCTGCGTCGTTGGCGATCCCGAACCGCGTCCGGACGGCCGTCAGGATCCCGTGGATTGCCTCCGCCGGGAGCAGCGAGGGCGTGCCCCCGCCGAGGTAGACGGAATCCAGGGGCGGGCGGGCGGCCCCGTCGGAATCCCAGGCATCCGCCCGCAGCCCGATCTCCGCAAGGAGCGCACGGACAAACGCGTCCACCCGGCTTCGGGCGCCGCGTGCCGCGGCCCCCGGATACACCACGAAGTCGCAGTAGGGGCAGAGGGAAATGCAGAACGGAACGTGGATGTAGAGGCCGGCCGGAGGCAGGACCGGTGCAGGCGGGGCGGTGTGGCCTGGGGCGGCAGGGCCGAAAGCGGTGCGGCCGTGACCCTTCACGCTCGCGGGCGCCGTCATCCCTCCCGGGACGCATCCTTCGCGCCGATCCTCCGCCAGCCGGCGGGCGGCATCCGTCGCTGCTCCCGGTCCTCGGCCTCCGGCCCGTCGGGTGCGACACGCCCCGCGTGACTCGTGACCAGGAAGATCGTCAGCCGCGTGACGGCATGCCCGATGAACGCCGCGCCGATGCCGCCGGTGATGATCGTCAGCCAGCCCCCAAACAGGCCGACGACCAGGATGAGGAGCAGGGTGTAGAGATCGCGGCCGCCGCCCCCGAGGCGCGTGGCAAGTGCGTAGACCAGTGCCTGGATCACGTTCGCCGACGCGCCGTCCATCCCGGTGCCCAGGAGAAAGGCAAGGAGCAGGCCCCGGAACACGGACTCATCCACGAATGCCGTTGCAAGAGCGTTGAGCAGCGCGCCGGGGTAGTAGCGGCTGGGCGGCAGCCGCAGTCGCTGGTAGCGGAGCCACGCGAACGCCGCTGCGAGCAGCGCCCCGACACCCGCAAAGGCCACGCCAAAGACGATCGCCTCCACCTGGTTGCCGATGCGCAGGAACAGCCCGGTCCCGGAGCTCGGGTGGATCAGGTCGGCGCCGAGCAGCAGGAGGAGGCCCATCAGGTACCACACGAGACGCCACCGGAGCGCTGGCGGGCGCCCGTCAGCGCTCGGCTCGTCGTACTCGGCCGCGCCGAACTTCTCCGCCTCCAGCCGCAACATGACCAGGAGCAGCGTGAAGCCGAGCGTCACGAGGACGCGCAGTTCGTCTTCCATCAGTTCGGCACGCCCACTGGGACTGTCAGTCCTCGTCCATGCGAAGTACGGCCAGGAACGCTTCCTGCGGGATCTCGACGGACCCGACCCGTTTCATGCGCTGCTTGCCCTCTTTCTGCTTTTCGAGGAGCTTGCGCTTGCGCGAGATATCGCCACCGTAGCACTTGGCCAGGACATTCTTGCGCATGGCCCGAACCGTCTCGCGAGCGATGACGTTGGAGCCCACGGCGGCCTGGATGGGCACCTCGAACATCTGTCGCGGGATGAGGTCCTTGAGCTTCTCGATGAGCCGGCGGCCGGTGGATGTCGCCCGATCCCTGGTCACGATGACCGAAAGGGCGTCCACGGGCTCCCCTGCCACGAGGACGTCCACCTTGACAAGATTCGCGGCGCGGTACCCGATCTCCTCGTAGTCCATCGAGGCATAGCCCTGCGTGCGGCTCTTGAGCTGGTCGAAGTAGTCCACGATCAGCTCTGCAAGGGGCATCTCGAAGTGCATCATCACGCGCTGCGGGTCCACGTACTCCATATCCTGGAACGTGCCACGGCGATTCGTGGAGAGCTCCATGAGCGGCCCGATGAAGGTGCTGGGTGTGATCACGCTGACCTTCACCCAGGGCTCCCGGATCTCCTCGATCTCGCCGACGTTCGGCAGCAGCGATGGGTTGTCCACGGTGAGCTCGCCCCGCCCTGCCGTCAGGACGACCTGGTACTCGACGGACGGCGCCGATGCGATCAGGTCCAGGCTGAACTCGCGCTCCAGGCGCTCCTGGACGATCTCCATGTGGAGGAGACCAAGGAATCCGCAGCGAAACCCGAAGCCCAGGGCGACGGAGCTCTCGGGCTCGAACGTGAACGAGGCGTCGTTGAGGTGCAGCTTTTCCAGCGCATCGCGCAGCAGCGGGTAGTCCTCGCCGCTCAACGGGTACACCCCGGCGAAGACGAGGCTCTTCGCCTCGTGGTAGCCGGGCAGCGGCTCAGCGGCCGGCGCCGCGGCATTCGTGAGCGTGTCGCCAACCTGGGCGTCACGCACGCTCTTGAGCCCGGTGGCGACGTACCCCACCTCGCCCGCCTGCAGTTGCTGCGTGGGGACCATCTGCGGCCGGAAGACACCCAGCTCAAGCAGCTCGGACTGGGCACCCGATTGCATCAGCCGGATGGTGTCGTGCGCGTGGAGCGTGCCCTGCGCAAGCCTCACGTAGACGATCACGCCCTTGTAGGCGTCGTAGTGGCTGTCGAAGATCAGGCCCTGGAGCCTGGCCTCCGGATCGCCCTTCGGGGGCGGGACCCGCTTGACGATCGCCTCGAGGATCGCGGCAACGCCGGTGCCCTCCTTCGCGGAAGCGAGCAGGACCTCCTCCCGCGGGATCGCGAGAACGTTCTCCAGTTCGTCCATGACGACCTCGGGCTGTGCCGAGGGCAGGTCGATCTTGTTGAGAACGGGGATGATCGTGAGCCCTTCGCGCATGGCAAGGTGCACGTTCGCGAGGGTCTGCGCCTCGATGCCCTGGGCGGCATCCACGACGAGGATCGCGCCCTCGCACGCCTGGAGCGAGTGGCTGACCTCGTAGGCGAAGTCCACGTGGCCGGGGGTATCGATCAGGTTGAGGCCGTACGTCAGGCCGTCATCGGCCGTGTAGTCCAGCCGCACGGCGCGTGCCTTGATCGTGATGCCCTTCTCCCGCTCCAGGTCCATGGAATCCAAGACCTGGCTGGTCATCTGACGCGCATCGATCGTGTGCGTCATCTCCAGCAACCTGTCGGCCAGGGTTGACTTGCCGTGGTCGATGTGGGCGATGATCGAGAAGTTGCGTAGACGGTTCTGCGGGATCAACGCGCCTCTGGGTCCTCAACGGGATCCCGGACTCGAATTGCGGGGAAGCGTCGGAAATCGCGGCCGTGGCTCCAGATCGTGCGCACGCCGTTCTCCAGCATCAGTGCAACCAGGTGTGCGTCCGACACGAGGTTGCCTGTGGGCAGCGCGTCGGCATGCACGTCCCGGAAATGCGGCCAGAAGTGCTCTCGCTCACCCGTGGTGACGACGTAGGGCAGAGCGAGCAGGCGATCGATGTTTTCGAGGGCGCGTGATTGGCTCAGTGGGTGTTGAAAGACGGTCGAACGCGTCGTAACCCGCAGGTACGCCATCACGGAGGGCCAGAAGACGTACGCCAGCTCCGGGCCATCGGCCACGCGCTCGAAAAACCTGACGGCGGCCGGCTGAAATGGGCTCATGTCGTCCGCCGCGTAGATCAGGATGTTGGCGTCGATCGCGAATGTCACGAGCCTTCCAGTGCCCGCTCCACGGCATCGTGGTCTTCCAGGTCGACCAGGGCGCCCATCGGCTGGGAATAGAAGCGGAACGGCGGTCGCGGGGTGGGCTCCTCCGCCAGCGCCCGGGCCAGCAGCTCGGAAGCGAGTTGGCCGAGGGACTTTCCCTCGCGCTGCTGGCGGTGCTTGAGCTCCTGGAGCACTGAGGGATCCAAGTCAAGAGTCGTCCGCATGATGCCTGATGATACACGCGGACGCATCTGATGCGGTCGCCGCCCGCGCCTCATCAACTCTTTGCCCAGGGTGCCTTCGGCTGGCGGGCCGTGGGGCGGCGCTTCGTCGGCCTGCGACGCCGCTCCGTGAGCGCGAGGGACACCAGCATCAGCTCGTTGACCTTGCGCTCGAATTCCGGCACGGTGGCCTCTGGGATCGTCACGCAGACCTCGCGCAGTGCCGTTTCCAGCTGGTACCAGAGGTCGCCTTTGCGGACCTCGTAGAGCGGATACCGCGAGTTGATGATCACCCGGCGCACGCCATCTTCCACGACCATTGCACTGCGCAGACGGGCGTCCAGCGCCCGAACCACGACTTCGGCGGCCGTCTTCGCCTTCCCGTTGCCCGCCGAACCCGCCTTCCGGATTGGCGGGGGCGCGGGTTCACCATCGGTTGGTGCGCCGGAGTCGCCGGTTGGTTCGGGCGCGGGCGACTCTGCGGCCACCCCTTCGGGCGGAGCGGTCGTCGCCTGGTCGAGGCTCAGCTGGTCCTTCGGTCCGTCGCCTCCCACGACGATGTCGCTTTCGAACAGCTTGCCGGACTCGAGAAGGCGGAGCGCCCGCGCGAGGATGCGCCGGACCTGGTCTGCGGTGCGGGCGGCCGCCGGGCTGGGCGCCGTGCCCTCCTCGCGCGTGAGGCGGACGACCACCGGCCGGAGCAGCGCGTGGATCCGGGCCTCCACGGCCCCCCACTCCGCGCTGTCGCGGTCCACGTCGCTCTTGTTCATCGTGACCGGCACGTGCGGCAGTTCCAGTTCTCCGACGAGTCGATTGAGCGCAGGATGCTGCGCGGGCCCCGGATGGCCGAACCATGCCGGATCGCCGATCCGGCGGCCAAGGTGGTAGACACGGATCCCCGGCTCGATCCCGGGTGGCGGCGGGTCCGGCAGCAGCCCGTACCAGCCGGCGACGATGCGGCCGCCGGCCCGAACCCTGACATCGTGACGCGACTCCAACGGGAACTCCGCCGGCACGACGAGCGCACGATTGACGCGGATCTGCACGTCGCCGTGCCCAAGCAACGGCCGGTAGGTCTCTGCGAGGCGGGACGCCGCACGCGCCGGCTCCAGCCGCTTGTCCACCTCGCCGATCTCGATGCGGACATAACCGAGCTCTGGGGCGACCGGCTTCGACCGCTCATGCAGCTCGTAGGTCCGAAGACGCGCGCGATCGCGGTACGCGGGGTCTTCGAACCCATACGCCCGACTGTCGCCGATGGGGCTCACGAGTACGGACAGCCGATTGCCCAGGTGCCCCACGGCGGCCTTGCCGCCCTGGCCGTACCGCCCGATCTGTTCGCCGGGTCGCTTTCGGGAGCCGCCCCAGCGCAGGTAGTCGCGTTCAAGTTGGGCGGGGCTCATCCCGACGCCGCCGACGGCCGTGACGCTGAGGGTTCCGGGCCGGATCGCGATCTCGACCTGAAGCGGCTTCCCGGGAACGCGTGCATCGATCGCGTTGTCCACCAGTTCAAGCAGCGCGTCGATGGCGCTGCGGTAGTTCGCGAACAGCGACGCCGTCAGCCGCGGGTCGATCCGTTCCCGAACGATGCGTCCCGCCATGCCCTCACTCCGCGGACCGGTCCTCCACCACGAGAACCTCTTCGCCCAGCATATCCGTGATCCGGACCGCCACGGGCAGGGTTGACGCTGGATCCATGGCGACGTCGTAGGTACCGTCGACGAGGTCCGACTTCCGCTCCGGGATGTCCACGAGGTCGATGTCGAAGATCTGGCCGTCGTAAGCGGCATCGATCGCGACCGAGTCCACCATCGCGCGCCAGTCGTCGACCTGCGGGGCGAGGACGCCTTCGTGGCCGGCGAGCCGTTCCAGGATCGACGGCGAGATGAAATCGTCGATCCGAACGCTCACGCGGCCGTCCTGCCGCTCG
>JANPDJ010000111.1:0-4398 GCA_031431395.1 Chloroflexota bacterium | reverse complement strand
CCGGCGCCGACGGCCGCGCCCACGCCCCCGCCAACGCCCGCGCCCACGGTCGCCCCCACGCCCGTGCCAACGCCTGCGCCCACGGCGGCGCCCACCGCCACGCCTGCCCCGACGCTGGGATTCACGCCGGGCACGGTGGCCACTCCGCGCGTCGTCGCACTGACGTCAGACGACCAGCTCACGTTCTTCCCCAACGTCATCACCGTGGCGGAAGGCGAGACGGTCACCTTCAACATCAAGAATGCGGGCAAGGCCGACCACGAGTTCATGCTCGGCCCCGTGGACGACGCCTTCGCCGACAAGGAGGGGACACCCGAAGTCCAGGGCATCGCGGCAGGCGAGACCAAGTCGCTGACGTTCACCTTCGATGGCCCCGGGCCATTCGCCTTCGCGTGTCACGAGCCGGGGCATTTCGAGGCCGGGATGCTGGGCTACGTGGTCGTCGTGGGACCGGATGTGCCCGCGGTCGGCACGCTTGACAGCCCCCGCCTCGTCAAGGTCGGGATGAGCGACAAGCTCAAGTTCGATCCCGACCAGGTGAACGTCTCCCCGGGCGAGACCGTGAAGTTCCTCGTCACCAACGAGGGCAAGGCCGCGCACGAAGTGGCCATGGGTCCCGCGGACCGGGTGGATGCCGACAAGATCGATGGCCAGATCGTCATCGAGGCGGAGGCGATCGAGAGCCACCACGTCAAGACACTGACCTACACCTTCGGCGGGCTGGCACCATACGCCTTCGCCTGCCACGAGGCAGGCCACTTCGAGGCCGGCATGAGGGGCACGATCGTCATCGTCGGCCCATAGCGAGCAAGCCGCACGGCGGAGGACTGTCGAACCTCCGGACGCGCAACAGGACCGGCCGCCCGAAACACGGGCGGCCGGTTCTTCCTTTCGACCAGTGGGGGGCCTTATGGGCGCTCGGGGTACTCGAAGAGCAGCGTCGGTGGCCGGTCCGGCTTCAGCAGGCGCTCATACGCCGCCGGCGCGTCCGCGAACGCGAACCGTTCGGGCTGGATCGTGAGCGGGTCCACGCGGCCCTCGGACAGCAGGCGGAGGAAGTGCTGCGCGTTCCGGTTCTCCGTCCAGCGGACGTACCCGATGGGGTAGTCCACGTTGCCTTCCTCGTAGACCTGGTCGTACCGGCCGGGTCCGTAGGCCAGCTGCATGACCAGCGTCACGTCGTTCCAGACCATTGTCTCGCGGTCGATCGTCGTGCCGAAGGCGCCCAGGCCCACCACGCGGCCCTTCTGCCGGCACAACTCGAACGCGTGGTTCATCGGGCGGTTCGACGTGGTCACCACGCCGAGCACCACGCCGTCCGCCCCGAAGCCGCCCGTCAGCTCCTGCACCACCCGGGTCACCTCCGCCTCATCGGCCGGGTCCGGCGTCGCGATCGCCCCAAAGCGCGCCGCGTCAGCTCGCCGCCGGGGATCCAGGTCCAGGCCCACCGTGTAGATCCCCGCGGCCGTGGCGATCTGCGTCCCGAGCAGGCCCAGGAGCCCAAGGCCGTACATGACGATCGTGCCGCCGAACGTTGCCCGTGTCAGCCGGACTGCCTCCATGGCGATCGTGCCCAGCGTGATGAACGCAGCCGAATCCAGGGCGACACCGTCGGGAACCCGGGCAACCAGGTTGCGCGGGACAGCCACCAGTTCAGCGTGGTGCGAGCACTGGCTGCCGCTGCAGGCAACGCGATCCCCGGGCTGGAGGTCCGTGACATCCGGGGCGACATCCACGACGCGCCCAGCCAGCGAATAGCCGATCAGCGCGTACTCGGGCGGCCCTCCCCGCGGAGCCGGGCCGTTCCAGCGCACGGACGAGGAGCGCAGCTGCGGACCGAACCGGTGGCCGTCCGGCGCCGGGTAGTCGTGGTCGTGGATCCGCGCCGGGTCGGCGCTCATCTTGATCGTGGACGTCTCGGTGCCCGCGCTTACGACGGAGAAGGAGGGCGCGACGAGCACTTCGCCCGGCCGAAGCGTCGGGACGGGGATCTCGGCGACAACGGCGCGGCCGCCCTGCGCAAACAGGCTCTTGACCATGGAAACGTGACCTCGGCTTGGGGGGGAAGCAAGCGAAACCGCAGACCGGCAGAATGACAGAGTGACGAAGACGATGGATGGCGACCGGCCCACGCGTCTCGCGGCAGCCGTCCAGGCGAATCGGGCGGAGATTCTGGACCTCTCGCGCCGCATTCACGAGAACCCGGAGCCGGGGCTCGAGGAACGACAGGCGTCGACGTGGGTCGCGGAGACCCTGACCCGCCACGGCTACGAGGTGGAACGCCCTGCCGGTTCCCTGGACACCGCCGTTCGCGGACGTCTCCGGGGCGGCGCCGGCGAAGGCCCCACCATCGCGATCCTCGCCGAGTACGACGCGCTCCGCGGCCTGGGCCACGGCTGCGGCCACAACCTGATCTCCGCGGCCGCGGTCGGCGCGGCGATCGCGCTGGCCGCTGTTCGGGACAGCCTGCCGGGCAGCGTCGTATTCCTCGGCACCCCGGCCGAGGAGGATCTCGCGGGCAAGCAGGTGATGATCGACGACGGGCTGTTCGCCGGGATCGACGCCGCCATGATGGTCCACGGGTCCAACCAGACGCAGGTCGAGATGGAGCTGCTGGCCTCCATCGACGCCGAGGTGGTATTCACGGGGGTCCAGGCCCACGCGTCCACTGATCCCTGGCGTGGCCGCAATGCGCTTGACGCGATGCTCCTGCTCTTCGGAGGCATCGGCCTCTGGCGGCAGCAGTTGCGCACGGACGCTCGCGTGCACGGGATTATCACGGACGGCGGCTCCGCCGTGAACATCATCCCTGGCCGCTCTGCCGGCCAGATCCGCCTGCGCTCGCTCGACGATGCCTACCACGCGCTCATGCGGGAGCGGCTGGAGAGCATGGTGCGCGCGGCCGCCCTGGCCACCGGCACGCAGGGGACCGTCCGCTGGTTCGCGCACGCCCGCACGATGCGCCACAACGAGACCATCGGCGGGCGGTTCCGGGCGCACCTCGAGGCCGCGGGGATGCCCGACGGCCCGCACTCGCCACGGCTCGGCAGTTCCGACATCGGCAACGTGAGCTTCACGGTTCCCACCATCCACCCGATGCTCGCGATCACCGCTGAGCCCGTTCCGCTGCACTCCGAGGCGTTCCGGGAACTGGCCGCCACGCCGCACGCGCAGGATGTGGCGCTGATCGGTGCGACCTGCCTCGCCCAGACGGCCGCAGACCTCCTCGCGGACGCGGCGCTGGTATCGACGGCGTGGGACGAATTCCGCGCGGCCGCCGGCGAGAAGGGCGATTCCCGCTGACCATGACCACGACCGCCGCTTCTCCGCGCCCGCGCAGGCGCCTCGCGGCGGTCGGTGCCGTTGCGCTGACTGCGCTGGTCGTGACGGCCGGCGTCATCGCGGCTACGGGCGCGCTCAATCCGCCGAAAGCCGCAGCGGCACCCGGCCTCTGCCAGAACGTGGCGAGCGAAACCGGCCTGACGTTCCGTGGCGCCTACGGGGTCACCCCGGCCGCGGGGAATCCCATGATGTCTGTGATGTTGCGGAACATGGGCAACGGGGCGGCCGTTGCCGATACGGCAGGCAGTGGCAACCTCGATGTGCTCCTGCTCGGCCAGCAGGGCCATCCGAACCGCTTCTTCCGCAACCGCGGCGCGGGCGCCGCGCCCCGATTCGCGGATGTCACGGAGCAGGCAGGGCTCAAGAACACCGGGGGCAGTCGCGTCGCGGCGTTCGCCGACCTGGACTACGACGGCCACCCGGATCTGCTGGTCATCAACGACTGGGACGGCAAGCAGGCGGGTTCCCCGTCGCGGGTCTACCGCAACAACGGCGACGGCACGTTCGCCGACGCCACGGAGAACTCCGGTTTCGCGCCCGTCGGCTACCTGGTCGGCGGGCTGTCGCTCGCGGACTTCAACCACGACGGCCTACTGGACCTCTACATCACCTACTGGACGCTTGAACTGGGCGGCGAGCCCGCGCAGCCAACTACGGTCAAGGGGCAGTTCCCCGGCCGCAACGTGCTCTACCAGAACCTCGGCGGATTCACGTTCAGGGACGTCACGGCGGACGTTGGCCTCGGCGAGATCACGCAGGACTCGTTCACGTCGATCTTCGCCGACTTCACGGGGGATGGCTGGCCGGACCTGTACGTCGCAGAGGACCACCGGCCCGACTACTTCTTCGAAAACGATCACGGTGTGTTCGCCGACAAATCGAAGGACCTGGGGCTGACCCACGTGGGCAACGACATGGGCGTCGCGGCCGCCGACCTGACGGGCGATGGCCTGATCGACCTCTACGCGACGAATATCAGCGATCCCAACCGCCAGTTCGGCAACAGCCAGGGCAACACGCTGATGGTCGCCCAGCGCGATGCCGGCGGCAGGATCA
>JANPDJ010000110.1:0-3031 GCA_031431395.1 Chloroflexota bacterium | reverse complement strand
ACCCAGCAGGTTCACAACCAGTCGAGCGACGTCTTTGTCGCCAAGCGGTTCGAGGAGGACCGTGGTTGCGTTCAGATGCCCACCGGCCCATCCCGGACGCTCGTCGAGAAGCTCTGGCCGGGCGATGCAGAGGAGCAGGATGGGCGCGCCGCGCGACATGTCCGATAGGTACTCGACGAAATCCAGGAACGTGGGCTCGGCCCACTGCTGCGAGTGATAGCGTGAAATGGACCCACTCAGGGGCGGAATGATCGCCTAAAGCAGGACCACCTTGACCCCCCAGTCAACCAGTACGGTGCCGGTGATTGAAGCCGCAGCCGCCCTGGAGAAGAGGTTGATCAAGATGGTCGATATCGAGCGTATCCGGTACGCCCACTTCCGGGAAGGGTCGAGCATCCGCGAACTCGCCCGAGCCTTCCACCACAGCCGGACGACGATCCGCCGGGCCCTCGACGATCCCGGTCCCTGGACGTACCGGCGCACGAGGCGCCGGCCGGCCCCGGTCATGGACGCGGTCGCCCCGCTCATCGAGGGCTGGCTCGAGGCCGATGAGGCGGTCCACCACAAGCAGCGCCATACCGCCCGGCGGGTCTGGCAGCGCCTGGTCGCCGAGCACGGCTTCGCCGGCGGCGAGCCGACCGTCCGGGCGTGGGTGCGCGAGCACCGCCGGGCGAGTCTGCGCGGGGTGACGATCCCGCTCGCCCATGATCCGGGCGCCGAGGCCCAGGTCGACTTCGGTGAGGCACGCGTCCGGATCCGCGGTGTCGAATCGGTCGTCTCACTCTTCTTTGCGCGACTGGCCCATTCGACCCGTGATGTCGTCGTCGCCTATCCGGCCGAGAACCGGGCGGCCTGGTTCGACGGCCACGTCCGCGCCTTCGAGACATGGGGCGGGGCACCGGCCGAGATCTGGTACGACAACCCGTCGGGCCTGGGTTCGTTCCGGCGGGGCACGTTCCAGCCGGCGCCCGAGTTCCTCGCCCTCCAGAGCGCGTACCGCTTCCGGGCCCACCACTGCACCCCGGGCGAAGGCCATGAGAAGGGCCTCGTCGAAGGGCTCGTCGGTTATGCCCGGCGAACATACCTCGTGCCCGTCCCCGAGGTCGACTCGCTCGACGAGCTCAACCTGCGTCTGGCCCGGGCCACGGCGGCCGAGGAGCGGAGGCACCGGGCGCGCCAGACCGACACGGTCGGCCAGCGCTTCGCCGCCGAACGGCCACTGCTGGCCCCGCTCCCGGTCCGCCCGTTCCTGCCGTGCACCCGTCATCCGGTCCGGGCCTCGGCCCAGGCCCTCGTCGCCTTCGACGGCAGCCGCTACTCGGTGCCGGTCCGCCATGCCGGGGCCGCCCTGTGGCTGCGGGCATACGCCACCACGGTCGAGCTGTGGACCGCCACGACGATCGTCGCCCGCCACCCGCGGGCGACGGCCAGGGGGACGCTCACCACCGACTTCTGGCATTACCTGCCGGCGCTCGTACGCAAGCCCGGTGCCTTCGCCAACGCGATCCCCGTCCGCCAGGCCGCCTTCCCGGCCGAGGCGCAGGCCATCCTCGACGCCCTCGAGGCGACCCATACCGATGACCGGCGCTCGGCTCATCGTGCCTTCCTCGCGATCTGCGCCCTGGGTGCCGACGTCGAGCCGGTCCGCTGGCGGGCGGCCTGCGCCACCGCTCTCGCCCGGGGCGACGTGACGGCCGCCGGCGTCCGGGCGGCGCTCACCGGAACGCTGGTCACGATCAGCCCACGGATCCCGCTCCCGCCGGCGTTGGCCGGTGTGGCCGTCCCGGCCGGCGATGTCGGGCAGTACAGCCGCCTGCTCGGGTCGCGCGCATGAGCACGCTCGTGCCCGAGCTCCTGGTGCACGCCCATGCCAGGCGCCTGCGCCTGCCGGTCATGGCGAACCAGGCCGTCCGCTTCGCCAGCGAGGCGGCGACCGCCGGCCATGGACCGCTCGAGTTCCTGGCGGCGCTTCTCTCGGCCGAGGTCGCCGGACGGGACGCGAGCGTCGAGCGGACCCGCATCGCGGCGGCCCGCTTCCCGGAGTTCCACGAGCTGTCGGGGTTCGACTTCGGTGCCCTGCCTGCGCTCAACGCGCCGCTCGTCGCCGAGCTCGCCCGGGGTGCCTACCTCAGCCGACGCGAGGTGATCCTCGCCGTCGGCCCACCGGGCACCGGCAAGACCCACGTTGCGACCGCGCTGGGCCTCGCCGCCTGCCGGCTTGGCAAGCGGGTCCGCTTCGTGACCGTGGCCTCGCTCGTCACCGAACTCGCCGAGGCGCAGGCCGAGCATCGTCTCTCGAAGCTCGAGGCGGCGCTCGATCGGCTCGATCTCCTGATCTGCGACGAGCTCGGCTTCGTGCGTCTCGATGCCGACCAGAGCCAGCTGCTCTTCACGCTCCTGGCCCACCGCTATACGAGAGGTGCCCTGATCATCACGAGCAACCTCGAGTTCGCTGACTGGACGAGCGTCTTCGCCGGCGACGAGCGGCTCACCGCGGCGCTCCTCGACCGGCTCACCCATCGCTGCCACCTGCTCGAGTTCCGGGGCTCGTCCTACCGCTTCCGCGAGAGCCTTGCCGCCCGTGAGGGCCGGCTCGACGAGGCCCCCGTCACGTCCACCCCCGACTGATCGAAGGAGGTCGCCAACGCTCAGCTGACCCAGGTCCACTCCACATCGAGGTGGTCCCGCTTTACGCGATCACGGTGGTCCTGTTTTCGCTTGACATTCGCAAGCGGTCGTGAACTGCTCATGCCGTCGACATGTGACCCTGGCAGGAACCTCCGGCTGTCTTCCGCGGCAAGAGCAGGCTTCCGGGCCGTGGGATGTCGCGCGCCTGTGCGTAATCTCTTGGCGGAGGTCGAGCGATGGCCGTCCTTGAGTCCGTCGTGTACCAGCCCGGTGCCGATGACACAGGAACCGAACTGGCGCTTGCCAGGATCTCAGCGAATCGGGCCGCCTATGTCGACACCGTCTGCATGATTCTCGGGTTCATCATTCTTTATCTGCTCCTGTCGGTGGGGATCGGACTGGC
>JANPDJ010000109.1:0-4108 GCA_031431395.1 Chloroflexota bacterium | reverse complement strand
GCGCGCGGGTTCTCGACCGAATGGTCGTGCGGCCCGCTCAGCGCCATGTCCGGCGTCCAGCAGGCGTTGAGCTGAACGCTGACCCCGCCGGCACGCATCTGCGGCACGTCCGTCGTGCCGCCCAGCGCGGCGTTGAGCGGCTTTCTGGTATGGAACGCGAGATCCAGCGTGTGGCCGTGGATGTCCACGACCGGAGTTCGTGCGGCGGGACGCGGAGACTCCGACATCTGCGAAGAGTAGAACCCGTCGACGGCCGGGGTATGGGCGAGGCTGGAAGAGCCGTCAGTCGCGGAGTGGGATCTCCACGGCCTGGTGGGTCGCGGCGGACCTGCGGGCAGCCTCGATCATCTCCACCGCAGCGCGACCCTCCTCGCCGGAAATCGCCGGCTCGCGGCCGTCACGAATGGCGTCCACGAAGTCCTGGACCTGCCGGGCGCTGAGTGCGATCCGATGGGGATGCTTTGGCTGGCTGGCCTGCGTCCAGCGGTCCAGCTCCATCAGCGTCTCCCAGCCATCGCCACGGCCTACCCGAACGCTGTAGCGGTCGAGCTCGATGATCCCAGTGGAGCCGACGATCGTGAACTGGAAGTTGGAGCCAAGGCCTGGGGCAGGCATCTCGTAGCTCATCCACAGTTGGACCATCATGCCGGAGTCCATTTCGTACTGGACCATCACCGTGGGGTCCGGTGCGTTGATGTGGCCATAGTTCGCAAAGGTCGCGTATGCACGCACGGCGTTGCTGCCGGTGATCCAGCGAAGCGCATCGCAGCCGTGGACCCCCCAGTCGAGGTAGGCCCCACCCTCATTCGGGTCCACGATCCAGCCGTCCGGGGCAACGTCCCAACCCACGATGCTGGCGAGAATGCGGATCATCCGCACCTCGCCGATCGTGCCCGAATCGATGAGCCGCTTTGCCTCCACCGTTGTCTCGCTCTGGCGCGACTGCTTCGCGACGGTGAGGAGGACGCCGGCATCCCGGCAGGCGCGGATCATCGCGGTGCATTCGGCCGTCGTGACGGCCATCGGCTTTTCGCAGTACACATGCTTGCCGGCCGCAGCCGCGGCCCTCGTGTACGGCAGGTGGCTGGTGTGCGGTGTGGCAATGACAACCGCATCGACGTCCGCTCGTGCGATGAGATCGTCGCCGGAGGCTTCCACACCGACCCCGTATTCGGCCGCCAGGCTCGCCGCCCGCGTCCCCCCGGCGACGGCCACCAGGCGCCCTCCAGTGACCTGGGTCGCCAGCGCCTCAGCGTAGACGCGCGCCATGTTCCCGCTTCCGATGATCCCGAAGCCAACCGTCACTGTCCCGTCCTCTCGAGTGTCTGCGAACGTCCATCGTAGGGCGGCCCCACCCGACAATTCCGTTTCTCGGTCACACCACGAGTGGTATGGCGCCGGCCCGCCGTCTCGGCACCAGCCAGTCAAGCAGCGACTCGCAGGCGCCCAGGCGACTGCCCTTGCCGCCCGAGCGTTGGCGATTCGTGCGGGGAGCATCGGGATTTGGCGCGCCCCGAGGTGATGATCGGCTTCTACGAGTCGTGCCACGACCAAGTGACGCCGGGCCGCTGGGCCGCCCCGCGGCGCAATGCACCGATTGCCATGGCCAGGTGGAAGGGAGGTAGAGACCGGCGCGCTTCCTCGCCCGAACCTATCCCCGCTCGCCTGACCCCGGTACGAACGGATGGCGCCGCAGGATGTCCTCCGATACCTCCACGCCCAGCCCGGGCAGGTCCGACGGAGGCGGCCCGAACCCGCCGTTGACGAGCTCCAGCGGGAACTGGAGCACCTCCCGGATCAGCGGCATGGCCACCGGCAGCGTCTCGAGGATGATCGCGTCCTTGTGCGCGAACGAGAGGTGCAGCCCGGCCGCGTACGCGGGCCCGAATGAGCCGCCCATGTGCAGTGCGGTGCGGATGAAGTTGGCCGATGCCAGCTGCATGACTTCCCAGGTCGTCGTGATGCCGCCGCAGAAGGAGACGTCCGGCTGGACGATGTCCAGTGCGCGAGCGTTGATGAACGCCGCGAACTCGTGCAGGCCGGCCAGCATCTCGCCGCCGGCGATCGGCGTGGACGTCCGCTGGCGCAGGTTGGCGTAGCCGGCGATGTCCTCGTACGGCAGCGGCTCCTCCGCGAAGAGCAGCGCAGCGGGCTCGAGCGCCTGGAGCACCCGCAGGGCCTCGTTGAGGTTCATCGGCAGCGGCCAGGCCTGCGAGCCCATGTGGTTGTGGATGATGAAATCCACCCCGGGCCCGAACGACTCGCGCAACTTCACGAACCGCCGCGCCGAATCGAGGGCGAACTCCGCGGTGGACGGGCGGTCGATGTAGACACCTTCGATGGTGTCGTACCCGAACCTCTCGTTCGAGATCTGGCCCAGCTTCACAGCCCGGAAGCCCTCGTCCACCCAGCGACGGACGGCCGTCACGGCCTCATCCAGGTTGTCGGGGATGCCGCCGATCGAGGCGTAGACCGGCATCCGCTCGTGCATCAGGCCACCGAGGAGCGTGTGCACCGGGACGCCGAGCGCCTTGCCCTTGATGTCCCACAGCGCGATGTCGATGCCGGAGATGACCGACACCGCGGCGCCGGACCGTCCCCACCATTTGCTGCTCTCGTACATCCGGTTCCAGAGCGCGTTCGTCTGGAGCGGGTCCTTGCCGATCAGGTGCGGGATGAAGTAGTCCACGAGCGTGGGGACGGCTTCCGGCGCGAAGTACCCGATGATGATCTCGCCGAGTCCAGTGATGCCGGCGTCCGTCTCGATGCGCACGAGCGCGGAGCTCTTGAAGCCGCCGCCCGTGTCCTCCCACTGCTTGTCGACGGCCGCCCAGTTGGCGGAGAGCAGGTGGGTGGTGATGCCAGTGATCTTCATTCGGCTCTCCTGGTCTGTGGGACCGGCGTCCGCCGTTGGTTCTCAGCGGTCGGCTTCGGCCGGCGCTGGTCGGGTTCTCTGCGGCCTCCGTCGGCCGGTGGTCCCGGCGACCGTACGGACGACTCCGTGCTGGCGGAGAATGCTCACTTCATCACGATGTGGAGGGCGCTCGTGCGCGACGGACCAATCATCGCTTCACGCAGCGTGCTGCGCCAGATGGACCACTTCATCATGGCACTCAAGACGGACCCGGCGCTGGAGCGGCCGAGTTTCTTCCTCAGTCTCTACTGGATCGGCTATGCGGCGGACGCAGAGCCGGGTCACGTCGCGTACCTCTGGTCCACGGGGATCGACGGGGTGGCGCCCATTGAGGCTGTGATCACGGACAATCCCGTCATCCCGGCTGCCATCGGCCATCGCCTGCGGCCCGGCCAGTTCCCGCTCGTGGATCCGGACCAGCCCGCCCAGCCGGGCCGGTTCCAGCGCACGAGTTCCCGCGATTGGGCCATCTCGTTCCGCATCGAGGCGGAGGGCCTGCTCGTGGACGCGCGCTGGGAGACCCTGAGTCCGCCGGTCTACGCCACAGGCCCCACCAGCTCGCGCGACGCGCTCATTACCACCATGCTTACCGAGGCACATCAGCCCAGCGCGACGGTCAACGGGATCCGTCAGCCGGGCGGCTCGTTCCACAACCCCATCTGGCGTCCCTGGTTCGGCAACGAACGGGGATCCTGCGTCATCGGGCTGGGCGAGACCATCTACGAAGTCGAGGAGGCCGAGGCGTGACGACGAACCAGGCGAAGCCGCTCATGACGTTCGAGGAAACGCGCCGGCGCATGGCCGAAGGCGCGAAGTTCCTGCCCGGCGGCGCGTCCAGCGACTACCGCATTGGGGCCGGCGCCCTCATGGTGGATCGGGCGGACGGCGCGATCCTGTGGGACGTGGACGGCAACCGCCTGATCGATTACTACTGCGGCGCAGGTCCGATCATCCTGGGCCACAACCCGGCCCCGGTCGTGGAGGCGGTCACGCGGCAGATCGCGCGCGGCGTACAGCTGGGGGCGGAGACGGCCGCGGAATACGACGCCGCCCGTCTCGTGACGGAGATCGTGCCGTCGGCGGAGATGGTGCGGTTCGCGAATACCGGCTCGGAGGCGGTCCAGCTCGCCTGGCGGATCGCCCGCGGCGCGACGAGTCGCGACGTGATCGTGAAGTTCGAGGGCCACTACCACG
>JANPDJ010000108.1:0-4727 GCA_031431395.1 Chloroflexota bacterium | reverse complement strand
CCGGCCCGAGGCGGCCACCGGCCCGAGGCGGCTGAGGCTGCAGCCGGCCTCGAGTGCCTGGAGTTCGCCAAGCCCGACGCGCCCGCCGTTTCGTGCCCGTTGCCCGCCGCCATCCCGCAGACCGTCACGGACCGCGGCGGGTCCGGTCTGACGGCGCAGCCCTGGAGACATTCGGGCTGCGTCGCCGCCCCTGTAATCGCACCCGAGGGCCCAATCGATGTGGTCGAGATCAGGGGAGCGGGTCGCGGCACGCAGCTTTCGGACCATCGGGCGCGCCAGACCGTCGCCGCGAAACCGATCGAACCGCTTCTTGATCTATCAGTTGACAATGCATCAGAATTGGATATAGTTCGCAGCATGCCATCGACCGCACAGCCGATCGCCACGCCGCCCCTGCCCCGAACCGCCCTGCTCGTCCTCCTCGCCATTGGGCCGGAGGAGCGGCACGGGTACGCGATCATGGCAGAGGTCACCCGCATCACCAATGGCGCAACACGCCTGGGTCCTGGCGGGGTCTACACGACGATCAGGCGCCTGCTCGACGATGGCCTCATCGAGGAGTGCGACGCTCGACCGGACCTGAACCTCGACGACCAGCGCCGCCGCTACTACCGGCTCACGGGGTCCGGACGGGCGGTGGCCGCGGCTGAGGTCCGACGCCTTGAGACGATCGTCGCGGCGACCAGACCCTGGGCCCTCGAGGCCGTCGGATGAGACCGGCGGAAGCGTCCCTCGCCCGGGTCTACCGGCGCCTGCTCGCCCTCTACCCTCCCGAGTTCAGGGCGAGGTACGCCGAGGAGATGGTCCAGCTATTCGGCGACCAGTTGCGTGACGCACAGTTGGACGGTGCTCCTGGCGGGATCGCGCGCACCTCGCTGCGCGCGATCCGTGATCTGGCCGTCACGGCAGCGTCGGAACACGCCGGGAGGAACCGCACCGTGGCCCACTCAATGGCGGCAGCGCCATCCACCTCGAGTCGAATGCTCGGCATGGTCGGGATCATCGGCGGCCTCATGCTCGTCGCGGCCTTCCTCCCGAACCTCCCGTGGAACTGGGAGCTGACGACTGTTCGGCTCGTCCTGTTCAACGCGGGTGCGATCGCGATCGTCATCGCAGTGCACAGACGCCAGGCGGCCGTCTCCCACCGCCTCTCGCTGGCGGTTGCGATCCCCGCGATTCTTGCCAACGCCTGGTATCTCGCGATGATCATCCTGTCCATCGGCCGCCCGCAGCCGCCGCTGGGCGATCCGGAGTTCCGGCTCGTGTGGTTCATCGCTGGGGTCGCGATGTGGTGGGCAGACGCGGCCTTCGCCTTCGTGAGCCTGCATCTCGGCGCCCTCACACGCTGGGGTGCCCTCGCGCTCGCGATCGGGTCGGTCCTTGCGTTCACCGGCATTGACCGACTCGAGCTGGTACGGGGCGACCTCGCCTGGCTGTTCGTCCCGGCCGCACTCGTCGGCGCGGCGCTCAACGGCGTCGGCTGGATCCTGCTCGGAGTCGACATCGCGTTCCGCCGTGGGCGCTTGCCCGCCGCGTCTCCCCGCGCCGAGGTGGATCGACCCGCCTGATCGGCCTGTTCATGCCGATCCTCCGCGAGTTCCCCGAGATGTGGTACGAGTTCGCCGAGCCGTTCGTGCTCAACTCGTCGAAGATCCAACGCGCCTTCGGCCTGCGGACGACGCTCGAGGAATCGGTCCCTGCGACCGTCGAGTGGTTCCGCCGCCGGGCCGCGTCGGCTGCGTCCGGCAAGGCGGCCCGGCTGTCGGCCCAGGCGCGAAGGAACCTCGAAGCGGGCGCCGTCACAGGGCCGGCGGCAGGCGACTGTACTCGGCGAGCCGGCCGCGACGGGGCCCGCGCGCGATCGCCCCGGATCGTTCGAGGCAGTAGACCGTGCGCATGGCAAGGCGCTTCGAGCGCCTTGCGGCGGCGGCGATGTCGGCCGTGGTGAACGGCTCGGGCAGGCCGGGGGGAAGCAGAGAGAGCAGATCGGCCGGCGTGTCAATGCGAAGCGTCGCGATGACGTCGAGCAGTCGGCGGTCCAGGCGCCTCCACTCGCGCGGGTAGCGATACCTGGCGCCCTCGGCGATCGGCCCGCGGATCTCTTCCTCGCACGTGAGCGCGAGCTCGATCCGGAAATTGGGATGGGTCATGAGCGCCGCGATGTGGACGAGCTCGTCGAACAGGTCGAGGGCGATGCCGCGCTTCGGGGAGCGCCTGCGTCCCAGGACCACGCCGTCGGCATCAACCCGAACGTTCCACTTGGCGATCGGGATCGTGTGGACCACGACGACCTGGTGCGAGGCGACGAGCCGCTCGAGCTTGCGGCTGGCCGAACCGAAGCTCCCGGTCTGGATCTCCACGAGTTCGTCCCGGCCCGCCACGTCCACGATGAAGCCCTCCACGGGGAACTCCACGCGCGCACCCGTGATCCTCGCCGCGTAACGGGCCTTCAGCGCCGCGTGTAGCGAGCCCTCGCGGAGCGTCGTGAAGCCGGACCACGGAGCGCGACCGACCAGTCCGGCGGTCCCCGTGTCCTTCATCACGCCAGCGTAGCAAGCGCCCGAGGCCGACCGGTCGCGACGGTACGGTGGCCGCCGGCGCCACTCGTCTCGAAAACCGACACGCCCGGCCCAACGTAATGGGCCGTGAGCTCGGGTTCCGAGTCGATCCAGCATCACTACTGCGAGGACTACTCATGGCGTCTCCACGACTCGCTCGCATCGGCGTTCTCACGATGGTTGCCCTGGCGCTTGCGGCATGCAGCGGCGCGGGTGCTACTTCGGCGCCGGCTGCCACCCCGACCGCCGCGGCCGCAACCGCTGCTCCTTCCGCGGCCACCGTGGCGTCCGGCAACGCCGTTGAGGCGAAGAGCGTCGGCACCCTGGGGACGGTGCTCGTTGCCGGATCCAACGGCATGACCGTGTACACGTTCACGAAGGACGTGAAGGACAGCGGGACGAGCACGTGCACCGGCGGCTGCCTCACGAAGTGGCCCGCCCTGACCGTGGCCGCCGGCGCGACTCCCGTCGGCGGTGCCGGGGTCACCGGCAAGCTTGGGACGATCACGCGCGCCGACAACAGCGCCCTCCAGGTGACGTACAACGGACTGCCGCTGTACTTCTTCCAGGGCGACAAGGCGCCGGGCGATGGGAACGGCGTCTACACCAACTGGCTGGCCGTCAAACCCTAATACGTACCACCGGTCCCCGGCCGGCCGCAGACGAATACGACTGCCTGCACGTGTCGTGCAGGGATCACTGCGACCGGCCGGCGGCCCGGTAGATGGTCAGCGGCTCAGCGAAGGACGCCATCCGTCCGGTCCTGGCGGACCTGACCAGAGCTACCTCGGCCTGAGATAGGGGCGGCCACCCGTGCCATGCCGGGAGCGGCGTGCACGGACAGCGCCGGGTTCTCGAAGGCTCCGCTCGAAACCCGCCGCCATCCCGTAGGCTGGTGCGGACCGCGCCGGGTCCGTTCGCACGGCGCAGCCGTGGAGACATCTCGTGCCTGCGACCCCGCCCTGGTATCGCATTGCCGCCGATCGCAGCGTCCTCGTGCGTGCGGCGATCACCAGCCTCGGCGTCGGGAGTCTGCTCACCCTCGTGAACCACGGCGTCGAGATCAGGGCCGGGACGATGGGTTCCGATGCGGTGCTGCCGATCGCGATCACGTACGTGGTGCCGTTCCTCGTCTCACTAGGCTCGAGCGTGATCGCCCTGCGGCTGGAACGCCGGAGCAGCGCCGTGACGACGTCCCTTCTCGAGAGCGAGATCGCGGCCATCAACCGGTTCCCCGGCCAGAACCCCAACCCGGTCATACGGGTCACGGAGGACGGGCGGATGACGTACGCCAACGACGCGAGCGCGCCGGTCCGTGCAGGGTTGGGGGTCGAAGTGGGCGGAACCCTTGACGAGGCCACGCTGTCACGGATTCGGACGGCGGCCGAGGCCACGCCACCGGAGACACTCGAGGTGATCAAGGGCCATCGCACGTTCCAGGTTCTCTCGGTTCACCTGCCGGAGTTCGGCGCCTACAACGTCTACGGCACGGACATCACGGCGGCGAAGGTCGTGGCCCGGTTCCCCGACCGCAACCCCAACCCTGTGCTCCGGATGAGCCCGGAGGGCCTGCTCACGTACGCGAACGCAGCCAGCCTGCCGATCACCCGGGCGCTGGGCCTCAAGGTGGGCGACCGCATCCCGGACGGGCTCCTCGGCGAACTCCAGGCAGCCCTGGCCGATCCCCCCGGGCCATCACCCGAGGTTCCCGCCGAAGGCGGCCGGACGTTCCGGCTCGCGCCCGTGCTGATCCCGGAGTTCGAGTTCGTCAACCTGTACGGGACGGAGCTGACGGCGGAGAAGGCCATCGATCGCATTCCCACCCAGAACCCGAACCCGGTCCTCCGCCTGAGCCGCACCGGCGAAGTCACGTTCGCGAACCCGGCGAGCGCGCTCGTCCAGCAGGCGCTCGGCGCACGGGTGGGGGCCGAGCTGGAGCCGGCGGTGTTCGCCCGGATCCTCGCCGCCGGCGACGACTCCGCTCACCCGACCCTCGAGGTCGAGGCCGAAGGGCGGATCTTCCGCCTCCGCGTGGTCTCCATGTACGAGTACGACGCCATCAACGTCTACGGCACGGACATCACGGCGGTCCGCCAGGTGGAGGGCCTCAGCGCTGCCAACGAGCGCCTCCTGCTGAACATCCTGCCGCGGTCGATCGCGGAGCGGCTG
>JANPDJ010000107.1:0-16960 GCA_031431395.1 Chloroflexota bacterium | reverse complement strand
GGACGCCGCCATGACGATCAAGTCCCGCACCCTGCGCCTGCCGGCCGACCAGGCCGAAGCCCTCGAGGCGATCGCCGCCGTCGACAAGGTGTCGGTCAACGAAGAGATCCAGCGGGCGATCGCCGCCCACATCGAGGCTCGTCGGTCGGAACCCGACTTCCGACAGCGCCTGCAGGCCAGCATGGAGCGCAATCGCGAGATCCTCGAACGCCTCGCCCGGTGACCGTCTACCTCGAGCTGGCGGACTACCTGTCGGAGCGCTTCGCGCTCGGTTCGCTTTTCGAACCCGCGGAGCGGGCTACTTGATGGCCTCGAGATCTCGAGACAACGCGACGACCCAGCGATCGAAGGCAGGAGCAAACGCCTCTCCCTGAACATCGAGCTCGGGAAGAGGCAGTCTCTCGCGCCGGATGCCTTCGATCAGGGGCTGGACGACGGCCTTGGCCTCAATGGCCCGGACGAGGGTCGACATCTCGTCCATCTGGTCTGCAAACCGGAGCACCCGGAGGATCACCCCGAACCGTGTGACCCAATCGTGTTGCACCATCCCTGGTTGCAGCCCTGGAAGGATTTCGCGCTTCCCGGCAAGTAGGAGGCGGCGCTCGTTTCCGACGGGCCGAGCTTGAACCAGCCCGGCGAGAACCAGTGCGTCCACGGCGAACGCGACGTTCGGTTTCGTGAAGCGGGTTCGTCGCGCAAGATCCGAAACGCTCAGCCCGGTCCCGCGTTCGCTGAGCAGCGCTGCCAGCACATCGGCCCGTGCGTTCACCCCGAACGCTGCTCGAAGTCGGATGCGCAGGCGGGGCAGCGGCATCGCAGAGTCCATTCGCGCCTTTCCGCGAGACGCGTACTCCGGTCGCGCCCCCGTCGCCATCGGCCAGGCCGGACCGCCAGCTGCATGGACGGTCGCTACGTACTCGCCGATCGAATCCGCCGGCGTCCCTAATTCCCGAACGACCTGCTTGAGCCTCGATCCGTTCACGTATCGGCCAAATGCCACGCACCAGTCCGTACTCGCATCCCGCAGTCTCGCGTCCATGTCGCCCAGCTCCGCGGTAGCCGCGATGAGCGCCTCCGGATCGACGACACCTGGGTCGTCCGCGCCGACCGCGTCGACGCCCAGGGCGATCCACTGCGCCCAGATGCGGCTGAGGACGGCTTCTCGAAGAGCCGGACTAGGAGAGCTCGCCATCGATGACCTCCACCTCAAGGTGACTCAGGAAATCGCCGAGCAGCGTTGTGTACCCCGGAGATGGATCGTGGGTCAACGTCCAGCGAGCGGCCGCCAGGAGCTCAGCGCGGTTCGGGCCGAGCTCTCGGAGATCCTGCAGGTGGTGGCTCCGACGCCCTCGGCCGTCTTCTGTCCCAGGAGATCGATATCCCTGGTGGTAGGACGCGATACGAGCCCGCGCAGGATGAGATTGCCACCCCCAATGATGACCAGCTCAACGTGGTGACCGCGGGCCTGGAGGAGCTGGCCGAGGGCTTGCAGTGCGGTCTCGAGTTGCGTGCGATCAGGTGATGGCATGCGCCGACTCTAGCCGGTCGGTGTGGAAGAGTCAATCTATCGAATCGCGTAACTCATTCGTACTCATCAGCACTGGCATGGAGATCGAGGAGGCACTGGGTCGCACCTCGGGCCGTAGGCGCCGTCTGGCAAGTCATCGCGGAAGATCGAGCCGCTTCGCTGGCGGGCGCGGTGAGGGAGAAGAGTCCCAAGGTATCGAAGATGTGTTGCGCTGTATTGACAGTGCCACGTGACACTGTCTATACTATGCCCATGCCGACCGAACACCAGTACAGCCTCCAGGAGCTCGCCGACCTGGCCGACGTGACGCCGCGGACCATCCGCTACTACGTCGCCCAGGGGCTGCTGCCGTCGCCCGGCAAGCTCGGGCCGGGGACCACGTACGGCGACGGCCACCTCGCGCGCCTGAAGCTCATCAAGCGCCTCGCGCGGGAGCACCTGCCCCTCGCCGAGATCCGGAGCCGAGTGGCGGGGCTCGACGACGAGGCGGTCGCCGCGCTCGCCGACATCACAACGCCGGAGCCCGAACCCGAAGCGGCCATCGACTACATCCGGGGGCTCCTCGGGTCCGACGCCACCCTCCGGGCTCGCGCCCGCGTCGCCGAAGCACCGGCGCCGCCGCCGGCCTATCCACTGCCGTCCCCGGCCTATCCACTGCCACCGCCCCCCGCATCGCCCGCCCCCGGCGGCGGACCCCCGGTCCTCCGCAGCCCGGCCGTCACCGCCGAACCGACGCAGCTGACGCTGATCCCGCCCGGCCCGGAACGCTCCCAGTGGGAGCGCCTGGCCCTGGCCCCGGACGTGGAGCTGCACATCCGCCGGCCACTCACCCGCCACCAGAACAAGCGCGTCGAGCGACTGATCTCGATCGCGCGAACGATCTTCGAGGGAGACCAATCGTGACCTTCACCGCCCGTACCGACCGCCGCCTCATCCGTACCGCCAACCGCAGCAACCGCTTCGTCCTGGCCGAGTTCACGGCCCCCGAATCCCAGCGCGAGGGCGCCCGGCCCCCGGTCAACCTCGCCTTTGTCCTCGACCGCTCCGGGTCGATGTCGGGCCAGAAGATCGAGCTCGCCAAGCGGGCCGTGGAGGATGCCCTCGCGCGCCTCCATGCCGACGACCGCTTCTCGATCGTCGTGTACGACGACCGGATCGACGTGGTGGTGCCCGGCACCCTTGCCACGACCGCCGCGCGCCGCGACGCGGTCGAGCTCCTCCGAACGATCGACGCCCGGGGCAGCACGAACCTCGGCGAGGGCTGGCTGCGGGGAGCCGAGCAGGTCGCGCTCGCCCTTTCGGTCCAGGGCGTCAACCGCTGCCTCCTCCTCACCGACGGCCTCGCCAACATCGGCATGACCGATCCCGAGGAGCTGGCCCGCCACGCTGGCGAGTTGCGCGCCCGGGGCGTGTCCACCACGACGTTCGGGGTGGGCGACGACTTCGACGAGCGGCTGCTCCAGGCGATGGCGGCGGCCGGCGGCGGCCACTTCTACTACATCGCCGACGCCGCTTCCATCGGCGACCACGTCACGAGCGAGGTCGGCGAGGCGCTCGATATCGTCGCCCGCGACGTCGTCCTGACCGTCACGGCGCCCATCGCCATCGACGTCGAGGCGCTCAGCCCGTACCCGGTCCGCCGGCGCGACGGCCTGACGGAGATCGTCCTGGGCGACCTCGTATCGGCCCAGCAGGTGGAGCTGGTCCTGCGGGTCGCGTTCCCGTACGGAGAGATCGGCCGGACCACCGGCGCGATGCTCGAGGTGCGGGACCGCGACAGTGTCCTCTCTGGCGGGGAGAAGTTCAGCTGGGCGTACGCGTCCGACCGCGACGTGGACCTCCAGGAGCGCGACCGCGAGGTGGACCGTGCCGTTGCCCGGGTGTTCGCGGCGCGGGCCCGCCAGGAAGCCGTCCGACTCAATCGCCAGGGCGACTTCCGGGGCGCGCGCCACGCGATCGAGTCCACGGCCAAGCGCATCCGCGGCTACGCGGGCCGCGACAGCGAGCTCCGCTCGATCTGCCACGCCCTGGAGGCCGAGGCGGCACAGCTCGAGGCGCCCATGCTCGAGATGTCGCGCAAGGTGATGTTCGCAGAGGCGAGCTACCTCATGAACTCGCGCAGCGCGATGGGCAAGTCGATCAGGAACGAGCCCAGGCCGCGGCCGGGAACGTCCGGCCGGTGAACAATTTCCGAGACGTCACCACGCGCTTCTCGCTGAGCGGCCACTTCGCGGACGTGGCTCCCGAGGCCGAGTTCCTGGCCTGGAAGAACGTCGTCGGCGTGCTGGACCTGGCGTTCGAGCCCGACGATGACGAGCTCGAACCCACCCCGGTCGAGATCGAAGCGGCCCTCACCCGGTACAACATCGACTACCTCGCGATCCCGATGTGGGACGGCTCCAACAACGACGACCTCGCCGAGATCTACGCCCGCGGCCGGGAGGTGATCTCGGCGTGGGAGGCGCAACACCCCGACGGCCGCATCCTCGTCAAGTGCTTCATGGGACGCTCGCGCTCGGCGTCCATGCTCATCAGCTACCTGTGCGCCACCGAGGACCTGCGCTACATCGAGGCCTTCGAACTGGTCAACGAGACAGGCGAGATCGGGCTGAGCACGGCGTTCGAGGACCACCTCGAGCGCAGGTATCCCGGCCGCCACCACGACATCGAGCGGATGAATGCAATCTCGTCGGTGTACACGCGCACGAAGAAGGCGGATGTGACGGACGTCGCCCGTCGCAACGCGGTGTGGTCGTGAGGGCCGGAGGGCTGAGGGCAGGCCAGCGAGACGGATCCCGGGTGCCGACCTGGACGGCGACGGCAGGATCGACCTGATGGTGACCGGCGACCACGCCCTGATCCTGCTGTTCAGCGCGATGGCGCTGTGAGGAGCTCGGAACACCGGGCTAGGATGGGGCGGTCCGGTCGAACGACTGCTCCATTCACCAAGAATGAATGCCCCTCGGCGACTTGGTCCCATAGGGACTGGTCAGCGCCTCCAACAGGCGCAACCAGGGATCGGAGCCGATGGATACTCCCGTGGGGTAGGCGCCGGGACGGGCTTCATGCGACTCGCGCCTTCGGAGCGACGGCCGAAATCCGCGATGCGGCGTTGATCATCAGGAAGCGCAGCGATTGCCGAGTTAAGGAGGGGCTACCCCTCTCGCCCCGACCATTTCGATCTCACGATCGTCGTCCTTGATCTCTCGGAGGGCGCACGCTCGCGAAACCGAGGCCTCGGGGCTCATTCGCCCGTGACACCCCAGCTGTCGCGTGGCGCACGTTCTCTGCCGACTCACGCTCGCATTCCGGCACGTGCGGACCCGGGTATCCCAGGGCGCTGCCGAGCGTCGCGGCCGTAGTTTGAAGGTGCGCGGCGAGCGCCCGACAGTCCCCGATGGTCGAGCTCCTGCGCCGGCCGGCGGTCGCGTATCGTCGAAGCCGTCACCCAGGAGGGCCTTCGATGCGCAGCGTGATCTATTCGATGGGCGTCTCGCTTGACGGCTACATCGTCGGGCCGGATGGCGACATCACTGCACCGCCGCCCGACGAGGAGGTCTGGCGACTGGTCACCGACGAGATCCGAGGGGTCGGCGTCCACCCGATGGGACGACGGCTGTACGAGACGATGCTGTACTGGGAGACGGCCGACCGAGATCCGTCGCTCGACGACGCAGAGATCGCGTGGGCCGCACTGTGGAGGCCGCTCCCGAAGGTGGTGTTCTCCACCACGCTGTCGGCGGTGCAGGGCACTGCCCGTTTGGCCTCCGGCGGGTTGGCGGAGGAGATCGAGCGGTTGCGAGCCGAGCCGGGGGACGGTGCCATCGCGATCGGCGGCGCGACTCTGGCCGCCGAGGCGGCAGCGTTGGGTCTCATCGACGAGTACCGGGCCAGGGTCTACCCGGTGCTGGTCGGCGGTGGCATTCCGTTCTTTCCGCAGCACGAGCGCCGGGTGGATCTCGAGCTCGTTGAGACCCGCACCTTCAGCTCGAGCGTCGTCTACCTCCGCTACCGCGTGGCGAGGTAGCCAATGGCCTCGACTGGGCCGATGGAGTCGTCGCGATCATGGACGGTGCGGACCCTGACTCCGGGACGTGCTGGGAGTGCGGCTACGCGTACGCCACCCGGAAACCGGTCGTCCTGTTCCGGAGCGACATGCGCCGCTCCGGCGACGCCGGCGACATCCCGTTCAATGCGATGCTGATCGGCGCGGCGGACGCATGCGATGCGCTTCCGCTCGGCACGGTCGACGAAGCCGCGACCGCGATCCATGCGGAGGTGGTCCGCCTCTCGCCGGGATGATCCGGCAGCAGGCGGCCGCGATGTCTTGGGCCGGGGGGCCACCGGTCGTGAGGCTGACCCTCGATCGTCTACGCGGCGGAAACGGCCTTCGGCGGGATCGCGGAGGCGGGGCTCACGGCCCGAGTACCTCGAGCAGGACGGTCCACTGGCGGGCGGTCAGGTTGAAGGCAAGGACCCTGCCCTGGGTCCGCCAGGCTGAGCACGCACCGCGCCAAGGTCCCGTTCCATGAGCGTTTGGCCAATGCACCGGAGTACGCCGAAGCAAGCCACCGTCACGACATCTGCCCGGCCGCGCCGGGATGCGAAGCCGCTCCATCCACTGCGTAGCGTCGAAGCCAGAGGCCGAGGAAGATCGCGGCCACGGCTGCCGCCCCGAACCACAGGGCTGCCACCAGGAAGGTGACGGTCAGGATGGCCTGGACGTTGTTCAGGTTCGCCGTCACGTCACCGGCCATCCCGTCGCTGACCCTGCGCAGGCTGGTCGCAAGGTTGCTCAACGCCGCGGGAGCCGCATCGAGTGCACTGCGGTTGCCCCGGAGCGCCGTGGCAACGCCACCGAGCTTGGTGGACATATCGGCGATTCCGTTGGCCGACGTCCGGAATCCTTCACCGATGTCGGCGAACGGCCGTTGCCCGAGGATGTTGACGCTGTCGGCGGAGTCGGCGATGGCCGCAAGGGCGGCCGAGGCAGCCGCGACGGACGCCGCTGCGGAATCGAGCGCAACCGCGGTCTGGTCGAGGGTGGGCCCTGCGCTGCCGACGGCCGTGGCGCTCAGCTCGAGCGCAAGGGCAGTCGAGTTGAGCGTTTCCTGGACCCGCTCAACGCGGGCCGTCAGCCGATCGTTCGTCGCCTGCAACTGCGCGCCTGCCCAGAATCCAGCCCCCACGGTGAGCGCGGCCAGGGCCAGGCCGACCACACCGTAGACCAGCGCGACGCGGGCGACCATGCGCGACGTCAGCCGCCGCGGCACCAGTTCGGGAGCGCGTTCGACCCCGGCCGGCGGTGGTGACTCAGTATTGGGATTCCCCGCAACGACGCTCATCCGTCCCTCGTGATTGGCCTCGCTGGCCGGTCTTCGGACCCATGATCTACCAGCGTGCCGTCGAGTCCGCACTGACCCATCCGGATTCTCGGTGAGAGAGAGGCCGATGTCGGCCTCCCGGGCGACACTCGCCAGTCTCGACCGGATGGGTGCACGCATGCGGAACGCCTGCCGGCCGCCATCGCACCCTGAGCGCCCGCACGGACAGGTTGAGCGTTGGCCGGCGCGTGCAACGGCACGAAGCGAGACGCCCAGCGGCGCTGCCGCGGCCGGCAGATCGACTCAACCCAGAACGACGCTGACCCGATGCGTCGCGCCGTCGTCGGCGAGCGGGATCGCGGCCGCTCCGGCCGACAGCGCCCGCCCGTCCAGCTCCGCCGACGCGACGCCCCGGCACACCCCTCCCGGGTTCCTGACGACGATCTCGTACGTGGCGGAGTGGTACCGGAACGTCATCTCGAAGCCGGGCCACGCCCGCGGGATGCACGGGTCGATCAGCAGTGTCGTACCGCGCAGGCGGAACCCGAGGATCCACTCCATGCCCGCCTGGTACATCCAGCCGGCCGACCCGGTGTACCAGGTCCACCCGCCACGGCCCACGTGCGGCGGCTCGGAGTAGACGTCCGCCGCCATGACATACGGCTCCACCTTGTAGCCCTGGACGCCGGCCCGGGAGCTCGCGTGGTTGATGGGGTTCAGCATGGAAAACAACTCGCCGGCCCGGTCGCCGTCGCCCAGCGTCGCGAACGCGAGCACGGACCAGATCGCGCCATGCGTGTACTGGCCGCCGTTCTCCCGGATCCCGGGCAGATAGCCCTTGATATAGCCGGGATCGAGAGGGGAATGGTCGAACGGCGGCGCGAGGAGCCGGATCAGGCTGTGGTCACGGCGGACCAGGTACTGGTCCACGGCGGCCATAGCCCGGGCGGCGCGCGCAGGATCCGCCGCGCCGGACAGGACGCTCCAGGACTGGGCGATGGAGTCGATGCGGCATTCCTCGCTTGCTGCCGAGCCCAGCGGGGTGCCGTCGTCGAAGAAGGCGCGCCGGTACCAGTCGCCGTCCCACCCGTCGCGTTCCAGTGCCTCCTGCAGGGCCGGCATGTGCGCACGCCAGCGCCTGGCGCGCTTGCGATCACCACGGGCCTCCGCGATCGGAACGAACCGGGCGAGGACGGCGTGCAGGAACCAGCCGAGCCAGACACTCTCGCCACGGCCCTCGTAGCCCACCCGGTTCATGCCGTCGTTCCAGTCGCCGGAACCCATGAGCGGCAGGCCGTGCACGCCCACGGCGAGGCTCACGTCGAGCGCCGCCGCGCAGTGCTCGTACAGCGACACGGACTCCGCGGATCGGTCCGGCTGGAAGTACGCGTCGGACTGGTCGGCCCGAAGTCGTGGACCCTCGAGGTAGGGAGCGGTGGCATCGAGGACCGCGGCATCCCCGGTGACCTCGAGGTAGCGGTCCACCGTGTACGGCAGCCAGACGCGGTCGTCCGAGATGTGCGTCCGGACGCCCCGATCCAGCGGTGGATGCCACCAGTGCTGGACGTCACCCTCCGTGAACTGGTGCGCCGCCGCGCGCAATAGCTGCTCGCGCGCCAGGTCGGGCCGCGCGATCAGCAGCGCGATGACGTCCTGCAGCTGGTCACGGAACCCGTAGGCCCCGCCCGCCTGGTAGAACGCGGTTCGGGCCCAGAGCCGGCAGGCAAGCGTCTGGTACGTGAGCCAGCCGTTGAGCATGATGTCCATCGAGCGGTCGGGCGTCTTGACCTGGATCGTGCGCTGCATGTCGTCCCAGCGGGTTGCGATGTCGCGCAGTTCTGCCTCGTGGTCCGCCGCCCGCGCACGTCGGATGAGGTCGATCGCCGCCCCGGCACTGTCCGCCTGGCCGAGAAGCACGACGATCTGCGTGCTCGTCCCATCCCTGAGCTCGAAGCCGGTCTGCAGCGCGGCGCAGGGGTCCAACCCGGCGCCGGAGGCCGCCAGCAGCCGTTGTCCGCGAACCAGGCCTGCGGGCCGACCCGGCGCGCCGTTGCGGCCCAGGAACTCGGTCCGGTCGGCCGTCCAGGCGGTCTGCCGTCCACCCAGGTCGAGGAATGCAACCCGTCCGCCGAATTCCGTGTTCCAGGGGTTGCGCGCGAACAGCGCCTGCGTGTCGGGATCCAGCGATGTGACGATGTGCGGGCCGCTGTCGCCGCGCGAGGTGCCCAGCACCCACTCCGCGTAGGCCGTGACGGAAAGCCGGCGCGAGCGCCCGGAGCGGTTCTCGATGGTCAACAGGGAGACTTTCACGGGGTCGTCCGGCGGCACGAACTGGACGAGTGTTGTCGCGATGCCGTCGTGCACGTGCTCGAACCGGCTGCTGCCGGCGCCATGCCGGGCGACGTACGTGGAGTCGTCCAGGCGGATGGGCTGCGCCGTGGGGCTCCACAGTTCGCCGGACTCGTCGTCGCGGAGGTAGATCGTCTCACCGGAAGGGTCGCTGACGGGATCGTTCGACCACGGCGTGAGCTGGTTCTCGCGGCTGTTCCCCGCCCACGTGTATCCGGACCCGGATTCGGAGACAAGAAATCCGAAGGAGGGGTTCGCGATCACGTTGATCCACGGCGCGGGCGTCGCCTGTCCGGGGCCGATGGTGGTGACGTAGGTTCGGCCGTCTCCATCGAAGCCGCCGAGGCCGTTGAAGAACTCCAGCTCCGGGTGCAGCGGGACGGCCCCTGTGGCGCTCCCGGTCTGCCGCGCCATCGGACGAACGGCCGGCGACGCACCGGGCGGCACGGATCGTTCGGGACGCTCGAGCCGGATCACCTGGTCCGCCATGCTGCCGCGACGGCTGAGCAGCACTGCGCGGGCAGCCGCCTGGAGCAGGGTGCGGTCCTCGGGTGACAGCTGGTCGCCGCGCAGGAGGTACACGCCGCCGCGGCCCCGATGTCCCTCGGAGACCAGGATGGACTGGCTGGTGCGCACCACGGTTTCCAGAGCGTCGTGCAGGTTCTGGGCGTACGTGGCGCCGTGCTCGTTGAGGATGACCAGGTCCACGTCCAGCAGCTTCATGCGCCAGTACTCATGTGCGCGGAGCACCTGGCGGACGATGTCGAGGTCGTCCGCCGAGTCGATCCGCACCAGCACGATCGGAAGGTCGCCCGAGATCCCATGGGCCCAGAGGCCGGGCGCTCCGCGCTCGTTGCGGGCGAGCAGGCCCGACGACGGCCGCAGCGAGGGATCCGAGAAGATGATGCGGTTCGCCAGGCGCTGGAACAGGTGAGCCTCGTCGGCATCGATGCCGAGGTGATGCAGCTGGACCTGCGCCTGCGTCCACGCAAGGGTCGCGGCGCGCTCGAACGTGGCGGTCTCGCGGTACTTGTCCGCGAGGTCCAGCACGTCCGCGCGCGAGTGCGCGACCACCGTGGAGAAGATCGCGTGGGCGGTGGCGCCAGGCTCGAGGATCACCCGGCAGCGCAGGCTGAAGATGGGATCGAGGACGGCGCCGACCGTGTTCGAGAGCGGACGCCCGTCGATGACCGAGATCGGCCCGCGGACGGACCGGCCCCGACCGAGGAAGCGGGCGCGATCCGTCTCGTACTGGACGACCCCGCCGGTTCCGCCCTCGACCGCGACGACGTGGGCCGCCCAGATCCGCTGCTCGTCACTGGACCTCGGGCGTCGCGTCGCCAGGAGGGCGCCGATATCCGACACGAACTCGGTTTCCACGAACAGGTTCTGGAATGCCGGGTGGGCGAGGTCGGCGGCCTGCGGGGCCAGTGCGATCTCTGCGTATGACGTCAGCTCGATCTCGCGCGGCTGGGAGCCGAGGTTGGTCAGCGAAACGCGCCGGATCTCCGCGTCGTGTTCCGCCGACACGACGATGCTCAGCCGGGTCGTGATCGAGCCGTCGCGACGGGAGAACTCGGCATGGTCCTCCGCGTAGCGGACTTCGTAGCTGTCCGCCTCGGCGCCGCTGGGCTGGTGGCCGGCGGACCACACCGCGCCGCTGCGCATGTCGCGCAGGAACAGGTAGCTGCCCCACGAATCCCGCGTCACGTCCTCGCGCCAGCGGGTCACGGCCACATCGCCCCAACGACTGTAGCCGGATCCGGCAGCCGTGATCATCACCGCGTATCGCCCGTTCGAGAGCAGCTGTGTCCGGGGGATGGAATCGTGCGGGGAGGTGAACGCGCGCAGGACCGGTGGCACCAGGTCGCGCACGTCTGCGGCGCTCTTCACCTCTTCGGCGCGCGGCCGCGCCACCAGGACGTCTCGCGGCACGCGCTCCTGCAGCAGCAGCTCCGCCGCCTCCACGATCGGGTCGCTATGGAAGCGCTTCACCATCGCGCGATCGTTGATGACGTTGCCGAGAGCCACGAGCACCATGCCCTGGTGATGCGCCATGTAGCTCTTCACGATCGCGACGTTCGCACCCTCGGGGACCCGGCGGGGCGTGTAGTCCAGGGCCTCGCGGAAGCCGTACCGCCCTCCCGCCCCGGCGGCGCTGAGTCGCGCGAAGTTGCGCACGGCGGCGTCCGGCCGGACCATCGCGCCCAGGGCCGTCGCATATGGGGCCACGACGAGGTCCTCGTTGAGGCCGCGCTTCAGGCCGAGGCCCGGCACGCCGAAGCTCGAGTACTGGTAGGTATGCTCGAGGTCGCGCGTATTGAAGGCAGACTCGGAGATGCCCCACGGCACGCCGCGCTCCGTGCCGTAGCTCATTTGGCGCGCGACCACCAGCCGGTAGGTGTGCTCCAGCAAGCTCCCGGCAGGAGCGCGCATCACGAGCGCCGGCATCAGGTACTCGAACATGGACCCGGACCATGAGATCAGCGCGGAGCCCCGACCCACGGGCGTCAGCGCCCGGCCCAGGCGGAACCAGTGGTCCGGCGCGACATCGCCCTTCGCGATCGCGAGGAAGCTTGCCAGTCGTGCCTCGGAAGCCAGGAGGTCGTAGTAGCTGGGGTCGAGGGTGCTGTCCTGGACCCGGAAGCCGATCGAGAAGAGCTTGCGCGTGGGGTCGAACAGGAAGCTGAAGTCCGTCTCGCGGAAGAGCTGCTGGGCGCGATCCGCGACTGCCCCGAGGCGCCGGACCAGCATCGCCGCGGCCGGTGATCCCGCGCCGGGAGCGTCTTCCGGCGGTTCCGACAGCTGCGCGATCGTGCGGAGGCTGTCCGCAGGAGGTGCCCCTTGGAACACCGCGAGGTCGCGGACGTGGCCGTCCACGGCCTGCCGGACCGTATCGGCCCAGGTCACCAGCTCGTCCCCAACGACCTCGCCGCGCTCCGCCGTGAGCGCCGACGCGACGTCGGAGAGCGTCCGGGCGGCCACCGCGAGCTGGCCCAGGCCGGCGGCCCAGGCCGCGGGCGTGTCCAGGGTGATCGCGGCGGACAACGGAATCTGATCGAGTGCGGCGGCGAGGTGCCGCCTGGTGAGTGTCTGGGTCCGCCGGTCGTCGCCGATCACGGCCGCCGCCTCGCGTGCCAGCGCGACCGCATCGCCGATCCCGGCGAGCGCGGCCGCGACCGGAAGCGGCTGGTCGATCATCTGGCGGCAAGCGCTGGACAGTGCCAGGAGGTGGCCGGCGAGATTGCCGCTGTCAACGGACGAGATGTAGGCGGGCTCCAGCCGGGCAAGACTGCGTGTGTCGTACCAGTTGTAGAGATGCCCCCGGTACCGGTCCAGCCCGGCAATGGTGGCGAGCGTGGCCTCGAGGCGCTCCACCATGTCGAGCGTCCCGATCCAGCCGAAGTCTCGTGCTGTCACCGTGGCGAGCAGGTACATCCCGATGTTCGTGGGCGAGGTCCGGTGGGCGATGGCCGGTACCGGGTCGTCCTGGAAGTTGTCGGGCGGCAGGCCATGATCGTCCGGGCCTACGAACGTTTCGAAGAACCGCCACGTCCGGCGAGCGGTCCGCCGCATCGCCTCGACATCGACGGCCGAGAGTTGCTGCACCGTCGATTCCGGCGGTGGCGTGCTCACCCTGCGCGCGATCAGGGGCGCCAGGATCCACAGGGCGACGAACGGCAGGGCGATCCACGCCGAGCGGGGCTTCGCAACGAGGGCAAGCACCCCGGTCAGGACCGCAAGGCCGACACCGCCGGCCATGTGGCGGTAGAACGCGGCGGGATCCAGGTCGTGGCTCCCCTTCGCCTGTGCGGCCGTCATCCACTCCAGGAGGTGCCGGCGCGTTCCGTAGAGCCGGACGAGAGTCCGCACGACCGCGTCGCCCATCAGCCACGCCTGGTGGGCGAGGAACGCCAGTCCCAGCCCGGCATGCGTGATCGCGAGGTTGACGTCCTCGCCGATCGCCCGCAGGTGACTCCGCTTGGAGATGCCCTCCCGCCGCGGACGCAGCCCGGTGAGAACGGGCAGTGCCTCGGGGATGATCATGCAAGCAAGCACGAACGCCGTCCAGAGGGCGGCCGGGAGGGACGGGAGCGTCCACGCGGCGACCAGCGTCGCAAGGGCCATCGGGGCGGACAGCGTCCGCCGCAGGTTGTCCACCATCTTCCAGCGCGCAATGCCCGGGATGGCAGTCCGGTGCCGGCCGCCCGTCGCGTCACGCGCCCGGCCGAGGATCCAGGGCAGGAGCTGCCAGTCGCCACGCGCCCAGCGATGCTGGCGCGCGGCCGAGACCAGGTAGTGCGACGGGAACTCGTCGAACAGCTCCACGTCGGTCACGAGGCCGGCCCGCGCGAACACGCCCTCGTACAGGTCGTGGCTCAGGAGGGCGTTCTCGGGGACACGGTCGGCCATCGCCGCGGCGAAGACATCGAGGTCGTAGATGCCCTTTCCGGTGAAGCTGCCCTCGTGGAACAGATCCTGGTAGACGTCCGAGACAGCGGATGCGTACGGGTCGATGCCGGCGGCCCCGGAGAACGCCACCTGGAAGATGGACGCGTCCTGTTCCGCCGGCAGCGTCGGGGTGATCCGGGGTTGCAGCACGCCGTAGCCGTGCGTCACCCGGCCCAGGCGCGGATCGTAGGTTGGCTGGTTGAGCGGATGGGCGATCGTGCCCACCAGGCGCGCGACCGCACCCGGGGGAAGCCGCGTGTCGGCATCGAGCGTGACCACGTAGCGGACGCCGGTCGGGGGCGTGGTCGCCGGACGCCCGGTCGTCAGGATGCCGGTCCCGGAGGCGCCCCGCAGCAGCGCATTCATCTCGAGGAGCTTGCCGCGCTTGCGCTCCCAGCCCATCCAGCAGCTTTCGGCCGTGTTCCAGGTCCGCCTGCGGTGGAAGAGCAGGAAGCGCGCCCCGCCGCCGGGCGCCTCGCCGTGCCGCTCGTTGAGCCGGTCGATGGCCGCGCCAGCCGCCGCGAGGATCTCGTCGTCGCCCGGAACGCTCGCCGCCGGCGCGTCCAGCCAGTCGGACAGCAGCGCGAACCGGAGGTCGCCCTCGCGGTTTGCCAGGTAGTGGATCTCGAGGCCGCCAGCCTGGGCCTCCGCGCTCTCCTGGCTGCCGAGGAGCGTCGGCACGACGACGAGCGTTCGCATCGCAGCCGGCACCCCGCCCGCAAGCTCCAGCCGCGGAAGTGGTCGCGGATCCAGCACCTCGGTGACCAGCCGGTTGACGAGCGCCATCGCCAGGTCGGACCCCGGGCCCAGCGCGAGGAGCACCACGACGAGAAGTGCCGGGCCCGGGGCGCCGCCGCCCGAGGACAGCAGGAGCGGGATCGCGAGGACAAGAGCCGTGGCCAATCCAAGCGCACCGAGATAGCCGATCGTTGGGAGTAGTGGGTGGGCGCGGCGGAAGCGGACCGCCATCGACACACGAGCGCCCAGCTCCTGTTCCAGCGCCGTGCGACCGTCGCCGATCAGGTAGTAGCCCGGGTCCAGGCGTCGCGCCGTAGCGGCCGGATCGGCGTCCTCCGCCGGACGCGGGACATCCGCCATCGACACGGCCCGTCGGGCGACTTCTACCTCCGCCAGGCCCGCTGCGCGCGCCAGCTCCTCGACGCCGTGTCGGTAGCGGTCCCGGGTGGCGAAATCCATCTCCGCGAAGCCCGGGTGCACGCGAAGGGCCTCGTCAACGTGGCTTACGCTCTCGACGAACCGCGCCCAGTCGAACCCGGAGATGAAGCGCATGCTCGTGATGACGTTCCGGACCGTCACGTTCATCGTGGCCTGGAGCTGGTGCTCCAGCCGGACCACCTCCTCGGCGGTGGTTCCCTGGCCGGTGAGCAGTTCCTCCAGCCAGCGGAGGGCCGGGGTGACGGCAGGATCCTGGTCGCGCAGGCGCTGGAAGAGCAGGACGCGCGCGGCCCTGGGGAGCGCGGAGCGCTTGAGCCTGCGCAATGCCGCCGGGGCGCCGTCGACCCCGTCCTCGCCCAGGCCCAGCAGGCCGTCGGCCAACTCGTCGGCCTCCTGGCGCGCTTCCCGGCTGCGCACGATCTGCTCCGCGAGCCGGCGCAGGTTCTCGACGAGGACGATCCGGAGACTGATGGCGATCGCCCACAATTCGCCCAGTGTGAGCACCTCGACGCCCTGGTACGCGTGCACCATGCGCCGCAAGCTATCGGGGTCGAACCGGCTGTCCGTGTGCGCCACGTAGGCCCAGGCAAGGTCCATGACCCGCGGATACCCCGCCAGATGGCCTGCCGCAAGCTTCGGCAGTTCGCGGTAGTAGTCCGCGGGCAGGTCGTCGCGGATCTCGCGCACCTGCTCGTCCACGATGTGGAAGTTGTCTACGAGCCACTCGGCCGCAGGTGTGATCGCCCGCTCTTCCTTGATCGCGCGGGCCAGCAGGCGGTAGGACTCCAGCAGGACACGCCCGTTGTCGGCGACGCGGGGCCGGACGGGAGGTCCCTTGCGGGGATCGGTCGTGACGGCCTGGGCGGCAGCAAGCGTCTGGGCGTGCTGCTCCAGCCGCTCCACACTGAAGAGCTCGGCGAGGATCGGCTGCTCGAGTTCGACCTGCAACCGGACCCGGGCGTGCTCACGACCGGGAAGACCCGGCAGTGGCTGGTTCAGTTTCATGGTCTGCCTTCCGCGCAGGGCGTGGCCCTGCCTGCGCCTTGCGCGACTGGGGACGCTGCGATCATAGCCTCAGCCCTGTTGGAGGCCGGATTCCCGTCCGCGACGGTGGTTACCTTCGGGTTGCCTGCGAGCGGCATTCCGTCATCCGCGACGCGTTTCGCCGTCCAGCAATCCGCCACGAGCGCCACTCAGCAGGCAGACGCGGCAGCCGCCGGAGTCCAGAGTCCGGGTATTCCGCGTGGTGGAAGGGCAATCCGACCTGAGAAAGCAGGGTCGGGTCCTCCACGACGACCTGGGCCACCGGCGTTCGCCGGCCGGGCGCCACAGGAGCCGCACGGATGGGCAACCGCCCCCTTGGGGCACCCCGTGCCGGCGTGACACAGGTCCGTCAGGCACGTTCCCGGCTCATTGATTCGGCGGACCGTTCCGCTCGGAGGAGACCATGCTCGCACAGCGCCACTCATGGGAGCAGAAGCTGCTCGCGTTCATCCTGCCGTTGGTCCTGCTCGGCTCGCTCATCCCGCTCGCCACCGTGAGTGCCGCGGTGGGTCCCCCGTCGCCGGCGACCGGCGGAAGTTCGATCTCCGCCGACACCAACTCCGCCCCCGCCGGTGGCACCGGCGCGTACACGACGCTCGTCGGGCCCGGCCTGGCGGAGGGCGCTGCCGCCGACCTGGCCACCGGCGGCAGCATCGTGCTGAACCGGCCGACCGGATTCGAGTTCCTCGCCACTTCGGCGAGCGCCGCCACCGGCGGCTCGGGCTGCGCCTCGATGACGCTGGGTGCGGTCGTCACGACGTCCACCACCGTCACGATCCCCATCACGGCCTCATCCACGAGTCCGTGCACGATCACCGTGAGCGGCCTACAGGTTCGTCCGACGGTGGGCAATCCCCTGGCCAGCGGAAACATCCTCAACACGGGCAGCAGAGGACCGACAGGCGTATCCAACAACTACGGAACCCTGACTGAAGTCGCCGGAGCCGCGGTCCTCACGTTCACCAGTGGACCGGTGACCAGCACCACGGGCGGCGCAACCCTGGCGCCATCACCCGCGTTTCATGATGAGGACGCCTGGGGCAACGACCGCGCAGGCGACTCCGTCCAGTTGAGCATCAAGTCCGGC
>JANPDJ010000106.1:0-8312 GCA_031431395.1 Chloroflexota bacterium | reverse complement strand
CCGCGGCGCTGGCGGCGATCCCGAACATTGACGTGGTCGCCGGCTGCGACATCGTTCCGGGCCTGCGCGACCAGTTCCTGGAGCGCTGGAGCCACCGCTGGCCCAACGCGAAGACCTACCACGACTACGCGGAGATGGTGGCGACCGAGAAGCCGGACCTCGTCTGCATTGCGACTCCGGACTTCCTTCACGCGGACCCCTTCATCAAGTCCGTGGAAGCGGGCGCAAAAGGGATCTTCGTCGAGAAGCCGCTCGCGACCAGCGTCGAGGACGCCACGCGCATGGTGGAAGCGGCGCGCGCCCGCAAGGTTGTCGTGAACGTGGACTTCACGCGCCGGTGGGCGCCGAACTACGTGGCCGCGCAGGCGCTGATCGCGCAGGGCAGGATCGGCCGGCTGTCACAGATCATCGTGGAGATCGGCGGCGAGCGCGCGATGCTCTGGCGCAACCACCCGCACGCGATCGACCTGTTGGCCTACTACGCGGGCGCGCACCCGGAGTGGGTCGTGGGCGAGCTCGAGAAGGGCTACGAGAACTACGGGACCGTGTACAAGGGTGATGGTGGGAAGACCACATCGAGCGAGCCCGCGGCGAACTATTACGTGGCCTTCGCGAACGGCGTCCGCGCGTATCTCACCGGCATGAAGGACACGATCCCGGGTCTCATCGTGACGCTGCGCGGGAACCTGGGCCGCATCCAGGTGGACGAGCAGACCCTGCATCTCACGGCCAGCGAGATGATCGGCAGCGGCCCCACGGCCGGCACCACCACGCCGCGGAGCGAGACGATCGTGCCGCAGTGGACCGTGGCCGGCATGGAGGCCGGCATCCGCGACGTCATCGCCGGCCTGGAGACGGGCCGGCCCACGGCGGGGCCTGCCGAGGACGCGTGGCGCTCCGCCGCCATCCTCGACGCGGTGCTCCGCTCACAGGTGAACGGCAACGCCCCGGCCAGGATCGCGAAGCCCGCCTGGGAGGAGTAGCCAGCCGCCTCGTTTCGTGACCCGCGCGGGAGTGCAGCACCGGGTCGGCTGCCCGTCCCGCCGTCGTCTGACCCGTCGTCGTCCCAATCGCTCAGGAGGATCAGGACATGCGCCTCGCGTCATACAAGGGTTCTGACGGTTCGGCTCGCGCCGCCGTCGTCGTCAAGCGTGGTCGTTCGGACCAGGTCATCGACCTGAACGAGGCATCGGGCGGCAAGCTGTCGTCCGACCTGCTGACGCTTCTCCAGGGCGGCGACCGCGCCCTGAACGCGGCAAGGAAGATCGCGAAGAGCAAGGCCGAGGGCAAGGCTCTGAGCAAGGTCAAGCTGCTGGCGCCGCTTCAGCGCCCCGGCAAGCTCATCTGCATCGCCGGCAACTTCCAGAAGCACATCGAAGAGGGCGGCGGCAAGCGCGTCAACAAGGACATCATCGTCCCCAAGCTCTTCATCAAGCCCTCCTCGTCGATCATCGGGCCGGGCGCTGCTGTGACCCTGCCGCCGGTCGCCGAGAACTCCACGGACTGGGAACTGGAGCTCGCGGTCGTCATCGGCAAGCGCGGCCGCGACATCCCCATCTCGGAGGCGCTGGACTACGTCGCCGGCTACTCAGTGATCAACGACATCTCCGGTCGTTCCATGCACTGGAACGTCGAGGGCCGCACCCCGTCCGACTGGGACAGCTTCTTCGACTGGCTGAACGGCAAGTGGATCGACGGCTTCGCCGCCTGGGGCCCGTGGATCACCACCACCGACGACGTCCCGAACCCGAGCGACCTCGCCATGGAGCTGAAGGTCAACGAGAAGGTGTGGCAGAAGGGCAACACCGGCGACATGATCTTCAACTTCGCCGAGATCATCTCGTTCGCGTCCCAGTTCATGACCTGGGAGCCGGGTGACGTGATCGCCAGCGGCACGCTCGATGGCACGGGCGACGCCGCGGGCGTCTACCTGAAGGCCGGCGACACCATGTACGGCACCGTCGGCAACCTCGGCACGCTCACGACCCCGGTGAAGGGACGCACCTCGCCGACCGGGCTGAAGTGGCGGTCCAAGAGCAAGTAGTTCTCGGGCCAATCGTTCTCCGAATCGCATCCCGCCCTGACCGTGTTCGACCTCGTCCTGCAGAACGGGACGCTGGTTGACGGGTTGGGCTCACCCCGGCGTCTGGCCGATGTCGGGGTGAGCGGCGGGCGCGTGGCGGCACTCGGGGATCTCTCCGGCGCCGCCACGGCTCAGCGAATTGACGTGACCGGGCGCATCGTGGCCCCCGGCTTCGTCGATATCCACGCACACTCGGACTTCACCGTGATGTCCGATTCCCGGGCACAGAGCGCCGTCCGGCAGGGGATCACCACCCAGGTCAATGGCAACTGCGGCATGAGTCCGGTTCCGGCCCCGCACGCGCGGGCGGACGAGGTCCGGCTCGCCGTCAGGATCGTGGACCCCGACTCTGCCGTCCCCGGTGGGTGGCCCACCTATGCCGAGTACGCCGCGGCGCTCCAGGCGGTCCGGCCCGCTATCAACCAGGCGCCGATGATCGGCCACGTCACGCTCAAGGTCGCCGCGGGCGGCAATCGCCCAGGGCCCGCGACGGCGGACGAGCGCGCCGCGATGGTGCGGATGCTGGAGGAGGCCTTCGAGTCCGGGGCCGTCGGCGTCTCGACGGGCCTCATGTACCCCCCTGCCATGTCCGCCGACGCCGCGGAACTGGAGGCGCTGGGGCGCACCGCGGCGAAGTACGACCGCCTGTTCGCGGCCCACATGCGCAACTACAACGACCGTCTCATCGAGGCGGTGGAGGAAGTGCTGGCGGTCGCCCGTGCCACGGGCTGCCGGCTCCAGGTGTCGCACCTCGCGGTTGCCGGGCGGCGCAACTGGGGCAAGGTTCCCCAGGCGCTGGAGCTGATCGACCGGGCGCGGGCGGACGGCTTCGACGTGGCAACGGACATCTACCCGTACGTCGCCGGTTCCGCCAACCTCTCGCAGCTGTTGCCCGAATGGGCCCAGGGCGGCGGCACCCCGGAGATCGTGGCGCGGCTGGGTGACGATTCGGTGCGGCGTTCGATCCTCGAGGACTGGGAGACGAGCCTCTTCTTCGGGTGGGTCGAGGTGGAACTCGTCATGGCGGATCCCGTGATGGAGGACCTGGTGGGCCTCACGGTCGAGGAGATCGGGCGGCGGCGGCGCATCGACCCGGCGCTTGCGATGCTGGACCTCGTCCGCGAGACGGAGAACCGCGCCGTGATGGTGGCCTACGGCCGCTCCGAGGACGACCTGCGGGCCGTCCTGTCGCATTCCGCGACGTCCATCGGGTCCGATTCACTCGCGATGGACCCGCATGGGCCGTCCGGCATCGGCCGGCCGCATCCGCGGAACTTCGGCTGCTACCCGCGCTTCCTGGGGCGCTACGTCCGCGATGCCGGGCTCATGTCGCTGGAGCGGGGGATCGCGATGTCCACCTCGGCGGCAGCGGACCGGGTGGGCCTGAGGGACCGCGGCCGGATCGTGGAGGGCGCCGCCGCCGACATCGTCGTCTTCGACGAGGCCGCCATCGTCGACACGGCCACATTCGGGGACCCCAAGCAGTTTCCCCTGGGCATCGGGCATGTCCTCGTCAACGGGCAGGTCGTCGTGGACGGCACCGGCCAGCGGGAGGGCGCATTCCCCGGTCGGGTGCTGAGCCGGTCCGCTCCCGGCGGGGCGTGAAGCTCCGGATCCCCAGGCCGTCGAGGCCTGCCCCGCGGCCGCTCGGGGCGCTGTTCCTGGGCATCGCGGTGACGCGCCTCGGCGAGACGATGACGCTGGTCGCGCTCATCTGGCTGGTCTACGAGCAGACGCGCTCGGCCGAGGGCGTCGCCCTTGTCCAGTTCGCCTACACGATCCTCATCCCTGTCGGCGGGCTGTTCGTCGGGGCGATTCTTGATCGCTACCGTGTCGTGCCGGTGATGATCCTCGACGCCTTCCTGAAGGCGGTCGTCGGCCTGCTCGTGATCGGCGCGGCCGTGGGCGGCGTGGGCGTCGTGCCGGCGGCGCTCCTCGCCGCGCTCTACCTGGGTCTCGCGTGGATGGTGGGCGGCGCCGGCATGCCGACGCTGATCGCGGGCGCAATCCCGCCGCGCGGCCACACGCGGGCGAACATGTTCGATTCGCTCATGTGGTCGTCCACGGCATTCATCGGACCGCTGATCGCCGGGTTCCTGATCGAGGCGATCAGCCCGCTGGCGGCCCTCGCCGCCGGCGCCGCCTGCTCCGCCGCCTACGCCGGGATGCTGTGGTGGGTCCGCGCCGACCTCGTTTCCCACATGCCGCCGGCGACCGCCGGTGCGATCCGGATGGCCGGCATCGCGGACGGCTTCCGCCTGGTCATCCGATCGCCGATCCTCCTCAGCCTGACCGCGATGTTCATGTCCCTCAACGCGATCCAGACGGTCTATGCCGTGGCGCTGCCCATCTACGCCACGCAGGCACTCCACGGGGGCGCGTCGGACTACACGCTCCTGCTGAGCATCCGTTCCGTGGGCGAAATGGCCGGCACCATCGTGGGCCGCTGGACGGCGCCGCGGATCGGGCTGGGCCGGGCGATCGTCGTTGCCGTCTTCCTGGGCGGCGTGACCATGCTGCCACTCCTCTTCATCACCTCGATCCCGGCCGTCGCGCTGGTCATGCTCGTGGGCGGGCTGGTCTCGAACTCGCAGGGACCGTGGATCCAGACGCTGCGGATGCGGGTGATCCCGGCGCCGATGCGGAGCCGGGCGTTTGGCTCCATCCGCACGATGACGAATTCCCTGTCACCCGTGGCTGCCATCGGCGCCGGCGTCCTCGTGCCCCTCGTCGGCGTGCCGGCGATCTTCGCGCTCATCGGGGCGGCCTGGATCATCACCTCGGTGGGCCTCGCGAGCGTGCGGGACCTGCGCGAGAGCACTGCGTAGGCGGGTTCGCACCCGGGGGTTGACAGCGCGCACCGGCATGTCATCCTCCGAACAGCGTGCGCGTCCCACTGCTCCTGCGTCGGCAATCGCGCCGTCGGCCCCGGCCGGTCCGATGCGCTGCATTCGTCGCGGTCCTGGCATTCCTGGTGGGCGCCTGCGGCTCGACGGCACCGACCGTCTCGACGGCACCTGTGGAGACGGGCTTCCTGTTCCTCAACGGCGCGTACCTCGCTCCGCCGTACCGGATCGAGGCGTCCGGGACGAAGCTGCTGATCAACGGGCAGACCGCTCGGGATATCACGCGCACGGCGCCGCCGGCGCCCGCCGCGCCACCCGCCACGGCCGCCAATCTCGACGACCTCCTGGCCATCGGCGCGGCGCGCCTGCGTGACCTTGGCCTTCCGAATCGCCTGCCGACGGACGACCAGCTGGCAGCACTGGCAGTCGAGCTCGAGCGCGCACTGCCGGGCAGCGCCGTCCGCGTCGACAGTGGGTTCATCCTCCTCACGGCCGTCGATGGTTCGGAGGAGCGCCTCCACTACTGGGTGAGGCCGCCAGACCCGAAGGGCGACAACGGTGAGGGGCTCATGGCATCCACGGCGGCCGCATGGTCGTCCCTGCTGAACGGCGGCGGCACCCTGATCCTGGCGGGAATGGCCAGCCTCGCCGTGAGCCCGAGCGAGGCGCCGGAGTTCATCGCGGACCTCGCCTCGGCGCTCGATGGCACCGCCGGACCCGACGGACTCGACCTCCTCCTGGGCTCCCCGGCTCTGACTGCCTCATTGCGCGGGCAGAGCGTTCCGGATTCACTCCGCAGCCGCATTCCCCCCAAAGCCAATGCTCGAAGGCCGGCCAATCGCGCGGACGACATGGCGCCTGTCAGTGCCAGGATTCCGATGGCTCTGGAAGGCACGGCATCCCAGGGCAGACTGGGTCACTACCGGTCGCGGACGCCGTCGTCGAACCGGGCCTACGCGATGATGCCGGTCCTTGCGGAGTGGTTCCAGTCGTGCGGCGTTGAACCATTGCGGGAGGCTGCCTCCCGGCAGTCCTACCGCATGTACGAGTTCTGGTCGAAGGCCGCGACGATCGAGGAGTTCGCGGCGGCATCCGGCCACGCCGGCATCTACTACGCATGCCAGCACGGCAACAATGCCTTCGGCCCGTACGAGAGCAAGGCGGCGGCTAATGCGGAGGTTGCCCGCCTTCGCGCCAGGGGCATCACGGGCGTGTGGGCCGGAGACGTGGACGGCACGTGGTACGTGGCCGGGGCACAGGCGTTTCTGACGGCTCACTGGCGCGACGCCGGCACGATCGTGATCGCCGACATGTGCGCCGGTGCCCACCTCGCGAAGGCGTGGGGGGCACGCGAGTTCATCGGCACCTTCGAGAATGTCTCCGCGGCCGACATCGGACAACCACTCGTGGAGTTCTGGGGCCGGATGGATGGCACGCTCGACAACGGCGACAACCGCGCCGTGGTGGATGCGTTCCGGGAGTCGTTCCCGCAGCCGTTCTTCGTCCACTCCGGCTACGGCGAGGGCCGCACGGTACTCACCCCGGCCGTGGTGAAGGTCAACCCGCCGCCGGGTTCCATTGTGCCGGCATTCGCCACGATCACGGTGCGGGTCCAATTCGACGCGCGCATGAATCCCATCATGACCCCGCACCAGATCATGAAGTTCGGCGGCACCTGCAATCCCCGGTTCGAACTGGGCGCGAGCTTCGACAGCGGGACCTGGGTTGACGGCGATTACGCGATGGAATTCAGGGTCACCACGGGTCCACCGGGCTCTCTGACGTCCATTGTGAAATCGCCGTTTGCGTCCTCCGGGGACGACCTGGGTCTCGCGCTTGACGGCAACCAGGAACCTGACGGCACCGACCACGTTGGGCCGAACTACGACCCGTACGTGTTCGACTACGTCTGCGCGGTTCCGCTGCCCACCACCGGGCTGCCGCCGCCAACGAGCGTCCCGACGGCGCCGCCGACGCCAGCGGCCTCAGCGACCCCGACCCCGACAGCGCCGACGACCCCCAGCCCCGCGCCCACGCCGTCTCCCGCCCTGACTCCCACGCCGACGCCGTCGCCGACCCCCACCCCGACCCCGACACCCAGCCCGAAGGCGACGCCCACCCCGAGTCCGTCCATTCCCATCGTGTCGGGGATCTACAACGGCGCGCTGGCGACGGTCGGCGCGAATCCCCACAAGTGCTGCATCAACCCAACGGGCGAGAACGTTACGATCATCCGGCGACGGGTCCTTGCCACGGGTGAGCTCTTCGTCGAGATCCGCAACCTTGTCGGAGCGGCGGGCCCGGCGGTCATCCTGAAGTGCGGTCCCTATGGGCCACCGGACGACGCGGCGATCGTGGCGTATGGCATTGGTACCGTGGCCGGATTCAAGAACGTGCTGGTGACATTCGAGGGGAGGTTGACCGCAGTCGGGGGGCTGGTGGGCACGCTCACCGTGGGCCCGGGGAACCTGCCCGGCTTGAAGGCCGCCGTGTTCGCCATCAGCCTGCGCAAGACGGCGCCGTTACCCTGAACCCTGGCGGCGATCGGATTCCGGCAGTGCCACGAAGCCTTGGCCCGGCCCCGATTGGCCGGCGGTGCCAGGTCGTGGCCTGGGCCCGGATGGACGCAACGCTCGAAAGGCGGCGGATCGTGCAGACGCGGATCTTCGGCCGGACGGGCCTCACGGTGCCGGCACTCGGGTTCGGCTGCGGCGCCGTCGGGGGCCTGATGGTCCGCGGCGAGCCGGCCGACCAGGAGCGGGCGGTGGCGCTCGCCGTTGATCGCGGCGTCAGGTTCTTCGACACGGCTCCGGCGTACGGCGACGGCCAATCGGAGACGAACCTGGGGCGCGTGCTCGCGCGCCTGCGGCCCCAGATCACCCTCGCGACGAAGTTCTCCATCCGCCCGGCCGACACCGACCGGGTGGCCGCCGCGGTGCGCGAATCGCTGGAGTCCAGCAACCGCCGCCTGGGGCGCGAGCAGGTGGACCTGTTCCAGTTGCACAACGTCATCGCCTCCGATGGGCGGCCCGGATCGCTTTCGCCGGCCGTCGTCCTCGGCGACGTCGTGCCCGGCCTCGCGCGCCTGCGTGACGAGGGACTGATCCGCTTCACCGGGTTCACGGGGGTCGGCGAAACCGCCGGCCTCCTTGCCCTCGCCGATTCGGGTGCGTTCGACGGCATCCAGGTGCCGTACAACCTCCTGAACCCCAGCGCGGGGCGGCCGTTCTCCCCCGGGATGCCCGGCCAGGACTACGGGCTGGTGCTGCGTCACGCGGATGCGGCCGGCATGGGCTCCATCGGGATTCGTGTCCTGGCCGGTGGCGCGCTGAGCGGCGAGGAGGCGCGCCACCCGGTAGGCCTCGCGGCTGTCCCCCCGATCG
>JANPDJ010000105.1:0-3809 GCA_031431395.1 Chloroflexota bacterium | reverse complement strand
GAGCACGGGTCACCGTGCGGTTACCCGGCGCAACTGCCCCACCAGCGCACCCATCCGCTCGACGTCCCGTGCTCCCGGGCCGGCGGGCCGCCGCATCCCGATCCTCGGCCGGGTGGACCTTTCCCGTCGCGGCGACAGGTTCGCGCTCGCGGCTCTCGGCATTGCAGCGCTACTCGCCCTCCTGATCTGGTCGCCGAACGTGGGCGGTCGGCAGCCGGGCGATCCGGCCGCCGTAGCGGGCGATGCGCGCCTCGCGGGCTGTGGTGGTGGCGCCGCGGACGCGGAATTCGCCTTCACCATCCCGCACGCGCGCGACTACCAGCGCTACCTCCCGGCGATGGTGCGCACGTCCGAGCTCGAAATCGACCCGCCGGCGCTGGTGGTGATCTACCCTGGCCCGTTCCCTCGCCTCGCTCCGTCTCCCGGCACGGCCACCGCGAGACCGGCGGGCGATACGAAGCGGAACATCTGCATCTACGTAGGGCCGGCCGGCCAGGGCGAGATCAACTATTACCGCGACGTGTCGATCGCCGGGTTGCGCGCCACCCCGGGCGGGTCCGTGCTGGTTCCCGCCCCTGCCAGGTAGCCCGCGAACGTCCTGACGATCGGGCTTGGTGAGTGGCCCGGATCGCGTCGGCCTGGCGCAGCCCCGCGACTCCCTGCGCCGGCGCTCCGACGCCCGGCGAGTCCAGCGATCAGCCCGGGGAGCCCGGGCCCGTGTCGCGATCCCGGTCGCGGTCTTCGAGCGCCCGCGTCGCGTCGATCAACCGCCGGTAGATCGCCAGCAGGTCTTCCTGGGGGAGAGGGCCCTCGTTCGCGATCGTCACGCGCAGCAGCACTTCGCGCTCCCGCTCGGGATCCCGGACTGTGGTCCACCCGAGGGCGGCCTTCTCCTGTCCGATCGCGCGACCCTTCTTCGCGCGCTCGTTGAGGAGCCCGACAATCCGCCGGTCAAGGTCGTCGATCTCACGGCGAAGCTGCTCGAGGCGCATTCTCGCACTGGCGGTCGGCTCGTCGGAGGAGTTTCCGGAGGGGCCTCCGGACGATCCCGTGCCTTCGTCAGCCATTGCCGCCTCCATACCGCCGGGCGATCTCCTCGAGGGCCAGGTGATAGCCCCTGGCGCCCTGGCCGACGATGGACGTGACGGCAATGTCCACGAGGAAGTTGACGTGACGAAACGCCTCTCGAGTCGACGGATCCGACAGGTGGACCTCCACGAACGGACGCTGGATCGCCAGCAGCGCGTCCCGGAGGGCAACGCTCGTGTGAGTGAGCCCGGCGGCATTCACCACGGCCACGTCGAAGTCGCGCTGGTGCAGCCGATCGATGAGCGCGCCCTCATGGTTGGACTGGAATGTATCCAGGTCGAGTCCCAGCCGCGCCGCGGTCTGGCGGAGGCCGGCGTGGATCTCATCGAGCGTTTCCCGCCCGTAGATCGTGGGCTCGCGCGTGCCCAGGAGATTCAGGTTCGGTCCCTGCAGGACCAGGACGCGGGTCATCTCGCCTCCCCGGCGGTTGCGGCATGGGTCAGGATCGCGGCGGTCACCTCGTCCACGAGCTGCGGCGCGACGTCCGCCGACACGGTGACGCCAGTCTCCGTGGGCAGCACCCAGCGCAACGTTCCCGCCGCGTGCTTCTTGTCTGTGGCCATGGCCGCCCGGACGGCGTCCGGCGCGTAGGGGAGCGGGCTCCGCCCGAGGTCCAGGCCAGTCAGCAGCTGTTCGATCCGCTCGGCCCTGGCGGGGGGCGTCACGCCGGTTGCCACGCCGATGCGCGTTGCTGCCCGGAGCCCGTACGCCACCGCCTCACCATGAAGGAGGTCGGCATATCCCGCGGCGGATTCGAGCGCGTGCCCCAGCGTGTGACCCAGGTTGAGGTTGATCCGCGCACCCTGTTCGCGTTCATCCCCTGTCACGACTTCCACCTTGGCCCAGGCCGCCCGCTCCACGAGTTCTGCGAGGGCGCCGCATTCCACAGCCGAGGGATCGCCGCGAGCGATGGCTGCCCCGTCCGATTCGAGGAGGGCAAACAGGCGCTCGTCGCCCAGCGCCGCCATCTTGACCGCCTCGCCCAGGGCGGCACGCCGCTGGCGCTCGGGCAGGGAGGCCAGGAACCGGATGTCGATCACGATGTCTGATGGCTGGTGAAAGGCGCCGACGAGGTTCTTCCCTTCCGGCAGATCGACAGCGGTCTTGCCACCGATGGACGAATCGATCTGGGCGACCAGCGTCGTCGGGACATGGATGACCGGGACGCCCCGCAACCACGTGGCCGCGAGGAAGCCCGCGGTGTCACCCAGGGCGCCGCCGCCGATGGCGACCAGCGGCTCCGACCGTTCGGCCCGGATCGCGGCCAGGGCGCGCGCGCCGTCCTCGATCACCGCCATCCGCTTGGCGGGTTCACCCTCCGGCAGCAGGATCGTGTGCAGCGGCAGCCCGGCCTCGGCCAGTGCGGCGGCGATGACCGGCGAAGCGACGGACCACGCGATGGGCTCCGAGATGACGATCGCCCGCAGCGCGTGATGCCGGCGAAGGGCGTCCACGACACCCGTGGCGGCGATGCCGTCGCCCAGGTTGATGCGCCCGATGGGCGTCGTTGCCGACATCAGCAGCGTCGAATCGCGCGGCCCGGCCTCCAGCATCGCTTCGATCGCGTCCACGACGCCCCGGATTTCCGCGACGCCGTTCAGTCGGGCGGCGGCGGCATAGAACCGCTCTCGACCGATCGACAGCTCCCGCAGGGCTGCCATGGGATCCCGGCCGGCCATCAGCGGTCGGACATTGCGGGACTTGCGGAGGCGCTGGGCCAGGACCTCCGGTCGCGAGTCGAGCCAGACCGGAACGCGGTGCCGGTACAGGAGCCACCGGTTGCGCGGATCCACGGGTGTCCCGCCCCCCGTTGCAATCACGCGTCGCAGCCGGCCCTCGGCGTCAGCCGGGCCCACGGCGCACACCGCGGCGTGCTCACGGGCTCGAAACCCCACTTCGCCCTCGTCCGCGAAAATCTCCGGGATGGTCCTGCCGGCCTCCCGTTCGATGACTTCGTCGAGGTCGACGAACGTCGCGTCGTGTCGCTGCGCGATGCGCTTGCCCACCACGCTCTTGCCGCTGCCCGGCAACCCGACGAGCACGAGGTCCACGCTCAGTCGTCTCCGCCGGAACCGACCTCATCGGCCGTCCTGGCTACCGGAGTCCCGCTGCCCGCTTCCGAACCCCGCGGCCCGGGGGCGTCGGGCCGGCGCCCGATGCGCTCGCGGTACCGCTCAAGGTTGTCCCGGGTTTCGGCCAGCGAATCCCCGCCGAACTTGTCCAGCATGAAATCGGCCAGGGTGATGGCCACCATGGCTTCGCCGATGACGCCGGCCGCCGGCACCACGGAGATATCGGACCGCTCGTAGTGCGCCTTTTCCACCGGTTCACCGGTCACGAGGTCGGCCGTCGGTAGCGGCCGGGCGATCGTGGAGATGGGCTTCACGGCGGCGCGGACCACGATGGGCTGTCCGTTCGACACGCCCCCGGTGAGTCCGCCGGCGTTGTTGGACCGGTGGATCCAGTGGCCCATCTCGTCGCGGCGTTCGATGACGTCGTGCACCTGCGACCCGAACCGACGCGTCTGCTCGAAGCCCAGGCCGAACTCCACGCCCTTGATGATGTTGATGCTCATGACGGCAGCGGCCAGCGCGGCGTCCAGGCGGCGGTCCCAATGGACGTAGCTGCCGAGGCCGATGGGCACGCCGCGCGCCACCACCTCGAACACTCCGCCTACCGAATCGCCGTTCGAGCGCGCCTCGTCGATGCGAGCGATCATG
>JANPDJ010000104.1:0-1891 GCA_031431395.1 Chloroflexota bacterium | reverse complement strand
GGGACGTCGCCGCGGGGGACCGGCCTCGCGGCCGTGGCGGACGACCGGGCTGGGGGGCCGCGGCCGGGTCGAGTGGGGGAGCAGGGACCAACGGCAGCACGCCGGGCAACGGCAGCATTCGCGGGACTGGCAGCGCTCAGGGTGGTGGAGGTACAACGGGCGACGGCCCGGGCGCCACCAGCAGCTCACCAGCGTGGAATGGACACGTGTCACCGGCCATCTCGGCAGACGGCCGCGGCGCACCGATGGACGATCCTGCGTCCACGCGCGCCGGCGCGCCTCCCGGCGCCCGGGGGTTCGTATCGCCGCTGCGGAACGGCCACGGGACGAGCCCGGCCGGCGATGGGGCCGGGCTCCGACCGGCCGAGCCGATGCCGTCGTACAGCGAGCCCGCGGGTGCCGCGCTCGCAGGACCCGAGCGCGACGACGAGCCGGCCCTGCCGGACGAGGCCCGAGGACCCGCGGCGCATGCTGCCCAGGCGTCCACGACGCCCGCCTCGGCCGGGCCTGACAGCGTGCTGCACGTCCGGTTCTCCGCCGGCGCAGCGGCCGACCGCCTGGTCACGGCCATGGAAGAGTTCCGGACCCTCCTCCGCGACCGCCCCGGGGCGACGCGCGTCGTTCTGCACGTCCCGGCGAGCGCAGGCGAGGCGCTGCCGATGGAACTGCGTAGAGGTGTCGCGTACGACGCGGAACTCCTGGCGGAGATCCGGCGAAGGCTCGGCACCGGTCTCGTCGAGCTGCAGCTGAACTGAGGGCGCCCAGTCGGCCCCGCATTCGGGCCGCGAACCGTGATCCGAATGGCGAACCGCACAACGCAGAAGGGGTGACATGACTGAGCCGTTGCGGGTGTTGTGCGTCGGCGGGCACCCGGCCGACACGTTCGACTGCTCCGGCGGAACGCTCGCGCACCACGTCCGGAACGGCGACCATGTCACCGTCGTCGCCCTCACGGCGGGGACGAGGATCCACGACGTCGTGATCTCGGACACGCTCCGGTTTCGCGACCGCGTCCCCGAAGCGACGGAGCTGGCCGCGCTCATGGCGGAGCGCGCGATCGTCAAGGAGGACGAGGTCCGGCGCGCCTGCGCGTTCCTGGGCATCACGGACGTCCGGTTCTTCCGTTACGACGACGCGGTGCTGACCTTGCGGGAGGAGTTGATCCTGCAGATGGCCTCGCTGATCCGCGAGGTCCGGCCCAACGTCATCGTGACTCACCACCCGAACGAACTCGGTGGCTTCGGCGTCCATCACGCGGTGACGTCGCAGCTCGTTCTCGAGGGCATCAGCGCGGCTGGCGGTGTGGGGATGGGCGACCCCAACCCGCCGCACCGGGTGGCGCAGGTGTTCTTCACTGTGACGGCGCTCCAGATGCCGATGAACGTGCTGAGCGCCGGCCTCGGCTGGTACCCAGACGTCGTGGTCGACATCACGGACGTGGTCGAAGCGAAGGTTCGGGCCATCGACGCGATGCGGAGCCAGCAGTACGGCGGGGACTATGCCCGCAAGCGGATCGAGATGACGGACGGGACGATCGGCAGCATCGGCGGCGTGGCCTACGGGGAAGGGTTCATCACGTACCGGCCCGAGGTCGCATCGAGGTTGCCCGTGTCGGAGTGGCTGCTGCAGCTGGCCTCCGAGTCGGAAGGGGACCACGTGCGCAGGCTGCGCCAGATCATCGCGACGAAGGTCGAGTTGCCCGACTGACGCGGCGTACCCGGCTGCCCGTGCGAGCACGGATCCGGCCCGGCGAGCTCCGGGGCTGCAGCCCGGTCGGCGATGCCGGCGACGCGGCACCCCGGTGGTTAGGCGGACCCGGAATCGCCCTCGTCGCGGTACGGCAAACGTGCTAGCCTCGCGTTCAGTCTCGACCGGCGATTCGTCACTTTGA
>JANPDJ010000103.1:0-34514 GCA_031431395.1 Chloroflexota bacterium | reverse complement strand
CGACGACATCCAGGGCGAGGACCACCCCGGCGGTTGCGACCGGCCTTCGTCCGCCCGTGCCGAGGGCCAGCGCTGCAGCCCGGACGGCCGGCAGGGCCCCGTGGAGCCCAACCAGCGCGTCAAGCTGATCGCCGCTCCCCCACGACGCGCCGGCCAGCCGGCCCAGGGTCGCGGCATCGACGCGCCGACGGGAGGCTCCGCGCGGCGGCAGCGGATCCAGGATCCGGCCCCCGGCCAGCGTCTCCCCAGGCGATGGCCGACGAAGAACGAACGGGTCGCCGATCGCCGCCGCAATGGGCCGCGCCAGCCGGGCGATCGCCGTGATCGACCCGTCGCCGATGGCCGCGGACGCCCGGCGTCCCATGTCGAGCGTGCCGTCCACCTGGTCCGTGCCCGCGTGGATTCGAACGCGCTGGCCGTGCCACGGGTCGCCGTGACGGCCCGGTCGCAGCAGCACCAGGATCCGGTCGGTGCGCTCCACTCCGGCATCAGATGTCAGGACGAACCCGCGCCGCAGCGCGTCGCCATCCACCCCGGCGAGGTTCAGCGCCACGCGCCCGCCACCCTCGAAGCGGTCCAGCTGCTGGTTGTGCGCCTGGATCTCCCGCACCCGGACCTCGAGGCCCGTGGGCTCCACGCGGAGCACGTCACCGCGCGCGATCCCAGCCCCGCGCAGCGAACCGGTCACCACGACACCACGACCTCGCACGGAGAAGACGCGATCGATGGCCAACCGCGGTGCGAGGGCGGTGACCGCGCCGGCCGGCACGCTCCCCCGGACCGCCCGGATCGCCGAGCGAAGGGCCTCCAGGCCCGAGCCCGTGACGGACGACACCGCGATCACTGGGGCGGCCCCCAGCGATGTCGGCGCCAGCAGGTCGCGCACCCGGGCCTGGACCTCGGCGAGGCGATCCGCCGGGACGAGGTCGGCCTTGGTGACGACCGCGAGTCCGTGGCGGATCCCGAGGGCGTCCAGCAGCTCGAGGTGCTCGATTGTCTGCGCCCGGGGCCCATCGTCGGCCGCCACCACGAGCATCGCGGCGTCGATCTCCCCCGCGCCGACGAGCATGTTGCCGATCAGCCGGTCGTGGCCCGGGACGTCCACGAAGTCGATCTCGGAGCCGTCGTCGAGCCGCATGTGCGCATAGCCCACGTCGATCGTCATCCCGCGCCGCTGCTCTTCGGGCAGGCGGTCCGCGTCGATGCCGGTCAGGGCCCGCAGGAGCGACGTCTTGCCGTGATCGATGTGGCCGGCGGTGCCGATGACGACCGTCATGGCGTGATGGCCGCCCGAACCGCCGTTGCAAGGGAGGCGTCGAGTGCCGGCGCCACGGTGCGCAGGTCGAGGACGACCCTCCCGTCGGCAATTCGGCCCACCACGGCGGGCTCGCCCGTGCGCAGCCGCCGTAGCACCGCCTCCGGACCGCGCACGGCAAGCGACAGCGCCCACGAGGGCTGTACCTCGCCCGGGAGCGACCCGCCGCCGACCGTCGATTCCACGGAGATCACGGAAGCCCGACCGTCCGCCACCGCGTCCCGGACCGCCTCTGCCCGGCGGCGCAGTGCCTCGGCCGGAGCCGAGATCATCTGCCACACGGGGATCTCCGAGAGCGCGAGGCCTGTCCGGTACAACTCGAGGGTCGCGGCGAGCGCGGCGAGCGTCACCTTGTCGGGTCGGAATGCCCGGGCGAGCGGATCGCGCCGAATCCGTGCGATCAGGTCCGCTCGGCCCACGATCAGGCCCGCCTGTGGCCCGCCCAGAAGCTTGTCGCCGCTGAAGGTGACGAGGTCGGATCCCGCCGCCAGCCGTTCCGACGGCAGAGGCTCGTGGGCCAGCCCGTACGGCGCCGTGTCCAGTAGCGCGCCACTGCCAAGGTCGTCCACCACGACAGCGCCGGCGTCGTGAGCAGCCCGGGCGACGGCGGCGGGATCCGGCACCTCCGTGAACCCGGACAGCACGAAATTCGACGGATGCACCCGCAGCACCATGCGCGCGCGACCGTCCGCGAGCGCGGCAGCGTAGTCGTCCGCGCGCGTGCGGTTCGTCGTCCCCACCTCCACGAGGCGTGCTCCGGCCCGCCGGATGATCTCGGGGATCCGGACGCCGCCCCCGATCTCGACCAGCTCGCCGCGCGAGACCGCCACGCCTGAGCGTCCGGCCAGCCCCACGGCAAGCGCCAGTGCCGCCGCGTTGTTGTTCGTGACCAGGGCGTCCTCGGCGCCGGTCAGTTGGATCAGCAGGTCCTCAGCCGCGCGGTAGCGGCGGCCACGGCGGCCGGACGCGCGGTCAAGCTCCAGGAACAGCGGCGTCGCGGCTGCCTGCTGCGCCGCTTCGATCGCCGCTCGGGCCCAGGGCGCGCGGCCCAGGTTCGTGTGGATGATCACGCCCGTCGCGTTGATCACGCCGGCCGGCCCCGCGTCCCGAGGTGCCAACCGGGCGAGTACGGCGGCGGCGAGTTCCGGGATGGAACGCGGCGAGGCGCCGTCGCGGAGTGCCGCGCGCTCGGCCTCTAGGACTGCCCGCGCCGCGGAGAGGACGACGCTGGCCGCACGGTCCCGGTCATCCGCCGCGTGGACGGCGCGGAGCAGGCGGTCAACGCTCGGCGGACGGATCGGGCCGCGCGTGGGCCCCGGATCATGCTCGTGCATCCACGTAGTATCCGCGTCGGGAGCGGTTGGGCCCCGGTGGGTTCCCTGGTCTTCAAAACCAGTGGCGCGGCGCCCAGGCGCGGCGCGGTGGGTTCGACTCCCATGCGCTCCCGCCAGGACCGAATCGTTACATCACGTTGCGCCGCGTTGTATCATCACCGGGATGGAACGCACCCAGATTTCCCTCGAGCACGATCAGGCGGAACGGCTCCGCAAGCTGGCACAGGAACGTGGCGTCTCCATGGCCCACCTGATCCGCGACGCCGTGGATCGCACGTACGGGACGGCAGCCACGGATACCCTGGACGCCAGGTGGGAACGCGCCATGACGGTCGTTGGTATTGGCCACTCGGGCCTGACTGACGTTGCCGAGAACCACGACAAGTATCTCGCCGAGATCTACGCAGACCGGTGACGGTCCTCGTCGACACGTCCGCGTTCTTCGCCATCCTGGACGACGATGACGCCTTCGCAGATCGCGCGGCGGTCACCTTGTCAGCGTTGCGTGCCCAGGCGGTCTCGCTGATGACACACGAGTATGTTCTCCTCGAGGCCGTCTCGCTAGTGCAGAGCCGCCTGGGTATGTCGGCTGTCCGCCGCTTCGTTGACGATCTGCTGCCGCTGGTTGATATCACCTGGGTAGATCCTGTGCTCCATCACCAGGCCCGCGAGACGATGCTCTCGGTCGGGCGTCGCGGCGTCTCAATCGTCGATTGGACCAGCTTTGCCGTCATGCGGCGGCTCGGCCTCACAACGGCCTTCACCTTCGACGCGGATTTCGCCGCCGAGGGCTTCGCGGTCATTCCGTCGTCCGCGACCTGATCGACCGGGCGCCGGCGCGGGCGTCGCGGCGAACCCGGCGGCGCGGCGGCGCGACGGACTCGGCGGGCCGAGTCGGCGGGCGCCTCGGTCCGCGACGTTCACCCCGCCTCGTCGTACCATCGCGCGCATGGTCGCGTCCCCACTCCCGGCCCAGGTCCGCCTCACTTCCCTCAGCGACTGCGGCGGCTGTGCCGCGAAGCTTGGCGCGGATCTGCTGGCCGACGCCTTGGCCGGCCTGGGCGCGGAATCGACGCCGGCGGACCTCCTCGCAGGCCTCAATCCAGCGGACGATGCGGCCGTGTACCGGCTCTCGCCGGACCTTGCGGTCATGGGGACGCTGGACTTCTTCCCGCCGCTGGTGGATGACCCGGAGACGTACGGCTCCATTGCGGCGGCCAATGCGCTCAGCGACATCTTCGCGATGGGCGGCCGCGTGCTGTTCGCGCTCGCAATCGCCGCCCTCCCTGAGGACCTGCCGCAGGACGCGATGGAAGCGATCTTCCGGGGTGCCTCGGCGAAGGTGCGCGAGGCGGGCGGCACCATCGCCGGCGGTCACACGATCCGCGACAAGGAGCCCAAGTACGGGCTTGCGGTGATCGGCATCGCGCACCCGGACCGGCTGCTCCGCAAGGGCGGCGCACTGCCCGGCGACGCGCTGCTTCTGACGAAACGCCTGGGGACGGGCCTGCTGGTCAGCGGCCGCCGTCAGGGGCTGGCCGACGACGCCGACATGGCCGAGGCGGTCGCGCAGATGCAGACGCTCAACCGCGCGGCTGGCGACGTGTTCGTGGCCAACGGGCTCACCGGCGCCACCGACGTAACGGGATTCGGGCTGCTCGGCCACGGCCTGGAGATGGCGCGGGCGGCCGGTGCCCGGTTCGTATTCGAGGCCGCAGTTCTTCCCATCCTGCCGGGTGCACGTGACCTGGCGCGAGCCGGCGTCGAGACCGGTGGTGCGACGCACAATCGCCGGTTCGTCGCCGACGCCCTCACGGTGGGCGCGGCGGTCCCGGCGGAACTCGTCACGCTGGCGCACGATCCCCAGACCTCGGGTGGCCTGCTCGCGGCCGTCCCGCCGGACAGGCGCGAGGCAGTTGCATCCGGCCTGGCGGCGGCCGGAGTCGCGGCGTGGTGGGTCGGCCACGTCGAAGCAGGCTCGGGCGTGGAATTGCGCTGAGCGCGCGCAGGGCGCCGGCCCTGACCCTGGCCCTCCGCTGGTACGGAGTTCGCACGACGACGGCGCACCCTCCCGTGGGCTAGTGTTTCGTAGGCACCGTCCATGCCAGGAGGATCGATGACGCGCCCGGGGGATTCCGCGACGTCCGCGGTCACGTGCACGCAGCTCGTGACGCGTTTCGACCGGAACGGCGAGCGCCACATCGGGCTGGCACTGCTTCGCCAGGTCCGCCGGCTCATTGCCAGCGACATGCGGTCCGCCGGCGCCCACGGGTCGATGACGTGGCGGCTCGCGCGCACGCCCAGCGGACTCACCGTGACCGCCATCTGGCATGCCCGTCGCGAGGTCATGATCGAGTTGGCCCTGCCGGCCAGGCGCGCACGTCTTGAGCAGCGGCGGCTGGCGACCGCGGCCGGCATCGCCAATCGCCGGCGACTCGGGCGGTTCTGCATCCCCAACGTTGTCGCCGCCGCGCCAGCCTAGCGTCGCGGGCAGGGAACCCGACCAGATCGGCCGTTGACGGCGCAAGATCCGGGCCTCCGCGGCGGACGCGTTCGGCTCGATGTCCTCTGAAGGAGCACGGGTACGGGTTCGCCGGCCCGCCCCGGGAGGTCTACCTCTCGGAGCCGGACGTGCCACCCGACGAGATCGAGACGGTCCTGGAGTGGCCAGTGGCGCCGGTCCGTGTTCCGGCGACCGCCGGGCACTGACGCCCGCTCGCTCCGGCGGCTGCCGCCGGCGTCGTAGACTGCCCGCGTCCGGCGCAGGCTGCTGTCCGAACGCGGCTGCCGGCGAGGGGAGACGGGATTTGAAGCACATCGTCAGCACGCCCGACGCGCCCGGCAAGGCCCGGTACGCGAAGGGCGGTTTCCCGTACAGCCAGGCCGTCGTCGCCGCGGGCCTGGTCTTCGTGGCCGGGCAGGGACCGTTCGATCCGGAGACAGGCGCGGTTGTGGGGACGACGATCCAGGAGCAGACCCGCCAGGCCCTGGCCAACGTCGCGGCGATCCTCCGCGCCGCCGGCAGTTCGATGGACAAGGCCGTCAACGCGACGTTCATCCTGCGCGACCCGGCGGACTTCGGAGGGATGAACAAGGAATGGGTGCGCTGGTTCCCGTCGGACCCACCCGCCCGTCAGGGTGCACGGCACCCCCTCGACATGCCCGACGTCCGGATTTCGATCGCGGTCATCGCGGAGGCCTGACCGGAACGGTACGCTGTCGGCGCGTCTTGACGGCATGCAGGCGCCAGGGGGGAGGAAGATTGACCGCGCAAGCGCTCGCGGCGACCGAAGCGGCTACTGCCGGCGCGGTCACCCCGCGCCCGTATGCACCCAGCTGGCTCGACCGGGCAGTCCAGGCCATCGACGCGCTGCCCGGCCCGACCTGGCTCGCCTACATCGTCTTCGGGGCCATCGCCCTCTTCTGGGCGAACTCGATCGGCTGGATCGCCGGTATGTACCCCGTCGGGACACTGGACGCCCAGCAATCGTCGTTCGCCTTCTTCCTCGTGTATCCCTTCGTGCTGCTGCATATCCTGGATCGAGCCGCCGGGAAGGCGCTGCGCAGGTTTGCCCCGGCCATGGACCGTGCGCCTGCCGACGTGTCCCGGATCGAATATGAGCTGACCACGATCCCGGCCCGCAGGGCCCTGGTCCTTGGCCTCGTGGGCGCCGGCGTGGATCTCCTCTCGTGGATCGGCGACCCTGTCGCGTCGGACGTCGTGGGCTACCCACTCCCCGCGCTCATCGTCCGCGCGGCCGGCGAATACCTGCTCGTCGCGACATGGTTCGTCCTCGTGTACCAGGTCTTCCGGCAGCTGCGACTCGTGTCGCGGCTCCACGCGCAGGCTTCCCGGATCGATCTCTTCCACGCGGCCCCGCTGCACGCGTTCTCGCATCTCACCGTGCGGGCAGGCATCGGCGTCCTCGGCGCCGCCGTGTACACCGTGTTCACGACCAAGCCGGATCTGCTCTTCACCTCCGTTGCCCTGACCTTCCTCGGAGCAATCGTCGTTGTCGGCCTTGCGGCCTTCGTGGTGCCGCTCATGGGGATGCACGCCCGGATCGCCCAGGAGAAGGACCGGTTGCTCGATGAGGCGAATGAGGGCCTCGAGACGACGCTGCGGCGCCTGAACGAGTCCGTCGCCGCCGACGATCTCTCCCGGTCGGACGCTCTCAACAAGATGCTTTCGAGCCTGCTCCAGCAGCGCGACGTCCTGTCGAAGTTCCCGACGTGGCCGTGGCAGGCGGGGACGGCCTGGGCCTTCGTCTCGGCAATAGGGTTGCCGATTGGGCTGTGGCTCCTGACCCGCCTGCTGGAGCGCGTGATATGAGCGAGACGGCGACGGACGGCGGCGTCGCCGAGACGACCGGGACGCGCGCGACGTCCGTCGCATGCCCGTCCGGCAAGGTGGCCGCGCTAGACTGAAGCCGCTTGGCGAGTTACTACGTCACAGCAAGAGGTAGCCGCATGCCGAAGAGCTACGTGCGTCTTGGCCAGCCGCTCATCCGGGACACGAAGACATCGCCGCTGCGACCTGCATCGTGGGACGAGGCACTGGATCGGACCGTTGCCGGATTTCGGGCCGCCGGTGCGGCCCATGGCCCGCGGACGTACGGGATGTTCAGCTGCTCCCGCGCCACCAACGAGGTGAACTTCGCCGCGCAGAAGTTCTCCCGCGTGGTCCTGGGCAGCAACAACATCGACAGCTGCAACCGGACCTGACACGCTCCAAGTGTCGCCGGTCTGGCGACAGTGTTCGGAGCCGGTGGGGGCACGTCGTCATACCGGGAGATCGAGGAGACGGATCTCGTCCTCCTCTGGGGCAGTAACGCCCGTGAGACCCACCCCATCTTCTTCCATCACCTGCTGCGCGGGATCAACAACGGCGCACGGATGATCACGATCGACCCACGCCGCACGGCGAGCGCCGAGTGGGCGGACCTCTGGCTGGGCCTCGACGTAGGGTCGGACATCGCCCTCGCCAACGCCATGGGACGCGAGATCATCGCCGCCGGCCTCGCGAATCGCGAGTTCATCGACCGGGCGACTACCGGGTTCGACGCGTATCGGGCGAAGGTGGAGTCGTACACCCTGGAATACGCCGAGCGCGAGACCGGCGTCCCGGCGGCGGCCATCCGCGAGGCTGCGCACGCGTACGCGAAGGCGCCGCGGGCGCAGCTCTGCTGGACCCTCGGCATCACGGAACACCACAACGCGGTTGACAACGTCCTGGCCCTCATCTCGCTGGCCCTGCTCACGGGCCATGTCGGGCGGTATGGCAGCGGGATCAATCCGCTCCGCGGCCAGAACAACGTCCAGGGCGGCGGCGACATGGGTGCCCTGCCGGACCGGCTGCCGGGCTTCCAGCACGTGGAGAACGACGAGCTCCGCGCCCGGTTCGATGCGACCTGGGGGGTCGCGGTCCCACCGGCGCATGGCTGGCACCTCTCCGGGATGTTCGATGCGATGGAGCGCGGGGAACTCCAGGCGCTCTACGTGATCGGCGAGAACCCGGCCCAGTCCGAGGCCGACCAGCACCGCACGATCCACCTGCTGTCCACCCGCGAGTTTCTCGTGGTCCAGGACATCTTCCTCACCAGGACCGCCGAACTCGCGGACGTGGTGCTGCCGGCTGCCGCCTCATGGGCCGAATCGGAAGGCACCGTCACCAACAGCGAGCGGCGCGTGCAGCGCGTCCGCAAGGCGCTTGACCCGCCCGGTGAGGCCCGCGACGAACTGGAGATCCTCTTCGACCTCGCGCGCCGGATGGGGCACGACTGGGGCGAACCGCGCGCCGAACGCGTGTGGGACGAGGTGCGCTCACTGGCGCCCGCGTTCGCCGGGATGAGCTATCGCCGGCTCGACGAGCTGGGCGGCATCCAGTGGCCCTGCTACGACGAGAACCACCCGGGCGAGATGTTCCTGCACAGCCGGCTCTGGGAGAACCCGGTGCCCGGAAACCGGGCGCCGTTCGTGCCCGTAGACCACGATCCGCCGGTGGACCGGCTCGACGACGACTTTCCGATCCGGCTGACCACCGGCCGCCGGCTCGATGGATACAACACGGGCGTCCAGTCGTCCATGCTGCGGTCTCCTACGCGCCGGGGCGGGTCGCTCGACCTCTCGCCGGAGGACGCGCTGACCTTGGGCGTCGCGGCCGGAGACATCGTCCGGATCGTCTCGAGGCGGGGCGCCGTGGAGGCACCGGTTCGGCTGGTCGAATCGCTCCGACCCGGCCTTGCGTTCATGGCGTTCCACTTCCCCGACGATGTCCCCGTCAATGTCCTGACCATCGACGCCACGGACCCAAAGTCCGGGACCTCCGAGTTCAAGGCGACTGCCATCCGGATCGAGAAGATCGCCACCACCGTGAGCGCGTAGCCCGTGGACCTGCACATCGTGGGACCGCTCGCCTCGCCCATCGAGCGGGAGGCGATCGACGCCGTCCTCGTCGACGCGGTGGGGCCGCTGACGAGCGCGTGGCAGGGAGCCGCCCGGAACGCCGCCGACGGCCGCACCGCGCGGACCGGTCATGAGGCGCGCTCCCACCGCGATCTCCTGCTCCCGGCTCTCCGCGCCGTCCAGGCGCGCGTCGGCTCGGTCAGCCAGCCGGCGCTCGCCTACATCTGCCGTCGCCTGTCCATTCCGCCCGCCGATGCCTACGGCGTGGCCACGTTCTACGCGCTGCTTTCCACGACACCGCAGCCCGTGGCCGTCGCGCACGTGTGCGATGACATCGTGTGCCGAATGGCCGGAGGGAAGCAGATCGCCGCCGATCTCACGCGAACGCTTGGCGAGGAAGGCCGGCCCGCGCTCGAAGGCAGGGTGACCTGGCGCCGCTCCCCGTGCCTGGGCCTGTGCGAGCGGGCGCCAGCAGCGTTCTTCACGGTCGCCGGGGCCTCGCCGATCGCCACCAGCGTCGCGCCGGTGGATGCGGCCGCGATCATTCGCCGCCTGGAGCAGTGGACCGATTCTTCAGCTGGAGCCATTCCAGGCCCTCGCTCCGCCGCGGATGCCCAGGCCGTTCCATCCCCGCACCCGGGTTCGGATCCCGCCCCGACGCTGGAGCAGCTCCGGGCATCGGTGCCGCAGGCCAGCAGTGCGGAGCTGCAGCTGATTGGCCGCATCGGCCGGGTCGATCCCGCGGACCTTCATGCCTACCAGGCGGACGGCGGCTACGCGGGCCTCCGGCGCGCCATTGCGCTGGGCCCGCACGCCACGATCGGCGAGGTGGCGGCCGCGCGGCTGGTGGGGCGCGGCGGAGCTGCCTTCCCGACCGCGCGCAAGTGGGAGGCCGTGGCAGGCCAGTCGGCCGCGCCGCACTACGTTGTCTGCAACGCCGACGAATCCGAGCCGGGCACGTTCAAGGACCGGCTTCTGCTGGAGGGTGATCCCTTCGCAGTGCTGGAAGGCATGTCCATCGCGGCGTTCGCCACGGGCGCGGAGATCGGCTACATCTACCTTCGCGCGGAGTACCCCGGCGCGGCGAACCGGATCGAAGCGGCGATCGCCGCCGCCCGCACAGCCGGCCTGCTCGGCGGGGACATCCTTGGTTCGGGCTGGGCCTTCGACGTGGAAGTGCGATCGGGCGCTGGGGCGTACATCGCCGGCGAGGAGACAGCGCTCTTCGAGTCGATCGAAGGCGACCGTGCGGAGCCGCGGAACAAGCCGCCGTTTCCGGTCACGCACGGCCTGTTCGGGAAGCCCACCACGGTCAACAACGTCGAGACCCTCGCCAACGTGCCGTTGATCCTCAGGGACGGAGGAGCGGCGTATGCCGCCATCGGCACCGAAGCGTCCACGGGGCCAAAGCTCTTCTGCCTGTCGGGCCACGTCGCCCGGCCGGGCTTGTACGAGGCCCCGTTCGGCATCACGCTGCGGAACCTTCTCGCCCTCGCCGGCGGCGTCCCCGACGGGCGGCCGGTCCAGGCCGTGTTGCTGGGAGGCGCGGCGGGCGCTTTCGTGGGTCCCGACGAGCTGGACGTCCCGCTCACGTTCGAAGGCACGCGCGCGATCGGTGCCACCCTGGGATCGGGCGTGGTGGTGGTCTTCGATGAGAGTGCGGATCTCATCGACACCCTGCTCCGGATCGCAGCCTTCTTCCGCGATGAGTCCTGCGGCCAGTGCGTCCCATGTCGCGTGGGCACGGTACGTCAGGAAGAAGCGCTGCGGCGCCTCGCTGCCGGTCGGCCACACGGCTCTCGCGAGCAGGAGCTGGAACTACTCCGCGAGATCGGCCAGGCAATGCGCGACGCGTCCATCTGCGGGCTGGGGCAGACGGCGTCATCGGCGATCGAGTCGGCGCTGCGGCACCCGGGGCTGGTGAACCTGTGAGCCCCGACGAGGCACTCTCCCCCATCGTGATGAACCCGGCCGCCCGGCCGACGCGCATCCCCGCCGCGCCGCCGGAGCCGCCGCGCGCCCCGGTGGAACTCACCATCGACGGCGTGGCCGTGAGTGTCGCGACCGGCGACACGATCCTCGACGCCTGCCGGGCGCAAGGGCTCGACATCCCCACCCTCTGCTACCTGGACGCGCTGACCCCGGTCAACGTCTGTCGCGTATGCGTCGTGGAAGTGACCGGCTCGCGCGTGCTGGTCCCCGCCTGCTCGCGCCCGGTTGAGCCCGGGATGGTCGTCCAGACGGAATCGGAGCGTGTTCGCGCGGCGCGAAAGATGGTCGTGGAGTTCCTGGCGTCGTCGGTGGACGTGTCGCTCGCCGGCCCGGAAGCGCCGGACGGGACGCTGGCCGCGTATGCACAGCGGTACGGAGCGAACCCGGCCCGCTTCGGCCCACCCGCCGCGCCTGCCGGCCGTGACGAGCGCGACGCGGCCGAAACAGGCCACCATCACGCGTCGGACGGGACCTCCGCCGGCACCGTCGCGCAGCCGGTCAAGATCGACAACGACCTGTACGTCCGCGATTACTCGCGCTGCATCCTCTGCTACAAGTGCGTCGAGGCATGCGGCGAGGACGCCCAGAACACGTTCGCGATCGCCGTCGCGGGCCGCGGATTCGACGCCCGGATCTCCACCGAGTGGAACGTGGGCCTGCCCGACTCCGCCTGCGTCTACTGCGGCAACTGCATCGGCGTGTGCCCCACCGGCGCCCTGATGTTCAAGTCAGAGTTCGACATGCGCCGGGAAGGCACGTGGGACGAGAGCCGCCAGGCGACCACGGACACGATCTGCCCGTACTGCGGCGTGGGCTGCACGCTCACGCTCCACGTCCAGGACAACGACATCGTGAAGGTCTCGTCGCCGTTCGACTCGAGCGTCACCGGCGGCCACCTCTGCATCAAGGGCCGCTTCGGCTTCGACTTCGTCCAGAACCGCGAGAGCGTGAAGCCGGCCCCCTGACCGGGGAACCTTCAGTAGCAGAGGACCCGATCGGCCTCGAACGTGAGCCGGATCAGCACGTCCGGCTTCGCGAACAGCACCGGCGACGTCCCTACGCCGTCGGCCGTCAGGCCGCGCGCTTTGCTCGACTGTCCCGAGGCATGGATCCGCGCGCCGCCGGCGACCAGCGCATCGACATGCTCGCGCATCGACCCGGTGCCGATCCCATGGCCCGCGTCGAGTGTCGCCGGCCGCAGGACGCCGACGGCATCGCCGGCCAGGAAGACATCCACCTCGTGGCCCTGCTCAAGGGCCGTTCTTGCCACCAGCAGCCCGAGTGCGGATCGTGTCGGATTCTCCGGACCGGTAACGATATGGACCAGCAGACGGCTCATCGGTCTCCTCTCCTCTGCCATGACGTCAGGGCGTCGCGGCTTCTGTCAGGCGTCGAAATCAAGGTTCTCGGTGGTGCGCGTGCCGTCCCGCTCGAACGCGTCGAGGTACCGTGCGATCCGCGACCGCGCGATCTCCAGGCCCTCGACATTCAGGTTGATATTCAGCAGGTCGATGTACCAGGGTGGCTTGACCCCCTCGCGGACATAGGCATCGACGATGGCCCGGGCGATGGGCAGCGTGGTCGTCTTGGAGTCGTCGTGGACGTCGCGGTTGCTCGCGGCGAGCAACTTCGCGTACTCCTCGTCCAGCAACCTCGTGAACAGGTCCGCGGTGATCGCGTCCCCGGCCCGGGCGCCGGTCCCGGGGTCGTCCTCCGTGAGCGGGGCGCCCTTGTGCAGCCATTCCCAGAGGATGCTGAGCCGGATTTCGCCGGTCGCCATGTCCTCCATGAGGTAGAGCACGTCATCGTTCCCGAAGAAGTCGGCGGGCTTCAGGGCGGCGGCCTGGAAGCCCTGCGAGAAGGCGTTGCCGTACTGGAGCGCGACGCTCAGCAGGTCGCGCGCCCCGCGTACGGTCCGCGGGGCCGGCTCCAGGAGTGTGAGACCGGCCGCGTCGCCGGCGGTGTACGTCAACCGCGGGAATTCGCGGCCCAGCTGGTTGTCCGCGCCCACCTGCTCCCAGACCGGCCGCACGATGTGGACCATCTTCCAGTGGGCCACCCACTTGCCGCTCGCACCTTCGCGCTGCTCGCGCTCCGCCCCGGCGACCGCCTTCTTCATCCCGGCCGTCACACCTGCCTCCGAGCCGACGGGGATGTTCGGCTCCATGCCGCCCTGCCACAGCGCGAAGCGGCCGTTGCGGTCCGGTGTATTCACCGCTCGGCGAACACGATCCTCGTAGTTCCGCATGTAGCCGTACGTCATCGTGATCGCGTCGATGTTCGGGTTGGTGAAGTCCCGGTCCCATGACACCGCATCCGCGACGCTGTTGATGTAGTCCCAGCGCCCGGTGTTGTAGCCCACGAAGTGCGAGCCCAGCGCGGCGCGGATCTCCATCAGCTGGAAGCTGGCTTCGATCTGCTCCACCAGGACGTAGACCTTGATCATCCCGTCCGGCACGGCGAGGTGGCGCTCCAGCGTCGACAGCATATCGTTCCACAGCGCCGCCTCTTCGGCCGTCTGGATCTTCGGCAAGTAGAGGACGACAGAGCGGCCCTCCGCGCGAAGGCGTTCGTGGTTGTTTGTCACGTACAGGGCAAGGTCCACGATGGACGCGGAGAAGCCGTGGCCGTCCGCAGCACGGATGTGGCGGTCGTCCAGGTGCAGGCCGCGGGCGCGGAAGATCCGGGTGGTCACGTCCAGCTGGCGGCGCCAGTCGGCGATGATCGGCCGGCCGAAGAACTCCTGGGCCCAACTGTTCATTTCCCGGGCTACCTGCTCCGCGACGGTGAGGAACACGGGGTCCCGTGCGATGGCCAGCTTCAGGTTGCGCTGGTTGTCCAGCGACATCGCCTCCACTTCGCCCAGCGCATCCTCGCCGTCGAACATCCAGCCATCGGCGGCGGAGAGCAGCGCGTACGCGACATTGCGCAGCCCGACGGCCGTGGAGACCCGTGGCCGAGTCGCCGGACCGGTCCCCTGGATCCACTGGCGCGCCAGATCGGGTGGGATCTCGCTGCCGGTGAAGTTGCCATCGCGGGCATCCTGGACGCGGATGGCCGTGCGCGGGATCAGTGCCGCCGACTGAAGGAACCCGACACGCCGGCGATTCCGGGCGCGTTCCGTGCGCCGGGCGATTCGATCGGCCATGACCTGGCGCCGGTCCTCGTCGAACGGGGCGAGGGCATCGAGTGCAGAGAGCGCGGCGGGCGTGTACACATCGGGGTAGGCCCCGACGAGGTGGCCGCGGAACGCGAGCGATGTGGCCATGGGTTCTCCGGTTCGCGTGCACCGCGCATCAGTCGGCGACCCGCGCAGCATGCCACGGCCGGGGCGGGCCGGCCGGCTCGATTGCCGTGCCTCCTCGCCTGTCCGGATCCGGTGGGACCCGCCGGTGCTGCTCGGGCGGGACTCCGTCAGGGTCGACCGGCAGCAGGCATTTCTCCGACAGCGGAGTAGATGGAGCCGAGGAAGCGGCTGGGCCGCCGGCCGATCTCGCGCACATCGACGAGCCCCGCTCCCGCGGCGAGCGTCTGCCAGCGGAGGAACGCGATGGGATACGGAACCCAGGCGTTGCCCCGGTCCGCGTCGTATTCCACGACGACCACTCGCCCACCCGGCCGGAGCATCCCGACGAGCCGCGCGAGGGCGGCCGCCTGGTCTGGGACGAAATGCAGCGAGTTCGCCATGACGAAGCCGTCGAGCGGCGGAAGGCTCAATCCGTGGACGAAGTCGGCGATCACGAACCGGACCACGATGGCCGGGAACAGCCGCTTCATCCGACGGCACTGCTCGTCGAGGGCCGCGGCATCACGGTCCACGGACCAGATTTCGGCGGCTGGGCCCAGGAGCTCGGCCAGTGCGAGTGTGAACGCCCCTGTTCCGGACCCGAAGTCCCCCCATCGATTCCCGGCACCGGCCACCCCGGCGCGCAGCAGGTCGACGTGATCGTGATGGTCCACCAGCGTGGCCCCCATTCGGTGATGCGTACTGGCCGGCCAGGCCGGCCTCGGTCAGCGCCGAGCGGGACCGGGAACGCGAACACCCGGCTTGCGCAGGTCGTCGAGATCGATGCGCGCGTCGTGGCTGTACACGTTGAAGCCGTCGCCCCGGAGGAAGCCCACCAGCGTCACGCCAAGGCGCTCCGCGGCTTCGATTGCGAGGCTGGACGGCGCCGATATCGCGCACAGGATGGGCACGCCGGCCACCGCGGCTTTCTGGACGATCTCGAAGCTGACCCGGCCGCTGACCATGACGATCCGGTCGTGCAGGGGCATGGCGCGGGCCAGGACCTGCGAGCCGACCAGCTTGTCAAGCGCGTTGTGCCGTCCCACGTCCTCCCGAACGGCGATCAGCGTGCCATCCTTCGCGAAGAGGCCGGCCGCGTGCAGCCCGCCCGTGGCGTCGAACGCGTGCTGCGCGGCCCGCAGGCGATCCGGCAATGACAGGATCACCGCCCGCGACACGAGGGGTCCGTCCGGGATCCGGTCTGCCCTGACGGCCACTTCGTCGATAGAGGCCTTGCCGCAGATCCCGCACGAGGCGGTGGCAACGAAGTGGCGCTCCGCGACCCGGGACGCATCGAACGGCCTGTCCAGCTGGACGATCGCCACATCATCGGGCGCGGACATCGCCCCGGGATCACCGAAGCGGACACCCCGCACCTCGGGCCCTTCGATCAGGCCTTCCGTCCGGAGGAACCCCACCGCCAGTTCGTCCTCGTCGCCCGGAGTCCGCATCGTGACAGCCACGGCAACGGGCTCCTGGTGCGGGCCGGCGGCACGGATCTCGAGTGGCTCCTCCCCCACCACGCGGTCGGCGCGCACTTCCAGCGAATTCCCGCGGACCGCGACGATTCGCGTCGAGGCGACATGGCGGGTGGGCAGCGCCGGTGATTCGGGCATTGCCGGAGTCTACGACGCGAGCGTGCAGGGCCTCCGCGAACCTGGGCCTCAGGCCAGGTCCAGGACGAGTCGCATCGCCCGGTCGATGCGGACCATTGCCACAGGCGTCACGCGTCCTCGATTTCGGTCCAGGATGAACCGCTTGTCGAGGACTCGAACGTGGTGGATGAGCGCCGCGCTCTGGTCGGGCAAGCCGGTTTCCTGGGGCGAGAGCGTGACTTCGTACGGTCGGTCTTTGTCGCGCGGTGAGGTCGTAAACGGGATCACCAGCACGGTGGGCCCTGCCGTCATCGACGTTGCGGACACAACCACTGCGGGCCGATGTCCGGATTGTTCCGACCCACGCCGTGGGTCGAGGTCGACTTGCACGATCGTGCCCCGTTCGATGAAGTCCGGTCGGTTCCCAATCACGAGTGGTGAGCCCTCTCTCGGTACCTGTTCTCCAACCGCTCTCAGGGTACGGCGGGCCCCTTCACCGGCACTATATCATCCGATTGTTCATACAACAAGTATGCGTCAACGTATGTTGCGATCGTCGCAATGGACTGGTAGGCTTCCTGCGGGACGTCCCCGGAAGAGGGCCGTTCCAGGAACGGAGAACAAGCCGTGGTGGCAGGTTTGCAGCGCGTCCATCAGCCAGGGAGCGGGGATCCAGGGATCAAGGAGACGAAGACCGCTGCGCGATTGACGGTGAGCCTCCCGGCCGAAGTCGCGAGCTACCTGCGATCTCGTGCGGAGGAACTACAGGAGCCAGTCAGCAGCTTCGTCGCCGAGACAATCCGCTGGCGACAGAGGGTGGAACTGGAAGCGGCAATGGTCAACGGCCTGCTGGAAGACGCGGATCGAGATCGCGCACTCGTGTCGGACTGGGCAGCGACCTTGCCGCCGCTGCCAGTCTGAGTTCCGGGTTCACGAGGGGCGGTCGCGGCCGGCCATCACGCGGCTTCGAGCTGAGACTCAGGCACTCGCCGGCTGGCCTGCGTCCCTACCCCGTTGGCCGGCCCGCCGGCGCCACCGACGCTACCTGCTCCAGGAGCCGACGCGATGCCGCGGCAACCTCTTCGACCGCGTGCTCGAAGGCGTATGCGTTCGCGCGGGATGGCGCCCGGAAACCACTGATCTTGCGCACGAACTGGAGCGCCGCCGCGTCGATCTCGTCGGGGGTGGCGGGTTCGCCGGCCCGTCGGAGGGTCTTGATGGAACGGCACATCAGCGGGTCTCCTTCTCCCGGGCCGCGTGGCCGGGGCTGCCGCCGGCGCGGGCGCGGACCGCGGCCAGCGTCTGCCGGACCTGATCGAGATGGAACAGATCGTGGCCGGCGAGCAGCCGGAAAGTGAGATCAAGCGATTCCGGGCCGCGCTCCTGGTGCATGCCGATCCGCGCACGTTCCACGGCCGTGGAGCGCGCCCACAGCCGCAGGTTCGCGGACCGCATCGCCTCGAACGGCGCGAGCAGTTCGTCGGGATCGGCGTCGTTGTGGCGCAGAGCGCTGGCCCACAGGTCCTGGTCGTACGGCATGATCGCCGGGCGGTCGTGGGCCAGGATCCAGCGGTAGCGGCCGCCCACCACCAGCTCCGCGTCCACGATGTGGCCGGCCAGCTCAAGGACGGACCATTCGCCCGCTGCTGGACGCGTCCGAAGGTGTGGGCCCGCATCCGCCACCAGCTGCCTGAGCGCAGCCGGCGTCGCGGCCTGAACGTCCGCGGGATTCCGACCGCCGAGCCAGCCCAGCAGCTCCGCCTGGTAGGCCGACGGCCCTCCGGCCGCATCCGTGGCGTCGATGGTCATGCGCGATCCCTCCCCAGCCCCACCGGGCGCGATCCCCGGCCGCGGCGAGTGCCACACTAGCGCCAACAATGGCCACGCGCGTCCTGGGCACCACCGACCCCGTCGACATCGGGCTCACGCTCGCACCGCTCCATCGCGGCCCGGGCGATCCAACGATGCGGATGGGCCGCGAGACTTGGCGGACAACGCGGACGCCCGACGGCCCGGCGACGATCCGCATTGCCCCCCACAAGGACGGGTTGGAGGTCGAGGCATGGGGCCCAGGGGCCGAGGACGTCCTCGCCCGCGCGATATCCCTCGCAGGGGTGGACGACGATCCGGCCGAATTCCGTCCGCCCGATCCCCTCCTCCGCCGTCTCCATGCCCTGCGGCGAGGCTTGCGGCTGGCGCGGAGCGGGGCGGTGATGGAGGCCCTGGTGCCGGCCATCCTGGAGCAGAAGGTCACGGGCACGGAGGCCCATCGCGCGTGGCGAGCGCTGGTGCTGCGGTACGGCGAGCCGGCGCCGGGTCCGGCCGGCGAGGCAGGCATGCGCGTGGCTCCGGCAGCGGGGGTGCTGGCGGCACTCCCCTACTACGCCTTCCATCCGCTGGGGGTGGAGCGCCGCCGGGCGGAGGTAATCCGGCGGGCCTGCTGGATGGCCGCGTCGCTCGAGGCGGCCATGGCGGAGGGCCCGGCGGCGCTGACGGCCCGGCTCGTGGCGATCCCGGGGATCGGCCAGTGGACCGCCGCGGAGGTCTGCGCCCGCGCGCTGGGGGATCCTGATGCCGTCAGTGTCGGCGATTTCCACCTGCCGAACCTCGTGTCGTGGGCGCTGGCCGGCGAGCCCCGCGGCACGGACGAACGCATGCTGGAACTGCTGGAGCCGTACCGGGGCCAGCGGGCGCGCGCGATCCGGCTGCTCGAACTGTCCGGAATCCGCGCCCCGCGGTACGGCCCCCGGATGTCGCCACGGTCGATCGCGTCGATGTGACAGGTGGGCGCGGACCGCGCTCGGCGCCGCGGTCGCCAGCCCCCGCCGCACGCAGACGGGCAAGCTTCGGGCGGGCAGCTGTGCGCTCCCCCGTCGCCTCGTAGACTTCGGTCATGGCCTCTTCGCCGCCGCCCACCAGGGTTGAGCCCGTCACGCTGAACGGCCGGGTTGTCCGCGTGGAGCCGCTTGGCCTTGACCACCTCGAACCGCTGGCCGAGGTGGGCCTTGATCCCGTGCTCTGGCGCTGGATCGGGTTCCCGGTGCGGACGAAAGAAGACCTGCGTCGCTACATCGAGGACGCGCTGCGCGACCGCGAGGCCGGCCGCGCGATGCCATTCGTGATCATCGAGCAGTCGAGCGGCCGGCCCATCGGGAGCACACGGTTCGGCAACATCGATCTCTTCAACCGGCGGGTGGAGATCGGCTGGACCTGGGTTGCGACGCCCTGGCAGCGAACCGGCGCCAACACGGAGACGAAGCTGTTGCTCGTCGGGCACGCGTTCGACCGTCTGGCGTGCAACCGCGTCGAGTTCAAGACCGACTCACTGAACACGCAGTCGCGACAGGCACTCCTGGGCATCGGCGCGGTGGAAGAGGGCACGCTCCGGAACCACATGGTGACCGAGAGCGGCCGCCTCAGGCATACGGTCTACTTCAGCGTCACGGCCGAGGAATGGCCCGCCGTCCGGACGCGGCTGGAAGAGCGTCTCGCGCGACACGAGAGCGCGGCCGGCCGCACGGAACCGTAGTCAGGCCGCGATCCTGGCGGCACCGCTGGCAAGCCCGGATTCACCGGAGCGCGTCCCTGGACCGGCGGATCTGAACTGCAGGTTGACGACCAACCCGCACCGATCCCCTCCGGGCACTTCCAGGAGCCCGGAATGCAACCGGGAGTTACGAAACCGACCAAGTGGAACGTCGCGCCGAACGTCCGACGCCTGGCCTGTGAACTTGCGCTTCATTTCCGCCCGAGACGGTGTCCCGATCTGCCGCCCGCGGCGCCGGCCGCGCCGAACCCTCGTCAGCGACCGTACTTCGGCGGCATCACCGCGTCGTCCGTGAATGCCAGCTTCGACGAGGGGATGAGGCGTCCGTGGCCGTCGTGGTCCACGATGAGGAAGCTCAGCCGGTCAACGCCGGCCGCCGGGTCGTCCAGTGCGACCCCGATCACCTGCACGGAGCGCTTCCCGGTCGCGTCGACGGGTTCGACGAGGTCCGCATCGAGTGCGGACGTGAACGTGGCGATCGCGGTCATGGAGCTTCCCCTTGTGCTGCCGAGGGCAGTCAGCGTTGGCCGCGGCGCGCGCGGAGAAAGACGGACGGACCCACGGCCAGCAGACCCAGCGGAGCCTGGAGCCAGCGCTCGATCCCTGCCAGCACGCGCGCGGGCACGTGGCGCTTCAGCAGGCCGATGCGGAACAGCGAGGCCGCCCGCGCCGGCCCGACAGCCAGGCCGGCCTCACCCAGGAGCCTCCGGACCTGGGCCGGGTTGTGGTCGAAATGGAGCGGACGGTATTCGTAGGGCTCCGGGCTGAACGGCGACCAGCGCTGCCGCCGGAGCGCGAACTTCAGCATCGACTTGAGGTGGCGCTTGTTGGCGAACTCGAGGACGAGCGTGCCTCCCGGCCGCAGGATCCGGGCGAACTCCCCGAGTACCGGCGCGAGATCCGGGAAGTAGTGCGCCACGCGAACGCAGACCACGCTGTCGAAGCTGCCGTCCGCGAAGGGCAGCGCACGGGCGTCGCCCAGGACGAACGAAAGCCGGGGGTCGGCGGCGAGCCGCTCGCGACCCGCCTCGAGCAGCGTCTGCGAGGAGTCGAAGAAGGTCACCTCACGATAGCCCGCGTATTCGTCCACGAGGCGCCCGAACCCGGCTCCAACCTCCACGAGCCGCCCACCCACCGGCGGCAGGAGCCCGCGGATGGCGATCCGGTCGCACAGGTCCTCGTAGTCGCGACTGCGCCAGAACACGTCGCGGTAGGCGAGGTCGAACTCGGGCAGTTCCGCGGGTGCCGCGGGTTCCGCCAGTGCGACGCGGCCCGGTGGGACACGGCCGGGCGCACCGTCCGAAGACGAATCTGCTGCCGGCGACGCCGCGTGTTCCACCATGCGGCAAGGGTAGCCGAACCGTTCGGCCGCGGACCGCGACAATGGGGCCGCACAGGACGGGGGACGTTGGAGGAAGCGTGAGCGAAGCACTCTTGATCCGGGGCGCGACGATCTACGACGGCACGGGCGCCCCCGCGGTGCGCGGCGACGTGACCGTGGTGAGCGGGCTGATCCATGTGGTTGGTGGACGCCAGGAGCGGCCGTCCGGCGCCAGAGTCATCGACGCCGATGGACTCGCGCTCGCGCCTGGCTTCATCGATCTGCATTCCCACGCGGACTTCACCCTGCCCGCCTATACCGACGCGATCAACTCGCTCAGCCAGGGCGTGACGAGCGAGGTCATCGGCAACTGCGGGTACTCGCCCGCGCCGCTGTCCGAGGAGCGGGCCTTCGCCCGCGAGTGGCCGGAGGTGACACACGGTCTCGGGCCCGACCTCGACTGGTCGTGGCGCACGTTCGGCGAGTACCTGGGCGCCCTCGACCGGGCGAAGCCGGCCGTGAACTGCATCCCGCTCGTGGGGTTCGGGGCACTTCGCGTGGCGGCGATGGGCATGGCTGACCGGCCCGCATCCCCCGCCGAGATCACCAGGATGCGCGCGGGGCTCGCGGAGGCGCTCGCGTCCGGCGCCTGGGGCATGAGCACGGGCCTGGTCTATCCGCCGGGCGCGTACGCGGCCACGGACGAGATCGTCTCGGTCGGGCAGGAACTCACGGCGACCCACGCGTTGTACGCCTCGCACATCCGCAACGAGGCCGACGATCTCCTGGCCGCCGTGGACGAGGCCCTGGAGATCGGGCGCGCCCTGGGTGTGCCCATCGAGATCTCGCACCTGAAGGCCGCAGGGCGCCGGAATCATGGGCGCGTCGCGGACGCCACCGCCCGCATCGCCGACGAGCGACGCCGCGGCACCGATGTCCACTGCGACGCCTACCCGTACGACGCCGGCAGCACGTTCCTGAGCCAGCTCCTGCCGCCGTGGTTGCACGACGGCGGGGTGGACGCACTCGTGGAGCGGCTCCGGTCCGAAGAAGTCCGGCGCCGCGTGCGCCGCGAACTGGACACCGGCCTGCCGGGGTGGCCGAACCTCCTGGGGGCGGCCGGCGGCTGGGATCGCATCCTCATCGCAAGCGTCGGGCGGCGCGACCTGGCTTCCGCGGAAGGCCAGACCGTCGCGGATCTCGCGGCGGCCCGCGGCGAGGACCCGCTGAACTGGACGCTGGACCTGCTGATCGCGGATCGCGGCGCGCCGGTGATGATCGTGACGATGATGGACTTCGCGGACGTGGAAACGGCCCTCGCCTTCGACGCGACCGGAATCGGGTCGGACCAGCTGGGCGTGACGAGCGCATCGGCCCGCGTGCATCCGCGCTGCTACGGCACGTTCGCCCGGATCCTTGGGCGGTACGTGCGCGAGCGGGGGCTGCTCACGCCGGAGGCCGCCATCCACAAGATGACCGGGCTGCCGGCCGACGTCCTTCACATGACGGACCGCGGCCGGATCGTCGCCGGCACCGTCGCCGACCTCGTGCTGTACGACCCGGCCACGATCGGCGACGAGGCGACGTACGAGAACCCCACCCGACGGGCGCGGGGCATCGAGTGGGTGTTCCTGGCCGGACGGCCGGCAGTCCACCATGGCGACCTGGCCGCCCCGAACCTGGGGCAGGTCATCCGGCGCCAGGCTCCCGCTCCAGCCGGCGAGGCCGCCGTGGCACCGCCGGCCTGAACCTGCGTCCGGCGCCGGGCACAGCGCCGGGGGTCACGATGCCGGGGGTCACGACCAGGCCGGGCCGGAGGCCGAACGTGTGGTCCGGCGCGCGGAACGCGGCAACCCTCAGTGGACGCCGGCTGCCGCGTCGATCGAGATGATTTCTTCGATGATCCCGTGGCGGACGCCGAAATAGAGGCGGCCCAGGTTGCCGACCGCGCAGGCGTGGTTGGGCACCACCTGGACGTGGTCGCCGATCGCGAGCGTCGATTCGGTCGGGAGGCTGAACATGCCGTGCTCCTCGGACACGCGGTCGAACTCCGCGTCGATGCCCACCGGACGGCCGTAGCCGGACACGATCATCAGTCCGTGGGCGCCCTTGTCCAGGCCGAACGTCTTGGAGCCCGCGTCGATCACCGCGCGATCCGGGGTGGGCCGGCTGACGACGACGGCACTGACCGTCAGCGCCGGCCGATCGGCGGGGATCGTGCCAAGCGCGATCTGCATCGCGTCGTAGAAGGCGTAGTTGCCGGCCCGAAGCTCCGTGATCCCCGGCTCCTGGATCACGCGCTCTGCCGTGGGGGTTGAGCCGACGCTCACGACGTCCGCGGTCATCCCGGCGGCACGAATCCGCTCTGCAGCCTCGCGCACGGAGGCCGCCTCCTCCACGGCTATTGCTTCGATCTGCTCGGGGCTGGTGGCGCCGTACGAATGCCCGGCGTGGGTGAACACGCCCTCCAGGGAGATCCCCGGCAGGTCCACGATGGCGGTTGCGAGATGTGCCGCGTCGGCGGGCAGGATGCCGCAGCGACGCAGGCCGCAGTCGATCTCGATCAGGACCGGGATACGCAGACCCGCAGCCCCTGCGGCGGCGGCGATCGCCCGGGCGCCCACCACGCTGTCCACGGCGAGGATCAACCGCGCCCGGGAGGCGAGATCCATCGCGCGCCGGAGCTTGGGTGGACCCACCAGCTGATGGGCGAGGAAGACATCCGTGAAGCCGCCGTCCACGAGGACGGCCGCTTCGTCGAGCTTCGCCACGGTCATGCCCACGGCGCCGGCCGCCACCTGGCGTCGCGCGATCGAGACCGACTTGTGGGTCTTGAAATGGGGACGGAGAGCTACCCCGGCGGCGCGGGCAACGGCTGCCATCCGCGCGATGTTGTGCTCCAGGCGGTCAAGGTCCACCAGCAGCGCCGGTGTGTCGGCTGCCGTCCAGGGGCGCCCGATGAGTTCGGCGGCCGCGGGCGCGACCAGTCGGGAGACCACGCCGATCAGAACGTGGGCGGGCTGATGATGATGATCATCTCAGCTTCCGCCGAGCTTTGGTTCAGGAACCGGTGCGGCAGCTCGCGGTGGATCTTGATGCTGTCGCCGGCATCCAGCTCGTAGGTACGCCCGGCCACCTCCGCGAGAACGCTGCCGCGCAGCACCAGCGAGCACTCCTCGCTGAGATGTGAGATCGCCACGGGGGCCGTCTCGCCACCCGGCGCCAGGGTGAGACCCAGCACCTCGAATTCGCCGATCGTGTCGGCCGACACCAGCTCGTACTCGATGTCCCGACCCGCGAACGTCAGTTTCGTCCGGTTGTTCCGCCGGACCACGACGTCTCGCCGGTCCGAACCTACGAGGAGTTGAAACATGGGGATCCCGAAGGCCTGCGCGATGCGTCGCAGCGAACTGATGGATGGGTCGCTCGCGCCACGTTCGATCTGGCTCAGCGCGCTGACCGTCAGGTGGACCTGGCTCGCGAGCTGAGCGAGGGTGAGGCCTCGACGCAGCCGTTCACGCCGGACGCCTTCGCCGATCGTCGGCGCATTCGCGAGTGCCTCATCGTGGCCGATCGCATCCGCGTGCGGGCTGCCGTTCGTGTCATTGAGTTCCCACGCCCGCGTCACGAGACCGCACCGGGTGCATGGCCGGCGCGATCACGCCGCGCAGGCCGTGCGGTGGTGGGGGGACGGCTCATCTGGGGCCTCGGCGCGACGCCCCATGGGGATCATCCGGTCACTGGGCGATGACTCGGTCGTACAGCCTGACTGTCAGGAGTACGGGCAGCGTACATCCACGCTTTCGGGTGGTCAATCGGCAGTTGCCCGCGCCCAGAGGTTCGCCGGGCGGACTCGTGTCCGCTCGTCGGCCGCGGGTTCGCGGGGCGAACGCTTCGTCCGCCCCGCCGGTCCCACGTCAGGCTTCGGCCACCACCGGGTTGCGCAGGACGCCCAGCCGATGGATCTCGCCGGAGACGATGTCACCGGGCTTGAGCATGACCTCGGCGTGGATGCCGTGCGGCATGCCCGTGGTGATGAGATCACCGACGCGCAGCGTAAACAGGCTCGATGTGAACGCGATCAGCTCGTCCCACGGGATGTTCACGTTCTTCGTGGACCCCTGGACGCGGACCTCGCCGGAGATGCGGCTGATGATCTCGATGTCCCCCAGATCGCCCGCCTCGTCTTTCGTGACAATGGCCGGGCCAAGGATTGCGAAGCCGTCCATCCACTTGCCGTTGAGCCAGTCCAGGAACCCGTCCATCTCCTTGTCCCGGCGACCCGGAGCCGGAACGGCCAGCTCGCGACCGGAGACGTCGTTGCAGATCGTGTAGCCGAAGACGTGGTCCATCGCCTGGGCTCGCGGGATGTCCTTGCCTTCCTTGCCGATGACGATCGCGACCTCGATCTCGTCGACGACGCCGGGCGACTTCTTCCAGATCGTGATGGGATCGCCGGGACCCTTGATGTCGTCCGTCATCTTCGCGAAGAGCATCGGGATGGCATCCGGGCCCAGCTTCTCGCCGGCATGCGAGTAGTACCCGCCGGCCACCGCGAGGAGCTTGCCGGGGTTGCTGATCGGGGCGAGGAGCCGCGACGAGCCGATCGGAAACCCCACGGTCCTGCGGGCGGCGGCCGCGATCTCATCGGTGGCCTTGCGGCCCAGCTTCAGGAACGCCTTCATGTCGCCGCCCTGGGCGCGTCCGGCTGAAGACGCTTCGAGGTCGTAGATGTGCTCGTTGTCGAGAAGGCCGAGACGGGCACTCCGGCCGTCTGCCTCGTAGCGCACGAACTGCATGGCGCGTCTCCTCGTTTGTTCGGTCGATGGCGGTCGATGGCTGTCCTGCGGCCGAGTGTAGCCCCGGGGCGGTCCGTACACTCGCGGCATTCGGGCAGCATGGTCGCCCGCTGGCAGGAGGGACGCGTGCGACTGGGCCTCCAGATCCCACAGGGGTACTTCAACGAATTCGAGGGCTGGGAGCCCGCGCGGGCAGTGCGCCGCGTCATCGAGATCTGCCAGCTGGCGGAGCGGCGTGGCTTCGATTCCGTCTGGTTCGGGGAGCACGTGACTTCCAAGTGGGGCGGCGAATCGATCGCGTTCGACTGCTTCACCCTGGCGACGGCCGTGGCTGCCGTCGTGCCTCGGGTGGAAATCGGGTTCTGCATCGTGAACACGACGTTCCGGAACCCGGCACTGACGGCGAAGATCGCCTCCACGCTGGATGCGGTGTCCGACGGCCGGCTCGTCCTGGGGCTGGGCACCGGCTTCAAGCCGGTCGAGGCGGACCAGTACGGCTACCCGTTCCCACCGCTTCGCGACCGGCTGGCCATGCTGGCGGAGCACTTCGAGATCATCACGCGGATGGTGGAGCACGACGGCGCGCCCTTCACGTACGAGGGCCAGTACGCGAAAGTGCACGAGGTCATCAACTCGCCGCGCTCCGTCCGGCGGCCCCGGATCAAGATCCTGGCCGCGGGCGAGGGGCCCAACATCACGATGCGCCTGGCGGCCCGCTACGCCGACATCTTCAACTTCGGCGTGGAATTCCCGCTTGCGCCGGCCGCCATCGCCACGCTCCGGTCGCGCTGCGAGGAGATCGGGCGGGACCCGGCCACCCTGGAGTTGCAGGCCGGACTCAACCCGTCCTGGCCGTATCTCGACGTCCGGAACACCCACGGGCAGCGGATGATGACGAACGCCGACGTGCCCTACATCCCCGCCGATGTCTGGGCGAAGACGATGCCGCGCGTGGAACTCATCGCCGGCTGGCACGCTCTGGGCATGGACGAGCTGATCCTCGCGACGCCCGGCCTCCACAACGCCGACGAGACGCTGGACGAGCTGATCGAGGATGTCGGCAGGGCCGGAGTGCCGTTCCCGTCCGGGGCCGCGTAGTCGTTCCCGTCCGGGGCCGCGTAACCACCGGGTGACTGCTGGCGCCACCGAACCGTAGGCGACCGGTCCGCGGTCGGCGGCGCCCCAGGTAGTCGTGGAGAGACTGCAAACTCCGTCTGAGGGCCGGTTGTCCCCCACCCAGAACCGGGAGGACTGGTATCCGGTCCCGGCAGCCCAGACGCGCGGGCCAGGGACCGGATCTGTGCACGACAGTGACGTTATGAGGTCGTCCGACGGCGCGGAATCGCGTCTACCAGTCCCTCCAGTACTGACTGGCTGGCCGCCATGGCTGCGGGCCATGGGGCCGTCCGCGGCCGAATCAGCGGCCGGCGGGGGCGGGCGTGCGTCGTCTCAGGTATTCATCCCCGGACTCGGGGAGATGAATGGCAGCGCGATTCGCGCCCGAATCGGTCTCAGCGAGTCGCCGTGTGAATTCGTGAGGCGAAATCGGGCCCTCGGCGTCTCGATGAGTCCGCACACGAATATCTGAGACGAGCCGGGCGCCTGTCGTCCGTGCGAGGTCCGCCCGCGGTCCGCGCTCGGCGTCAGCCCTTCGGCAGCCGGCCTGCGCCCTCCAGGATCGTGATGATCTGCTGGGCCGCTTCTACGTGGAGACCGGCCACCGATTCTTCCGAGGACGCGGCGACATGCTGCGTCAGGATGATGTTCGGGTGCGTGGTGAGCAGGTCGTTGGCCGGATCCGGCGGCTCCGGGCTGCGGACGTCGAGGCCGGCGAATGCGACGTGGCCGGAGTCCAGTGCCTCGCGAAGCGCCACCTCGTCGACGATGGGGCCGCGCGACACGTTGACGATGAGCACGCCGGGTTTCGTCTTCGCGAGGAATTCGCGCGAGATGATGCCGCGGGACGTGTCCGTTAGCGCGGCGCACGAGATCACGATGTCGGCCCGGGCCGCCAGTTCCTCCAGCGACACCATGGTCACGTTCGGGTCGCGGCTGCCGGGGATGTAGGGGTCGTAGGCGATCAACGTCGGCCGGAACCCGCCCAGCTTCTGGGCGACCAGGTGGCCGATCCGGCCGAGGCCGATGATCCCGATGGTCCGGCTCTTGAGCCGGTGGATCTGGCCGAGCAGCGGCCAGCCGTAGACGCCCCATTCGCCGCGGGCGGCGGCCGTCGCGAGGGGCAGGAGCCGGCGCTGCACGGCGAGGATCAGCATTACGCCGTGGTCCGACACTTCCTCGTTGTTGGCCGTGGGGCAGTTCCAGACCGCGATGCCCTTCGCGGCGGCGGCCTTGGCGTCCACGTAGTCCATGCCCACGCTGTAGCAGAGGATGGCGACCGCGTTGTTGAAGGTAGCGATGTCGGCGGCGGTGATCTTGCTGGAGGTGAAGATCACGTCGGCGTCGCGCATCGCGGCGCGCGCTGCGGCTGCGGTCTTCGGCTCCAGCAGCCGGATCCCGCGCGGCTCCAGGATGGAGCGCTCCACGTCGTAGCTCCACGGAAGCTCCGTGATGGGCTCCGGGATGACGACGAGCGGGCCGTTGGCTCGGCCGGGCGTGGACGGTTGTGCGCTCATCGCAGGAATCCCTCCCGGCGCGCGTGTCCACGCGCCGACTCCATTGGCCGCCGCGGCAGCCCCGCGCGACCCCTCCCGTTGCAACGACTGCGAGGGTAGGGGTCGGGTGCGAGCCGCGTCAACATGCTGGTGGCCGACGAACCGGTCGACGAGGTTCATCCCGGTGGCGCGAGAGCCGGCGCGCGTCAACAGGCGGGTGCCCGCTCCGCGGGTGCTAACTCGCCGGCAGCCGGCTGGCCTTCTCGAGGAGCAGCAGCGCCTGGCCGGCCGCTTCGGCGTGAATGTCCTCCAGCGATTCGATGGAGGAGGCCGCGATGTGCTGCGTCAGCAGGACGTTCGGAAGCCCTGTCAGCACGTCGTTGGCCGGGTCGGGCGGCTCCGGCGAGCGGACGTCCAGCGCCGCGAACCCGATCCGGCCCTCGTCCAGCGCCGCGCGGAGCGCGGCTTCCACGACAACGCCGCCGCGCGAGATGTTCACGAACCCATACAGGCCGTGCACCTTGCCCAGGTTCTCCGCGTTGAGCAGCCCGCGGGATGTCGGGGTCAGCGAGGCCGCGCAGATGATGAAGTTGGACTTCGTCAGCACGTCGTCCAGCGCTACGAGATCGATCCAGGGATCCGGCGTGTAGTTGATGTAGGGGTCGTATGCGATGGCGCGAAGGCCGAAGCCGTGCAGTTTCCGCGCGATCTTGTGGCCGATGCGGCCCATGCCGATGAACCCGACGGTGTTGCCGCGCATCCGGTGGATCTTGCGAAGATGCGGCCACGTGTAGATGTCCCAGTTGCCCTCCGCGGCCGCGTTCGCGAGGTCGAGCAGCCGCTTGTTGCCCGCGAGCAGCAGCGTGACCGCGTGGTCCGAGACCTCCTCGGAGTTGTGCGTCGGGCAGTTGAGGATCGTGATCCCGCGGGACTCCGCGGTCTTCTGGTCGATGTAGTCCATGCCGACGGAATACGCGACGATGCCGGCCGGACGGCGGATGGCGTTGATCTCGTCCCCGGTCAACGTGTCGCAGGCGATCACCACGTCGGCGTCCGCCAGCGCGGCCTGGTTCGCCGCATCGTCCTGCGGCTCCACGAGGTCCACGCCGCGGTCCGCGAGGATCCGCCGCTCGACGTCGTAGCTCCACGGCATGCTGCGGATCGGCCGATGGATCAGGACCTTGGGGCGCGCGCCCGCCTTGCCTGCCGCGGCCACGCCGCCCATCTGTTGTGCCTCTCGCTCCGGCATGGACACGCTCATTCGGCTCCTCTCTGGTCTCTTGCCGCGCGCAAGCGCGGAGAAGGTCGCCGTGCGCCGGATGGCGCCGGTCGCGAATGCCGGGACGAGGGAACGGTGCTCCTCGTCAGGAGAGCCGGCCCCGCGCGGCGATGGGGATCATCTCGGTCACCACGCCGCCCCGGGTCCCGTAGAACCGGTCGTGCATGACGACGGTGGAGTCGTGGTACCCGGGAATGAACTCGATGACGTCGCCGATCCGGAGCGGCTCCGCCGAAGGTTCCAGGGCGAGCGTGCCGTGCTCCGCGGACAGGGATCGAACGGTGACACCGGGCAGGTCCACTGGGCGCGGGACGCCGTGCGCGTACGACATCGTCTTCCAGCCCGCGTCGATGATGGCGCGGTCCGGCGCCGGCCGGCTGACCACCATCGCGCGGACGGTGAGCGAGAACTCCAGCCCGGTGACGTGGCAGTCATCCGCGTACATGACGTCCATGAAGCAGCCGCCGCCGGCCTCAAGTTCGGTGAGCCCGGGCACCGTCGCGCTGATCTCGTAGCTGCCGGTTCCGCCCGCCGTGACGATCGGGACGGGGATTCCGGCCGCCTCGATCTGCCCCGCGGTGTCGACCAGCCATCCAAGCGCCTCGCGGATCTGGCGCTCCTTTTCCTCGAGCGGCCAGGCCCGGAGCAGGTGCCCCTCGTAGCCGAAGACCCCCGCGAACCGGAGTCCGCTGGTTGCCGCGATCTGGGTGGCGAGCAGGAGCGCAGGAATCCCGGGTTGGACGCCACAGCGCTTCATCCCGATGTCCACTTCGATCACGACAGGGATCGTCACGCCGGCCGCCCGGGCAGCCTCGCCGGCCATCTGCACCTGGTACGGATCGTCCACGGGCACGATGACTTCCGAGATGTGCTGCAGCCGCGCGACCCGTCCGAGTCGCTCCAGGGTGGCCTGCTCGGTCACGATCAGGATGCTCTTGATGCCCCCGGCGGCCATCACTTCCGCCTCGCCGACCTTCGCCACCGTCACGCCGATGGCGCCTCCGTCGATCTGCCTCTGCGCCAGGATCGGCGACTTGTGCCCCTTTGCGTGGGGTCGCCACCCCAGGCCGTGCTCGCGGAGGTAGCCGGAGATCGCGGCCGCGTTGCGTTCGAACGCCGCGAGATCCAGCGTGAGGACGGGCGTCACGAGTTCGTCCACCGGGCGCCCGAGGACGCCGTCGTTGGGATCGGGAATCCGGCCGGGATCGGAAGGTGCGGCGGAGTCGGTGAGTGTCATGCGGGGCAGGATCGCACAACGGAGGCCCGGTGCGTTCGGCCACGGCGCCGGACGGCCGGAGTCACCGCGGCCGCCGGATCACGCGGCCCAGGCCAAGGTTGGCCGGCCGACCGCTCTCGACCGCGAAACCGCCGCCGATGAGCACGTGCTCCACCCCGGCCGCGAGCGCCGCAGGCTGCTCCCACGTCGCCCGATCGGCAACAGTGGCGGGATCGAACAGCACGAGGTCTGCAACGAGCCCGGGCGCAACCCGGCCCCGGTCCGCGATCCCGATGGTCGCAGCCGGCAGGGTCGTCAGCTTGCGGACGGCCTCCTCGAGCGGCAGCAGTCCCTCGCGTGACCACGCCAGCAGCCGGGCGAACGATCCGGCGCAGCGGGGGTGGTTCGCGACCTCCGGCCCGGTGACGGCGTACAGGTCGGACCCGACGCCGCTCAGGGGTGACGCGAGCACCTCGCGAACGTCATCCATCGACATCATGAAGATCGCCATCGTGGTGGCACCGCGATCTGCCAGAAGCAGCTCGCAGGTCACGTCCAGGCCGTCGCGTCCCTGCTCCGCGGCGATGTCCGAGATGTACCGGCCGCGGGCGAACCGCGCCGCGGGCTCCACCGTTCCGTTCACGAGGACGCGGTCCCAGCTTCCCGCGGCGTTCAGGAGATTGCCCCAGCCCGGGAGCCCGTTCTCGATGTCGTGCCGGATCCGCTTCCGCACATCGGCAGACGGGAGCCGCTCCAGCAGCCGCTCCACGCCGCCGTCGAACATCCAGGGCGGGAAGAGCTGCGAGAGGTAGGTGGAGCCGGCCTCGTACGGGTACATGTCGCACGTCGCGCGCAGTCCGGCTGCCCGCGCCTCGGCGATCAGTCCCAGTGCCACGCGCGTCTGCCCGAAGTTGCGCCGGCCGGCGGCCTTGAGGTGCGACACCTCCACGGGGATGCCCAGTTGCCGGCCGATGTCCAGGGCCTCCGCCACGGCCTTGACAACCTCATCGGATTCGTTGCGGATGTGCGACGCATACAGGGCGCGCGCTTCCGCGAGCGGCTGGCCGACGGCGACGATCTCGTCCGTGTGCGCCCACTGCCCGGGCGCATACGACAACCCCGTGGACATCCCCCACGCGCCCGCATGGAGCGCCTCGCGGAGACCGGCCCGCATCGCATCCAGTTCGGCCGGGCGTGGCCGCCGGTCCGTCATGCCCATCGCCATCATGCGCAGCGGCGTGTGGCCGACGAGCGGAAAGCAGTTGACGGCCGGTCGCGCCGCATCCAGGACGTCGAGGTACTCCCCGAACGACGTCCAGTTCCAGTCGAGGTCCGGACCCGCGCCCCGCTCGTAATCGATCAGCTGGCGGCGCCGCTCCGGCTCCACCGACAGGGGCGCCGGCGTGTCGCCGCAGTGCCCGATCAACTCCGAGGTCACGCCCTGGCTGACCTGCTGGGGTGAGTCCGGGAACGCAGGGAACGTGAAATCCGAATGGGAGTGGAGGTCGATGAAGCCGGGCGACAACGCGAGCCCGCCCGCGTCAAGGACGCGGCTGCCCTCCGGCGGGGAGAGCCTGGGACCCACGGCGCGGATGCGTCCCCCACTGACCAGGACGTCGGCGCGAACGGGAGGACCGCCGGTTCCGTCGTAGACGGTGGCTCCCCGGATGAGCAGGTCCCGGCCGGCGAGCATGGCTGCGTCGGCCGGGACGGCCCCGTCGGCGAGCGTCATGGCCGGCCCGGAGGCGAGGGCGCCGCCCCCGTTGCGTACTGCGGGACGATGTCGGCGATGGCGGGGAGGGCCGCATACATGGCCCGGACCTGCTCCATCTCGGCGTCCGTGAGGCTGTGATACGGCGACCGTCGCCAGCGACCGCCGATCCCGAAGATCTCCTGGCTCGCGTGGAACATCGCGTCGAAGTTCCCCGGAAGGCTGAACGCGAGGTCGAACCAGGGAGTGTCGTAGGCGGTCACGATCGCTGCGGCCGCAGCCAGGTCGTTCGCCGCGATCGCCCGCCAGTACGCACCGGGGATCTCCGGCATGAAGTGCAGGTACGTGGACATGTAGCCGTCGCAGCCGTACGGATGCAAATCGAGGTGGTTCTGCTTCATGCCGCCGGAGAGGACGGCCCAACGGTCGTGAACCGCCGACGCCATCTTCCGGGCGAACTCGCCGATCACGTCGTCCTTGATGGCGACGATGTTCGGCACCGTGTCGGCGAGCGTGCGGATCACGCGCAGGCCCATCGCCTGGTTCGCCGCGAACAGCGCCGTGACCAGCATGACGGGGATGTGCCCGGCCACCGCCCGGTAGTGGTCCACCAGTGAATCGTGCGTGACGCCACCACCCCAGTGCGGCGGCAGCACCATGAGGACATCGGCGCCGGCGTCGCGGGCGAAGTCGGCGAACTCGATCTCCTTGCCGGTCCACCACTGGCGGTCGGCGGCCACCACCATCGCACGCCCGCGCGTGTGATCCACCACGGCCTGCAGCACCTCGCCCACCTCCTGGTCGGACAGGAGGGTATGCAGGCTGTCGCCGTAGGTCAGCAGCATGACGCCCGAGCCGGCGCCGAGGTTGTGCTCGATCTCGGTCCGGATGCCGTCGAAGTCAAGAGAACCGTCGCGCCGGAACAGCGGGTGGACGGCGGAGATGGGCCCGCTCAGCGATCGGCGGACCCAGTCGCGGTCGATCCCGGCCGCCGCGCGGCTCACCCCTCCGATGCCCACGGGGGCGGCACGACCGGCACCCGCACGTTGCCCTGCGCCGCGGACCGGAGCACGGCGTCCGAGATGGCCACCGTCCGCCGCGCGGACTCACCGGACGAGATCGTCGGCTGTCCCGTCTGCATCGCACCCAGCAGTTCGCGGATGGCCGCCGCCATGCCCGACACGTTGTAGGTCGGCGTCACGACGGTGGTCGCCGGGTTGGGCAGCGCGGCGTCTGGGGCCCGGTTGTCACTGCGCGGCGACTCGATGATCCGCCAGCCCTCGACGTCCAGCTCGATCCGCGCCTTCGTCCCCACCACGTGCACCACCATGTCCTGCGGAATGGATTTCCAGCCCGTCAGGATTCCGCGGACCCCGTTCGCGTACGTGATGTACGCGTTGACACCAGGTTCGAGCGAGGCGGTCCGGCCGCCGTCGCCGCGGTATTCGGTGCCGTAGTCCTCCATGCCGGGCTCAAGGTCCGCGAAGACCCACGATGGTTCGGCGTCGGCGAAGAACGTCAGGAGGTCGATTGCGTGCGTGTGGATCCGCCACAGCATCGCGCGCGGACCGCCGGACTCGATGAGCACCTGGACGAGATCGCCGATCGCGCCGGACCGGACCAGCCGGCGCGCCTCCACGTATTCCGGGTACCAACGCCGGCCGTAGTTGACGCTCATCGGGATGCCGGCCGCACGCACGGCCATCACCATCGCATCCGCCTCCGCCAGCCCGATCGAGAGCGGCTTGTCGCAGAACACGGCCTTCACGCCGGCGTCCAGCGCCGCGTAGAGCACCGGCGCGTGCAGATTGTCCGGCGTCACGATGGAGACGAGGTCCACCTGCTCCTTCTTGAACAGCTCGCGGAAATCCTCGTACACGCGGACGCCCGGCCACGTCGAACCCCAGCGCTCCACGAACGATGCACGTGCCGAGGGGAAGATGTCGCAGCCGGCAACCAACTCGATCTCCGGGATCGTGGCCATCGCCGATGCATGCGTGCCGGGAGAGGCTGAGCCCAGCACAGGCGCGGAGGCAGCCTGGGCCGGATCGGAGCCGATCCAGGAGAGCCCGATGATGGCGGCGCGGATGCGGGTAGGAGCT
>JANPDJ010000102.1:0-3622 GCA_031431395.1 Chloroflexota bacterium | reverse complement strand
CGGTCGTGCTCGCGCTCGAAGACCTGCATGCAGCGGACGCGGCTACCCGCGCCCTGGTCTGGTTTCTCTGCAGCGTCAGCCGGGAGCAGCGGCTTGCGGTGGTGGGGACGTACCAGCCGGACCGCCTTGGGCGCGATCACCCGCTCGCCGCGGACCTTGCCGCCCTCGCGGAACGCCCGGCACCCCCGGAGCGGATCTCGCTGCGTCCCTTGTCCCGATCGGAGATCGCTGAGCTCATTCATGGGATCGAGGGCGAGCGCGCGTCGGCGTCCGTGCTGCTGCTCGTCGCGGAACGCTCGGCCGGGAATCCCCTCGTCGTCGAGGAGTTGCTGGCCGCGCGGCGCGAGCTGCCCAGCGCCTCGTTGCGGGGAAGCCTCGCACGGCTGGTCGTGGCACGACTCGCCAGGCGATCCCGCGCCTGCCGCGAGGCGCTCCGCCTGCTCGCGCCCGCGGGGCGTCCGCTGAGCCACGCCGAGATCGACGCGGTTGCGCATGCCTATGACGAGCTGGACCTGCGCGAGGGCCCGCGCGCGTCGTCACTCGCCGAATCGGTTCGAGCCGGCGTTGACGAAGCCGTCGACGAGGGCTTCATGCGGCTTGTCGCGCCGTCCGCGCCCGCACTCGGCCGGGGCCGCCGCCGGTCTATCTTGCGCCCGGCCACGGTGGAGTTCCGCCATGAACTCGTGGAGGCCGCCGTCGCCCAGGACCTCCTGCCCTGGCGCCGGCGCCACCATCACGCTGCCTTCGCCGTGGGTTTGCCGGATCGCAGCGCACAGGCCGCCGGCCACTGGCTTGCGGCCCACGAGCCGGAGGCAGCCTTCCGGAGTGCGCTGGCCGCGGCCCACGCGTCGGCTCGCCTGAGCGCCGCGGAGGTGACCCTGCAGCACCTCGACCTCGCGCTGGAACTCCTGCCTGGCGCACATGCTTCGACTGGTTCGTCCGGCGGCGATCTCCTGGGCGAACTGGAGGTGCGATCGGCCGAGGCCGCGTTCGCGGCCAGCCTGCCGGGGAGGGCCGTGGATCACGCATCTGCCGCGCTCGGTCGAATCGACCCACGACAGGATCCTGTCGCCGCCGGCCGCATCCACGAGCGGCTGGGCCAGTACCGGCGGTCCGCCGGCGAACTGGACGCGGCCGTGGACGAGTTCCGCCTCGCCGTGGAGTTGATCCCGGAGCGCGCGACGCTGGATCGCGCGGCGGCCCTGGCCAGCCTGTCGCAGGCCGAGATGCTGTCGGGGATCTTCGGTGATGCGGAGCGTCACGGTCTCGCCGCACTGGACGCGTCGCGCGCGGCCGGCCCGGCGGGTCGCGTTCAGGAGGCCCACGTGCTCGCCACGCTGGGTGTCATGGGCGGCTGGGGCGCAGACCCGGAAACCGGGATTGCCCAGCTGCACGCCGCGCGACGCCTCGCCGAGGAGATCGGCGAACTCGACGACCTGTTCCGGGTCTACGCCAACCTCACCACGGTCCTGGACCTCGTCGGCCGGCGGGAGGAGGCCGTTGCGACCGCCTACGAGGGGATCGAGGCGGCCCGACGGTTCGGCATGGACGCGGTGTACGGGAACTTCCTCAGGGGCAATGCCGCTGAATCCCTCTACCGCCTGGGGCGCTGGCCGGAAGCGGCCGCCTTCAGCAGCACGGCCCTGGAATGGGACCCAAGCGGCGTGACGATCGTGAACCCCGCGCTCAGCCTCGCGATCGTGGCGATCGAATCCGCGGCCGATGACCGTGCGAGCCGGCTCCTGGGCCGGCTGCTGGTGGAGCTGGAGACCATTCGCGACCCGCAGTTCGCCGTGCCCACGTACCTCGCGGCGGCGTCACTGGCGACGTGGCGCGGGGATTACCCGGACGCGCTGCGGGCTGCCGACCGTGCGTGGCAGCTGGCCAGGGGCAACGAGGACTGGGTGATGGTGGCGCGGGTCGCCGCCGTCTGGACCGAGGTCGCCGCGGTTGCGGCAGGGCAGACGGGCCAGCGCCGCCGCTCCACGATGGCCGCCACGCTGCGGCGGCAGGCGACCTCGGTGGTCAGCGAAGCAACCGCAGCCGTGGGCAACGCGGGGGTCAACGGCTCCCTTGGATCCCGACGCGAGGCAGATGCGCTGCTCGCGACGGCCCGGGCGTTCGTCGCCCGCCTCGAGAAGGTGGATGTGCCCGCCACGTGGGCCCGCGTGGCGAGCCTGTGGGCCGCGATTGGCGACCCCTACCAGGTGGCCCGGGTCCGGCGGCGCGAAGCCGAATGCGCGCTGGTGGGCGATGACGCGCGCGTGGCCCGCGTGGAGGCCCGTCCGGCGTTACTGGCCTCCGCGGAGATCGCCGCGAACCTTGGGGCCATGCCGCTGCTCCGGGAACTCCACGAGCTCGCCGCGCGCGCGATGATCCCGGCGCGCGAACTGCCGGCGCTGCCGGTGACCGAGGAGACCGTGGCCGCGATCCCGTCGGCCGCCCGGACGGCCGACGGGATCGCCCGGATCGAAGAGGCTGCCGCCCCGGCCGCCGTGGCCCCCTCGCCGCCGCGGCTGACGCTGGTGCCGGGTTTCGCGGCGGATCCAGGCGACGCGGAGCGCGACTCGTTCGGCCTCAGTCCGCGCGAGCGCGACGTGCTGGCGCTGATCGCCCGGGGCCGCACGAACCGCGAGATCGGCACGGAACTGTTCATCAGCGAACGCACCGTGGGTGTCCACGTGGGCAACGTCCTCGCCAAGCTCGCCGTGTCCGGGCGGGTGGAGGCCGCCGCGGTGGCGATCAGGCTGGGGCTGGCGAACCCGGCATAGGCAAGGGCGGGCGCGGGCGGCCTGCGCCCGGGCGCAGGGAGTGGGCGGCGCGAGACGTGGGCGGCTCGCCGGCCGGCGGCGATTTCGATCGGGAGGGCGAGTGAGCGAGAACCTGTGCTACGCGGATGCGTACGCGCGTTCCGTCGGGGCGACGGTCGTGTCGGTGGAACCACCTGCCGCGGACGGTGCAGGTTCGCTGGTGGTCCTCGACCGGACGGTGTTCTACCCGGGTGGCGGAGGGCAGCCGTCGGACCGGGGCTGGCTCCGGGCGGGCGACGGTCGCACATGGAACGTGCGCGGTGCGAAGAAGGCCGGCGACGACGTGGCCCACGAACTTGAGGCGGGGGTGGAGCCGCCGGCCGCCGGCGAGGAACTCACGGCCGAGCTCGACTGGAACCGTCGCCACACCCTGATGCGAACCCACACGGCGCTCCATGCGCTGTGCGGCGTTGTCTGGCGCGACTACAGGGCACAGGTGACCGGCGGGAACATGGAGCCCGGTTCGGGCCGGATGGACTTCGAGTTCGAATCGATGTCGGCCGAATTGGTGGGCACCATCGAAGCGCGTGTCAACGCGGAACTCGCGGTCGGGCGTGACATTCGCGTGGAGTTCCTGCCGCGCGACGAGGCCTTTGCGATCCCGGACCTGATCCGCACGAAGATCAATCTGCTGCCGCCGGGCATCGAGGAGATCCGCACGATCGAGATCGTGGGCCTGGACCTCCAGGCGGACGGCGGAACGCACGGGGCGAACACGCGCGAGGTGGGCCGCATCCGGGTAACGGGCTACGAATCCAAGGGCCGAATCAACAAGCGGATCAGGATCGAGCTGAACGATCCGGGCGCGGAGG
>JANPDJ010000101.1:0-22351 GCA_031431395.1 Chloroflexota bacterium | reverse complement strand
TCCTCGTGGCATCGAACGCACGGGTCGCGTTCGATCGGGCCCACGAGGTCACGGCGGCCATCGGCAAGCCGCTGATGCTGCACATCGGCGGGACGGTGGACTCGACGTTCATGCTCGAGGATGCCCTTGCCCGCCTGCGCCCGGGCGACATCGTCACGCACAGCTTCACAGGCTGGCCACCCGGGATCATCGACAGCACCGGGCACGTGATCGACGCGGCGGTGGACGCCCGGAAGCGCGGCGTCCTGTTCGACATCGGCCACGGCGCCGGCAGCTTCTCGTTCCGCACCGCCGAGGCAGCCCTCGCCGACGGATTTGCGCCTACCACCGTGAGCAGCGATCTCCACGTGGCCAACGTCCACGGGCCCGTCTACGACCTGGTGACCACGCTTTCGAAGTTCCTCCTGCTGGGGCTCCCGCTGGAGGAGGTCATCGCCATGGCCACGGTGCGGCCGGCTACAGCCATCGGGCGGGCAGCGGACTTCGGGACGATCGAGGTGGGAGGCACGGCCGACCTCTCATTGCTCAAGCTGGTCCACGGCCGGTTCACGTTCCGGGACACGCGCGGCGAGAGCCGCGTCGGCGATCGCCGGCTGGAGCCCGTGGGCACGGTCCGGGCCGGAGTGTGGTCGGAGCCATCGCGGTGGGGAGGGACGGACTGACAGGGCGGGGCCTGGTCCGCTCGCCGAGACTGGCCGCTCCCGCGCAGGGCCTGCGGCTTGGCCCCGCGGGCCTCGGCGTCACGCGGAGATACGCCTGACGCCCTCGACGCTGTTGAGGTCCCCGTCGAACGACGCCACCGCCGCAGGCCCGATCTCCAACGCCACGGCCGCCAGGTACGCATCGGCGAAATCGAGCCGCGGACGCTGGCCGTAGAGACCCAGCGCTCGGAAGAGTGTCGCTCGCTCGATGACCAGGAGACCGTCCGATCGGAGTAAAGATCCGATTCGGTCTGCGGTCACCACGCGGTTCCAGCCTAACAACGATCGCGTCACGTAGACCAGCTCTGCCACGACGATCGGGGTCACGATCAGGCCGAACTGTCCTTCAGCCACTCGGCGAAAGACAGAGACGGCCGAGTCGTGACGCCGATCAGCGGGACCGCCAAACAGGGCCACGAACAGGTTGGTATCCGCGTAGGCCCTCTCGCGCTCAACGTCCCTGCGAGGCGTGCGCGCCGGCGCTATTGCGACTTCCGATTTGACCGGGCATTAGCCGGCGAGCAACTCAAGTCCCGGCGTTAACTGCGGCTCCGTCGGCCGCGAGGGCGGCCACCGCTTGATCGTCGTCAACCCCGGGCAATCGGACCATCACCCGTCCGACCCCAAGGTCCCGGTACGCGGCGAGCATCTCCTGTCGCTGGCGTCCCGGCCGCCCAACCGCCGCCATCTCGGATGGACGTGACGACAGATGGCACGAGACGACGAGCGTGGCCGGGTCGCGACCAATCTCCTCGCAGCGCGACCGGATGACGGGCATCGCCGATGCCGTCTCCTCCACCGACAGTTCGTCAAGGTTCACTTCGTCGGCGTAGCGGGCTGCCAGCCGCCAGGTCACCTCGGGTCCGTTGCCGCCCACGATGATCGGAATGCGCGGCGCCTGGAGGCCCTTCGGCAGGTTCACGGCGTCGCGAACCCGCGCGTATGTCCCTTCAAAGTTCGCCCGGCCGGGTAGCAGCATCCGCGTCACGACCTCAAGGCTGTCCGTCAGTAGCCCCATTCGATCATGCAGCGAGGGGAAGCTGTAGCCGTAGGCCACGTACTCGTCCTCTTTCCAGCCGGCCCCCAGTCCCAGTTCGAACCGGCCGCCGCTGATTACGTCGAGCGTGCCTGCCATCTTGGCCACGAGCGCCGGGTTGCGGTATCCCGCGCAGAGCACGATGTGGCCCAGTCTGACGCGACTTGTCAGGGCAGCGATCGCGGAGAGGGCCGTGAACGCCTCGAATGTCAGCTCGTCCGCAGGCCGGCCCCTGGTGTGGAAATGGTCGTAGAGCCAGACCGACTCCAGCCCCACGTCCTCGGCCTGGTGCGCCCGCGCCGCCGTCCGCTCCCACGCCCGTGCGTGGTCCCAACCCGCGTATTCGCTCAGCCATCCCTGGGGCAGGACGAGCCCGATCTTCATGGTGGTCGGCCTCCCTACAGCTCGAGGGGCGCGGGCGTCCGCAACACGAACGACTTCTTGATGTAGCTCGGCACCTGCCAGGTCACCTTGAGCCCGAGTGGGAAGTTGGCGTGGTCACCGGCCCGCAGCCGGGTGACCGTGCCGGCCTCGGACGTGATGATCGCCTCGCCCTCGAGAATCAGCATGAACTCATCCCACGTGTAGTCCCAGGTGAACGTGCCCGCGGTGCAATCCCACGCGCCCTGCGTCACCTTCTTGTCCGCCGACTGCGCGTTGACCCAGATTCGGGCAACGGGCGCCCCGGCCATGATCTGATCGGCGGGAATGGGAAAGTCGGCCAGTCTCACGGCCGATTCCGGATTGGCGGTCACTCTCGCTGACATGTCGACTCCCTCCGCAATGCTCACGGTCGCCGGGCGCTCCCGAGGCGGCCTGCATGGAGTGTGGAGTGTGAGCCTCTGGGCCGCACCCCGTCATGGCAGTCCGCGCACGGGCTCGGCCAGGAACGGCATGAGCGGGTGACGCCGATGCAGTTCGTCGCTCCGGTACGTGGCGAGGACGACGATCGGCCCCTCGCGCAGGTTGCGGGCAAGGAAGCCCAGCAGCTCCAGGGTGGAGCGGTCGGCCCAGTGGATGTCCTCGATGACGACACGGTCGAGTTCGTGCCGGCGGCCCACGAACGTCGGACTGGAGACGCGCTCCCCCGTCGAGCCGTCTGTGAAGGTCGGTAGCTGAGCCCAAGAACATCTACTGATCGGGTGAGATCAGCTCCACTGTCGGGAAATACGAACGATAGCGAGCCGCGTCGCGGGTGAGCAGCCTGTGCCCGGCGACGGCAGCGTGTGCCCCGATGTAGAAGTCGGGCAGGGGTGAGCGGCCGTGACCGCCCACTCGACGGTACCTGAGAAAGGCCTTGCCGGCCAGGAAGGCGGCCTCGTACGGCAGGGCCTCTCGCCGGTAGAGGTCGGGCGGCAGGGCCTCCTCGAGCGCCTCGATCGAGGCGAATCCGATCGACACCTCGGCGTAGATCAACGGGTTCATCACCAGGATGGACTCGTCCGCCATCGCCCGAAGCCACGCGCTGGACCAGGTACCCCAGGTCGGGTCGTCCGTGACGACGTCCAGAAGGACATTGCTGTCCACCATGACCGGCGTCACGCGTCGCCACGGGTCAGGGCCATGATCTCGTCCGTGCTCAATGAGATTCGCCCCTCGCCGCGGCGCAGCCGCGCAATCGCCCGGTCTCCTCGACTGGCCCCGCGCGCCGTACGTGCCTTGACGATCCGGACGCCGTCGTGATCGACGACAAACTCGACTTCGGTCTCGGGCAGCAGGCCCGCCTGCTCTCGGACCGCCTGGGGGATCGTGACCTGTCCTTTGGACGTGATTCGCACTTGGCGACTCCTTACTCTTACCGGTAATACTACCACATGCCCCTATCGGGCCGTGTGATGCAGGCCCGAGCATTCGGTCCAGCCCGGGTGCTCGTGGACGAGTGAGTTCGCTTCTTCCGGGCCCCAACCGCCGCGTGCATAGGGGACGACCGCCGCACGCTCGAGAAGCACCGGTTCCACGACGCGCCACGACGCCTCCACGGTGTCGCCCCTGGCGAACAGCCGCGGATCGCCGTTGAGTGCATCCCCGATCAGCCGCTGATACGAATCGGCCCCCTCGGTGACGAGCGTCGGCTCCGTGATCTCCAGGTCCACCGGTGCCGCGATCAGGCGATCGCCGGGCGCCTTGGCCTGCATGGTCAGGGTGATCACCCCGTCGGGCTTCATCCGGAACCGCAGGCGGTTCGGTGAGGGGGGTCGGCCGCCGTCGTCCGCGAACAGCATGGCCGGTGGCCGGCGAAACTCCACGATCGCCTCGGTGACGGTGCGCTCCAGGGCCTTCCCGGCGCGGATGACCCACGGGACACCGGCCCACCGCCACGTGTCGATCTCGGTTCTCAGCGCGACGAACGTCTCCGTGTCCGAATCCGGCGCGACGCCGGGCTCCTGGAGGTAGCCGCGATACTGCCCGCGAACGAGGTGCTCGGGATCCAGCGGGCGCATCGCTTTGAGCACCTTGACCTTCTCGTCGCGGAGCGAGTCCGCGTCGGACGAGACGGGCGGCTCCATCGCCAGGAACGCGACGAGCTGGAGGAGGTGGTTCTGGACGACGTCGCGGAGGGTGCCGACGCCGTCGTAGAACGCGCCGCGACCCTCCACCCCGAAGGCTTCGGCCATGGTCACCTGGACCGACGCGATGGAGCGGCGGTCCCAGACCGGCTCCAGGAGCGCGTTCGCGAACCGGAAGACGAGCAGGTTCTGGACCGGCTCCTTGCCCAGGAAATGGTCGATCCGGAAGATCGCCTCTTCGGGGAAGCGGCTGCGGACGAGGGCATTCAGCGCGATCGCCGACTCCAGGTCCCGCCCGAATGGCTTCTCGAGGACAATCCGGCTGCCGCGATTCAGACCCGTCGCGCCGAGGCCGTCGATGACGCTGGCGAAGGCACTCGGCGGAATCGCGAGGTAGAAGAGCGGCCGCGAGACACCGAGCTGGGACAGACGGCCAGCGAGGCGATCGTAGAGAGCGGGATCGCCGTAATCGCCGGCGACGTAGTGCAAGCGCCGCGCAAGGTCCTGCCAGGCGTCTTCGGTGGGCGGACTCCCGCTTTCGGCCAGGGCCGCCCAGGCTCGGTCGCGAAGGCCGTCATCTCCGATCTCCGAGCGGGCCACGCCAACGACGGGAGCGGCCCCGAACCGGCCAGAGCCGCACAGCCCAAGAATCGACCCGAAGAGCTTCTTGCGGACAAGATCGCCGGTCGCGCCGAACAGGACGAGCGCGTCGGAGCGCTCAGGACGGCCGGCCGGCATCACGACCCGCATCGCCGATGGAGCCTCTGCAAACTCCCAAGCCGGGGCACGCCCGGTGGATCAGCCATCATCGACCTCCCGCACGGAGACTACTCGCCGCGCATGAGCCGGAGGTGGTCCCGCGGCGGGTAGAAGTGGTTGCTCGGCTTGCCGCCCGGGCCCATGTCCCCCAGCAGCCGGCGCTGCCGCGGCGTGCAGGCCGCCAGGACCGCGGGCGGGATTGGGTCGTAGTCGAAGTTCCGGAAGAACATCTGGTTGTAGCCGTACTGGATGTTCTTGCGCGTCATCCGGGACAGGTTGGCGGCGCCGCCGTGCCACAGCGAGTGGGTGAAGATGAGGGCATCCCCCGCCTTCGCGAGCACCTGCGTGGTGCCGGGCGTGGTGGCGGACGGCAGCTCGCCGTACTCGTCGAAACCCCCCTCCTCCGGGAACGGCCGCAGGTGGCTCCCCGGGACGAAGACGATGTTGCCCATGTCCGGCTCCGACACGTCGGTGAGGAACCACAGCACCTTGACCTGGAGCGGCCAGCTGGTCTCGCTGGCACGGATGCGCTGGAGGTGCGGACCACCGTCGATGTGCAGGAACCCGGTGAACACCGGGTTCGGTGGGTGGACCGTCGCCGTGGCGAGTCCGAACTGGATGTATGGGCCCAGGATGTCCAGCACCGCGCCGAACATCGACGGATGGTCGATCAGGTCGATGAAGACCTGATCCTCGTGGAGCACGCCCAGCGCGTCCATCCGGCGGGTTGGGTCCGGGTTTGCGCTCCCCAGCACGTCGCGCGCATACAGGCGATCGACGGCCGTTGCGATGCGGTCGATCTCCGCCTGGGGCAGCACGTTCGGGAACAGGAGGTAGCCGTCACGAGCGAACTGGTCGCGCTGGCCCTGGGTGATCGTCCGCAGCGGAGGCCGCGGGTACAGCAGTTCCACGGCGGTGCGCACTCCTGAAAGCCCAGGGGCCTGGGCGCGGGCGGCCGTCAAGAGCGGGACGTCCGCTTGCTGCCGATCCTACGCCGCGGCTCGCGGCCGGGCGTACGCGCGGCGTGACTCTGCACGCCCGGACGGAGCTCAATGGACCCGGTAGCGCTCGATGGCGTCGGGATCCGGCTCTGTGCCCACCCCGGGCCCGTCCGGCACGCGGAGGTAGCCGTCCTCGAGCCGGATCGGGTTGGTGAACAGATCACGGGCCAGGGCGCCCTGCGACGTGTTGAACTCGAGGAACGGAGCGGCGTCCAGCCAGGCGTCGAAATGGAGCGTCGTCGCCGTCAGCAGGTCCGTCAGCCACGCGTGCGGAACCACCGCGATCTGGCGTGCCGCCGCGAGCGTCGCGACCTGCTTCGCAACCGAGAGGCCGCCGCAGCGGCCAAGGTCCGGCTGGACGAACCCAAGGTCGGCCTTGAGCAGCCGCGCGAACCCCGGGTAGGTGGCCTCCTGCTCCCCGGCAGCGATGGGGATGGGCGATTCACGGCAGAGAGTCTCGTAGCCCTCGTAGTTCCTGGGGTGCAGGCAGTCCTCGAACCAGGTGATGTCGTACGGCGCGAGGCGCCGGGTCAGTTCGATCGTGTTCCGGACCGTGATCCAGGGCTTCATCCAGCCGGCATCCACCATGAGGGCGACATCCGGGCCGGCTGCGGCGCGGGCAGCCGCGACGAGTTCCACGTCGAGACCCGGATCATCGCGGAACGGCCCCCAGCCGAACTTGATGGCGGTGAACCCCTGGGCCAAATAGCCCTTCACCGCGTCTTCCATCTGGAGCGGCGTGTGCCGGAACAGCGTGGAGGCGTAGGCTCGGACCCGGTCGCGGTTTCGGCCGCCCAGGACCAGGCTGAGCGGCTGTCCGAAGGCTTTCCCGATGATGTCGTAGCAGGCGTTGATCACCCCCGACATCACCTGGATCGCCACACCGTCCTTGCCGTAGTACACCGAATCCAGGTACATCTTCGACCAGAGGCGGTCAACCTCCAGAGGGTTCTCGCCCAGGATGCTGTGGCGGATGCCGCGGAAGAACGGCTGGTCGGGAGCATCCATGGCGGCACGGGCGATGCTCGGGGCCGTCTCGACGTCCGCCCACCCCACGAGGCCGTCGTCCGTCTCCAGGCGGACCAGCGCGACGTTCGGTACACCGTGCGACTCGCCGCCGCCCTCCGGGGCGCCGTAGTCCTGATCCTGCCGGAGATGGATCACCTCGGCCTTCGCAATGCGCATATCCGCTCCTGTGGCCGTTCCGCCCGCGCCTCCTGCGCACGAGCGATCCTACCGATTCCGGGTCAGCCGATGACCTGGAGCCGTGCCTCCGCTCGCGTCAGCGCTTCCGCGCCCGTTTCCGTGATCAGGATCGTGTGGCTCTGGCAGATGCCCCACTCCCCGAACTTCCGGAGCGACACCGGCAGATGGAGCGTCATGCCCGTCTCCAGCACCTGGCGGTTGTCCGGCCGGAGCTGGAATCCCAGCCGCTCGGACCACGTGGGCGGGTATCCCAGGCCCACCGGGTAGCCGAAGTTGCCGTGGAACACCAGCCCGGGCAACAGCGGCGCGATGACGGCGCCCGCGGCCAGGGCCACGTCGCCCGCGGCGATCCCCGGACGCGCCGTGTCGATCACCACCTGCACGGCTGCTGCACCGGCTTCCGCCGCCCGCGCCTGCTCTGGCGTGGGTTCGCCCAGGATGCCGGTTCGCATGAGCGGCGCCGTGTAGCGGCGCACCTGCGCCGTTACCTCGAGGAAGACGGTGTCGCCCGGCCGGATCTCCTGTCGCGCGAACGAGCTGTGCGGCGCACCCGATCGCCAGCCGGCCGCGACGATGGGCCCGAGACAGCTCGTCTCGCTGCCCAAACGATGCAACGTTTCCAGGATGACGCCCCCCACCTCGGTGTCTCGAGCGCCAATCGCCAGCGCCCGGGTCCCGGCTTCGATCGCCGCATCCGTGATCGCGGCAGCGCGGCGCATGTACGCGACCTCGGCGGGTGACTTCGTCCGGCGGACCACCTCGACGATCGGCCAGGAATCCTCGACGTGCGCCTCGCCCAGGCCGGCGATCAACTCCTGGTGTTCCGCGGGCGAGAGTCCTCCGGGCCCCATCTCCACACCGATCCGCGACTTCGTGGACCCGAGGCCCAGCGAGTGGACCGCCTCGACCACCGCAGCCACGGCCCCCTCACCGGGGATCGGGTCGTTCGGCGCCCGGTACAGGCGGACATCATCGAACCAGCAGGTGTTCTGCGCGCGGCCGGCCTCGAACCAGAACAGCACCAGGACCGGGTCCCGCTCCAGCGGGAGGATGAGCGCCGTGACGTCCGAGAGACTGTTGTCATCCAGGCCGGACAGGTAGTTGATGGAGCCGGGCGAGAGGACGACCAGTGCGTCGAGGCGCCTGTCCGTCATCCCAGCGCGCACCGCATCCACGCGCCGGCGGAATTCAGCGACATCGAACGCCAGGTCGCGCGGAATGCCCATCAGTGCTTCGCTCCTGCCCTGCCGACGCCGGCGTCCGTGCGCGAACGGCCGCACCGGCCCTCCGGACGGCTGCCATCATCCTGCCACCGGGATCCGAATGGAAGGGCCGTCCGAATGCCGACAGACACAGGAACCCCAGCGGCCGCCGAACTGCACGCGGACCTGATGGACCGGCTGCGCGGGCCCCTGGTGCCGGTCATGCCGGCCTTTGGGGACGACGACTCGCTGGATCTCGACGCGACGGCGCGCTGGATCGATCACCTGGTTACGTGCGGCGCCAAGGCTGGTTCCCCTCGCGACGCGTGCGGTGCCCGCTCCGAATCCTCGACGAAGCCGGGGCACGGGCAGTCGCCGTGGCGATGGACGCGGCGGGGCTGCCAGGCCCGCGATCGTTGCGTTGAACCGGGATCAAGCCAAGTTCGCGCCCGGCGCCGTCACCAGGATCTGTGTACGCGGTGCAGCCCCCGGGAGATTGGGCCCCGGGACAATGGCCCTCGGTGCATGGCGGGGAGCCGGTGGGGGCCCCGGGACACTCCCGCGCGGTGCATCCCGGGGAGCCGAAGCGCCTACTCGGCGCGGCGGATGCGCGTCGCGCGGGGTCCCTTGGGGCTCTGCTCAACCTGGAAGTCCACGCGCTCGCCGCCGACGAGCTGATCGAAATCAAGCGTGGCGTCCAGTCCGCTGCGATGGAAGAAGTATTCCTTGCCATCTTCCGCGGCGATGAAGCCGAAACCGCGCTCAGCGACGACCTTCTTCAAGGTACCTGTGGCCATGACTGCCTCCCGACTCTCGATCGATGGTCGGTGGCGGGCAGTCGAGTCGAGATCGCGGCTGCACGGAACGTCAGACTGACGTTGGCGGAGTGTACTCCCCCGCGACGCGCACGAGCCTGAGCGCCGAGAATCGCGGGTACGCCCTGTCGATTCGGTGGCGGGCCGTTCGTCGTATGGGCAAGATGGCGGGTGTCATCTGACGAGGTCGCCGGCGTCTACGGCGGATTGAATGGATCGGAGAGAGCACCATGGCGAATTTCCTGCTCGTCTACCACGGCGGCGGCATGCCCGAAAGCCCCGAGGAGGGCGCCAAGGTCATGGCGGCCTGGAACACCTGGTTCGCCGAGCTCGGCGACAAGGTCGTCGATGGCGGCAACCCGGTCTCGCACGTGAAGACCGTTCACGCCAACGGTACCGTGACGGACGGCGGCACTAACCCATCGACGGGCTACAGCGTGATCAAGGCTGACAGCCTCGACCAGGCCGTGAAACTCGCGAAGGGTTGCCCGGTCCTCGCCGGCGGGGCCAGCGTCGAGGTCGCCGAGACGCTCAACGCGATGTAACGCCCCGGGCCGTCGGAATCCGACGATTTCCCGTGAGAACGGCAGAACGCCGGCCCCCAGGGCCGGCGTTCTGCTTCAGAGGAGGCGCGGGTCAGGCGCGTGGAGCGCGAAAGCCCAATCTCGTCACTCAGTCGTGGGGCGCGTGCTCGGTGCCCGATCCCCACCCGGGAACGCGTCTCGGGACTCGGCCGTTCACGAATCGGCCTCGAGGCCGGGGTTTCGAGCGTCGATCGGGCGCCTACCATTCGCCGGACGACTGCCTGGCGGAGAATCGCCGTCCGGCAACGAAACCGCGATGCTCGCGCGCCCTCGTATCAAAATCTTCACGGACCACCGCGGGTGCGCCGAACGAGCTGCGGACATTCACGGCCCTGAGCCGGATTGCATTCACCCGATTGACGGGCGGCGGGCGGGCCACGATGCAGCGGGCGGATCGTGAGGTCGCCCTGCGAGGCTGGTCGTCCACACGCCTCGCAAAGCGGGCTTGACGGGGCCCAGCGCGCGTCGCACGATCCGCCCTTACCGTACTGCACGCACTCCGGGGTCTCTGCCCTTGGCCGTTTCCGTCCCGTCGCCGGTATCCCAAGACATTCGCGACCATGGCCGCCCACCTGACGTGGAGCTGCGCAACGTCGTGAAGCGGTTCGGCGACGTTATTGCGGTCGACCGGGTCAGCCTGGCGATCGCCCCCGGCGCCTTCTACAGCATCCTCGGTCCGTCTGGCTGCGGCAAGACGACGACGCTTCGTATGATCGCCGGCTTCGAGCAGCCAACGTCGGGCGACATCCTCCTGGCCGGGCAGTCCATCGCCGGCGTGCCACCCTACCGGCGCAACGTCAACACGGTGTTCCAGCACTACGCCCTGTTCCCCCATATGAACGTCGCCGAGAACGTGGGCTACGGACTCCGCCAGCGCAAGGTCGGGCGGACGGAGGAACGACGGCGCGTGTCGGAAGCGCTGGAGCTCGTACGACTCTCGGGCTACGCCGCGCGACGGACCTGGGAGCTCTCAGGAGGCCAGCAGCAGCGTGTCGCGCTCGCACGTGCGCTGGTCAACCACCCGACCGTGCTGTTGCTCGACGAGCCGCTCGGGGCCCTTGACCGGCAACTTCGGCACGAGATGCAGCTGGAGCTGAAGGCCCTCCATCGGACCGTCGGCATCACGTTCGTGTACGTGACGCACGACCAGGAAGAGGCGCTCACGATGAGCGACGTCATCGTGGTCATGAAGGACGGCCGGATCCAGCAGCAAGGCCCACCAGAGGAGCTGTACGAACGGCCGGCCAGCCGGTTCGTGGCCGGGTTCATGGGCAGCTCCAACTTCCTGGACGCCACCATCGTTGGCGTCGACCAGTCGTGAGGCTGGGCTACGGTTGAGACGGCGCAGGGCCTCCGCCTCAACGGCCTCGTCACGGATCCCGGCAAACGACCCGCCGCGGGGGACCGGGTGACCGTGATCATCCGGCCGGAACGCCTCGGTCTTGAGATGCCGGGCGCCGGGGACACCGGGAGCTCAGCCGATGACACCGGAAGCTCCGCGGTGCACACCGGAAGCTCGGCCCTCGACACCGCGAGATCGGCCGCCGTGACGAACGCCGGGTCGCGATCAGCCCTGGCGCGCGTCCCGGGTCGGATCAGCCAGGGGACCTTCCTCGGCGACCAGACCGAGTACCGGGTCCAGGCCGAAGGCATGGGAGAGCTTGTCATCCGCCGGCAGAACGAGGCGGCCAGGGCCGGGAGCCGCGCCTTCGGACCCGGCGAGGCCGTGGTCGTGACATGGCGCGAGGAGTCGAGCCTGGTGGTGACGGAGTAGCAGCAGGAGGAGGGAACCGGGGGGCCGCCGATCCCAGGGGCACGGTAAATCCGACACAGGTTGATCCCGGGGAACGCCCCGGCCACGAGAGGATGTTGAGGGACCAATGGAACAGTCAGAGTTTGCGAAGCTGTACCGGGCGCTGCAGAGGGGCAACATCAGCCGCCGCCAGTTCCTCCTGGCCACGGGCCTGGGAGCCGCGTCGGCCGTGCTGGCCGCGTGCGCGCCGGGAGCGGCCGCCCCCACAGCCAAGCCAACTGCCGCGCCGACCGCTGCTCCGTCGGTGGCACCCACCATCGCTGCCGACTGGACGCCGCCGGCGGGCGTGAACCTGGGCAAGGAGCTGTACGTCACCACCTGGCCCAACTACCACGACCCGAAGACGCTCGAGCGCTTCACGCAGCTCACTGGCGTCAAGGTCAACCTGACCATCTTCGGCTCCAACGAGGAGATGCTGGCCAAGCTGCTCGTCGGGAACACCGGCTGGGACGTCCTTGTGCCCACGAACTACACGTTCGAGACGTACGGCTCCAAGAAGATCATCGAGCCGCTGGACCTGGCCAAGCTGCCGCACCTCGATCCGTCGCGGTACGACCAGCGACTGCTCTCGCCGGCCCACTACCCGGCGGGTTCCGGCCCGCTGCACGGCTTCAACAAGGACTGGGGGACGACGGGCTACGTGATCAACACGAAGCACGTGAAGAAGCCCATGGCGACATGGAAGGACTTCTTCGACCTCGCCCGGACCGACTACAGCGGCAAGGTCACCATCCACGACTACCAGCTGACCTCCATCGGCAACGCCCTCGTGTACCACGGCTTCTCGTTCAACTCCGTGAAGGCGGATGAGCTGGCCAAGGCGGAGAAGCTCCTGATCGAGGTCAAGAAGCACTTGTTCGCGATCACCAGCGACTATCAGCCGCCGATGAAGAACGAAGACGCCTGGATTGCCATGGGGTGGACCAACGACGCAGCTCAGCTCCACAAGGGCAACACCGACATCCAGTACGTCATCGGTTCCGACGGGGGCGAGATCTGGTCCGACTTCTACACGGTGGTGGCGGGCTCGAAGAACCGCGAAGCGGCCTACGCGTTCCTCGACTACATGGCCACCCCCAGCGTTGCCGTTAAGGACGCCGACTTCCACGGAGCACCGCTCGTGGACAGTGCGATGATCGCGCTCCAGTCCGCCGAGACCAAGAACAACAAGATCACCTACCCCGACGCAACGTCGATGACGAAGCTTGAGTTCGGGACGGCCGAACTCCTGACCAACCAGGACCGCGCGGAGCTCTGGGCCCGCTTCAAGTCCGCGTAGACAGGGCATGAGCCCAGATCCTCGCTCGGGCCCATGACGGCCACGGCTTCCGGGCGACACGGCGAGAGCAGGCAGTGGCGGCGCCGAGCCGCCACTGCACTCTTCCTCGCACCATCGAGCGCGTGGTATTTCCTGCTGCTCGTCGTGCCGCTCGGCATCCTCCTGGTGTTCAGCTTCGGCGAGCGGGCTCCCGAGGGCGGCTACGCAGCAGGCTTGACCATCGACAACTACCTGCGCCTCCCAACCCGCTCAACGGCCTTCGTGAACACGCTGACGCTCGCCGGCGCAGGAACGATCCTGTGCGTGCTGGTTGGCTACCCCCTTGCCTACTACCTGGCCACACGCGCCGGGGCCCGCAAGACCCTGCTCCTTGTCCTCGTCATCGTTCCCTTCTGGACGAGCTTCCTGATCCGCACGTACGCCTGGCTCACAATCCTGGGCAATACCGGGATACCGTCCCTCGTTGAGGCGCTGGGATTTGAGAAGCCGGTCTTCCTCAACACACCGCCGGCGGTGATGATCGGCATCGTCTACAACTACCTGCCGCTGATGGTGTTCCCGCTGTATGTGAGCCTGGAGCGTCTGGACAAGCGGCTCCTGGAGGCGTCCAAGGACCTTGGGGCAGGTCGCTGGCGCACGTTCGCGCAGGTCACCCTGCCGTTGACGCTGCCGGGTGTTCTGTCCGGGATCATCCTGGTCTTCATCCCGATCATGGGGGAGTACCTCATCCCGGCCCTGCTCGGTGGCGGCAAGGTCTTCTTCGTGGGCAATGCCCTCGTGGACACGTTCCTCCAGTCGCGTAACTGGCCCTTTGGTTCGGCCATGGCGGTGGGGCTGATCCTGTTTGTGCTGGTGGCCGTCGCGCTGTACCTGCGTGTGGGGACGCGCGGTCGCGTGGAGCGCGAGGTGAGCCTTGTCTAGTCTGGCCGGGCGGCTACGGCCCAGGGGCAGCCTCAGTGCGACGCCAACTCCCGCTGTTGACCGGCTGGGACCCTGGGTGGATCGGGTCTTCCGCGGCCAGGCGATCCTGCTCTACCTGTTCCTCTACGTTCCCATCGGCCTGGTGGTGCTGTTCAGCTTCAACGACGGCGAGCGGACAGGGGAACTGCGCGGACTCTCGCTCCGGTGGTATGAGCGCGCCCTGGGCGACGAGTTTGCGCTGAGCGCCCTGTGGAACAGCCTCGTGGTTGGCGTTTGGACGTCGCTGATCGCGACGGCGCTCGGGACGATGGCCGCGCTTGCCGTCAACCGCGCACCGCGGCCCGTGCGTGTGGCGCTGGAGGCACTGACCTACGTCGCGATCATCATTCCCGGCATCGTCATCGGGATCGCCACGCTGATCTTCTACGTGAACCTCTTCGAGTGGGTCAACCCGTGGCTGGCGTGGGCCTGGACGAGCCTCGGCCTGGGCAATCCCCCCGTGCTCCAATCAGGGCTCCACACGATCATCGGGGCCCACGTCGTGTTCACCATGGCGATCGTCTTCGTCCTGGTCCGCACGCGCCTCGCCGGCATCGATCGCAGCCTTGTCGAGGCCTCGGCGGACCTGTATGCGACGCCCTGGCGGACGTTGCGCCAGGTCACGATCCCGCAGATCCGGCCGGCGATCCTGGCCGGAGCGCTCCTCTCGTTCACGTTCAGCTTCGACGACTACATCGTGGCTTCGTTCGTCCAGGGCCCGGGCCAGCCAACGCTGCCGCTGTACGTGTTCGGCTCGATTCGCCGCGGGATCACGCCGCAGATCAACGCCATCGCGTCGCTGATCCTGGTCGTCACGCTGACCGTGCTCACGGTGACGTACCTGGTCTCGCGCCGGTCGCTGCAGCGGCCCCCGGTCGCCCTGAACGAGGCCGATGCCCCGGCCGGTGGAGGTTCGAATGCCTGAGGCACGGGCTCAGTTCCGGGCGCGGGCTCAGTTCCGGGCGATCCGCTCCCCGATGGACTTGCCGGATGGCGGGATGCCGGTGCGCTCAGCCTTCGCATCCACGCGACCAAGCGCCCACTGCGTGAACCGGACGCCGGCGAAGCGAAGGGGTTCCGGCTCCCAGTTGGGCGACCGGTGGTTCACGAGCGGCAGTTCCGTGAGCGGCGTCTGGACCCCCGTGATGAGGTCCGCCAGCGTCCGGCCGGCCATGTTCGCCATGGGCACGCCCCGGCCCGTATAGCCACGGGCGCCCGCGATCCCGGTCGCGGGATCAAAGGCGATCGTCGGGTGCCAGTCACGCGGCATGCCCACCGCGCCGCCCCAGGCATGGGTGAAGCGGACCTCGCGGAGGGCCGGGAACCAGGTCCGGACAAAGCCGCGCAGCATCTCGTGCGTTGGCGCGTGGTGGTCGAACTCGTCCCGGATCCGCGAACCGAAATGGTACGGAGCACCGCGCCCACCGAACAGGATCCGGCCGTCCTCGGTGCGCGAAAGGTAGTCGACGGACAGCCTCGTGGAAGCGACCAGTTCCCGCCCGGCCCAGCCGATCTGCTCCCATTGCGCATGAGACAACGGCTCGGTGAGGACGATCAGCGAGTAGATCGGGATGAGCTGGCGGTGCAGTTTCGGAAGCTCGGAAAGGTAGGCCTCGCCAGCAAGCACCACCGTGCGGGCACGTACCTCGCCGCGGGGTGTGACCAGTGCGGGTGACGGCGCGCCTCGCCAGGCGGTCACCGGCGTCTGCTCCACGATCCGGGCGCCCATCCGTTCCACCAGCCGGGCGAGTCCCCGCACCAGCCGGCCCGGGTGAATGACCGCCGCGAGCGGCGTTGCGAGCGCAGCGATGGCCCCCGTGACGCGGACCCGGGAGGCCACCTCGGCCGCGTCCAGCATCCGGTAGTGGCCGGCGAAGCCGAAGCGCTCGTAGTTCCGCATGGTGCCGGCGAGCGATGCGATGCCCTGGGTTCCGCGTGCGATGTAGAGCTTGCCGGCGAGCTGGTAGCCGATGTCCAGCCCCTCGTCGAGTGCCACTCGGCCCACCTCGGCCACCGCGTCGTACGTGGCCTGCTGGGTGGCTCGAGCGGCTTCCATCCCGTGCAGGCGAGCCATCCGCGACATCGAGATGTTGAGATCCGCGGAGCACCAGGCGCCGTTGCGGCCGGACGCGCCGAACCCAGCGATCTCGCGTTCGACGACGACAACCCGAAGGTTGGGCTGCCGCTTGAGCAGGTAGTAGGCAGTCCAGAGGCCCGTGTAGCCGGCGCCGAGGATCGCGACATCACAGTCCGTGGACCCATCGAGCGCCGGCCGCGGTGTCAGATCGTCACCGGAGGTCTCCAGCCAGTACGACACGCCCGAGTAGTCGCGCATCGCGGGAGCATACGCGCCTCGCAACGCGTGGCCGAGCTGCCCCGGGCACCGGGGTCGGACTCAGGCCGTTGAGCGGGTGACGATCGCCGGGCCCGCCAACCCGGCGTCGGCCGGAGGGTGTGCGGGTCCAGGCGGGAGTCGCGCCAGGCGGCCGGGCCAGCGCAAACAGCTCGACGGGCTCTGCCAGCCCCTTGAGGGAGTGTGACCCTCGCGGCTCGAAGACAAGGCCGGACCCAGCGGCCAGGTCGCGGGTCGTGCGGGACACGAGAACCTCCCCGCCGACTGCGGCTGCCATCACCCGCGCTGCGGTGTGGACGGCGATGCCACGCACATCCGACCCCGTGAGTTCCACCTGGCCCGAGTGGAGGCCCACCCGAATCGCCACGCCCAGGCTCGAAATAGCCTCGACGATGGCAGCGCCGGCGTGAACCCCCGCCGCCGGCGAATCGAACACAACCAGCAGGCCATCGCCCGTCGTCTTGATCTCCCGGCCCCGGAACCGGTCGATCTGTGCGCGGGCGCGGACGTTGTGCTCTGCGATCAGGTCGCGCCATGCGGCGTCGCCCATCCTGGCCGCGGTGGACGTGGAATCCACGACGTCGGTGAAGAGGATCGTCGCGACGGCCTGTGTCCCACCGGTTGACGACGCGGTCGCGAAGTACCGGCGGCCGGCGAAGTCCACCGATACCCACGGCTCGTCGCCGACGACCCACGCGTCATGCCCCACGGGGATCTCGAACAGGTCGCCCGGACCGAGTTCCATCTCGGGCCCGTCCGACATCACGACGCGGATCCGGCCGGAGATGGTCACGCCCTGGTGATGGACCTCGCACCACTCGGTCCCCGCGACGGGCTGAACGTCAGCGGACCAGCGCCAGCCGGGCTCGAAGACGGACCGGCCGACGACCGTGTCACCGAGATTGAAGATCTCGAGACGCCCGTTCGAGAATGCGCGGACCTCGTCGGGCTTGCGCAGGTTCTTCCGCAGAAAGGGCAAGGGCTGACTCGCGATGACGGGGTCGGCGTCGTGCGACCCGCGACCGGGGTAATCATCGCCGATCCGGCCCGAGAGGGCAGCCGCCCCACGATCACGTCGCCGCAGCTGATCGAACGGGATGGCTCTGCCCGTCCGATACGCACCACATTCGTCATGTCCAAGTCGGCCCGTCCGAGGACCACTCCTTCGCCGCGTCCTTCGCACGAACGACGTCGTTCGCGGTAGATGGCGTTCGTCCTCCACATACTCCATCGTTATCCGGCGGGGGCGTCTCCCGTACGACGAACCGTGTGCGTATCGGGGCAGAACTCCGGTTGGGCATCCCGTGTCTGGGCGCTCCCGCCGGCTCGACGGCTCTACGCTGCCCGGGTCACAGCCGCAACCGGCCGGACGTGTCCGGAAGTGGCACAACTTCCACGCCTTCTTCGCGCGCCATTGCAGCAAGCGCGGCATCGGACGTGGCGATACGTTCTGCTCGGGTCATCGCCGTTGCAAGGGCACAGCAGTCAGCCAGAGAGACTGTCCGGCTGCTTCGGAGGTAGTGTCGTGCCCGCAGTTCGCCCGCCAAGCCGCCGATGTGTTCATCGAGCGGAACGACCTCGAGCGCCCCGACGACGAGCCAGTTCAGCCGCTCCCGGACGATCCCGACAGCGATGCCCTTCCCTCGCGTCAGGACATCGATGACTTCAGCGGCGTTCACCGCGCTGATGCAGGGTGGATCTTCGACCGACCTGAGCAGCGATTCAACCTGGAGTGCCGCAGATTCGCCCGTCAGCGCGGCAACAACGGCTTGGGCATCAAGGACCGTCAGCGCCCCTGCCCCACTGCCGCTCCTCGATCTCGGCTTCTTCCGCGCGGAACCTGCGGCGGATCTCCTCACTCGTGGGGCCCACCCCAGCCAGGGATCCGATCGCCGCGCCAATGGGGTCGTCCGGGATGGGACGGAGGACGATCCTGTCGCCCTCGTCATGGACGATCACGCGGCTGGTGCCCCACCGCCGCCGGATCGACGCCGGGATCGAGATCTGCCCGCCGCGAGAGATGGTCGCCACGCTCATGCTGGTCGCGGAATTCTTCATGGGTGGATGATATCTACATGAGCATTGGATGGCCACAAGCGATTTCGTCCCAATCATGCGATTCGGCACAGCTCTCGAGGTAGCGGGCGCTTGACGCGACGCGTCCGTCTGCGCAATACTCTGCGCATGGCTGTGCGCATTCCAACCAACCTGTCGCTCCCCGAGGATCTCGTCGCCGAACTGGACGCCGTCGCCGGGCGGCGGAACCGCAGCGCCTTCGTGGAGGAGGCGATCCGCGTGCGGTTGAAGCGCGAGAAGTTGCGGATCGCGATGGAGCGAGCGGCCGGATCGTGGTCGGCGGAGGACTACCCGGAGTTCGCAACGTCGGAGATGGTTGTGGAGTGGGTCCGCCGAGGTAGGGCGGAGGTGACGTACGTCAAACCAGGAACCGAGTGGTCGGAGCGGAACCGGTGAGGTATCTGCTCGACTCTTCCTTCCTCATCGACTACCTCCGTGGCAACCAGGCCGCGATTTCTCGCTTTCGCGAGATGTTCGAGAACGGCGACCAGATCCTCGTCAACGAAATTGCGGTCTGCGAGGTGGCGACCGGATCACGGCCGGGCGAGGAGGGCGATCTGATGGCGATGCTGGAACCGTTGGAGTTTGTCCAGCCCGGGCCGGAGACCGCGCTCCAGGCTGGTCGCTGGCGCGACGTGGCGCGCCGCGCCGGCAGCACGCTCAGCCTTCAGGACGCACTCATCGCGGCCGCCGCGGACGCAATGGATGCGGCAGTGGTCACACGCAATCTGCGCGACTTCGCGCTGACCCCGGCACGCGTGGAGGCGTACTGACCGCGGCTTAGCCAAGGTCCCCGCCTTCGCGATCCGTCGCGAGCGCCGCCCCCTCGGGCAGACCCAATCCAATCGCGGGGATCGCGTCCACCGCGCGCCGGAGCGCATCCACCGTGTCCAGCCATCCGGCCAGGTCCCCCGCCGTGGGGGGAAGGGCGTACGGATGCTGGTGCGAGGCCTCGCTCAGCCCATTCCACGCCACGACCGTGTCCGCGGATAGCTCGTGGTCGCCAATGACGTGGGGCAGGCACAGGAGCTGCGCCCGCTCGCTCGCCCAGCCGATCTTCACGCCGCGCTTCGTCCACAGCTCCGCGAGGGCCGCTTCCAGGGCCTGCCGGGCCAGGAGGGCCACCGCCCGCGGCCAGCGCGCGGCGAACACAGCCGGCGGATCCTCGATCAGGCCGTAGGCGTGCGCCAGCAGCTGCCTCGCCGTGAGCGCAGCCGCCACCGTCACGTGGCCACCTCGCGCAGCCGGCGGCAGAACTTCCGCGTGTTCGGTACCAGCTCGTCCAGCGGCACCAGGCCGGCGCCCCTGTGCGCGCCGTGGGTCGCCGTGTCCAGCACCTCCGACGCCCACATCCCCCACCCCGACACCTTGCCGCCCACCTCCCCGCCCCGGCCGGCGGTGTCGAACAACGCGAGCGAGAGGAGCGGACGCGTCTGGCCGTTCGTCTCGAGCAGCTTTTCCACGTCGGCGTGCGATTCACCGCGCCGGATGCGGCGGCGCCGGACAATCTCGATCGCGGCCGCCTCGATCGCGGCCCGGCAGTAGCCCGGGACCACCTGTCGAGCGAGTTCGGGCGGAACCTCGCGATCCGATGCGATCGCCTCCGCATCGTCGAGGTTCCGGCTGGTCGGGTCCACGCTGGTCGTGAGGGCGACCTCCGAGTGCTCGCGACGGGTCACCTCGATGACACGGGCGTCGATGCCCAGGCGTCGGGTCGATTCGGGCAGCCGGTCGTCGTGCGTGAAGACGATGACCTGGCGCTGCGTGGCGACCTCCTCGAGGACGCGGGCGAGGCCGTCGACGCGGCTGGGGTCCATGGATTGCACGGGGTCGTCGATGACGACGAAGCGGAACGGGCTCTCCGGAAGGGTTGCGCGGGGCAGGAACAGGCTGAGCGCCATCGCGTGCAGCTCGCCCTGGCTCATCACGCCCAGGGCGGCGCTGGGGACGCCGTCGATCGTGACGTCGATCTTCACCTGGCGCGCCGGCCCGGAGCCCGTCAGGAGCACGCTGTCGAGTTCCACGCTGCTCTGCTGGCGGAACATCGTCCAGAGCTGGATCGCCTCCTTCGCGATCGGCGCGAAGCGTTCGGCCCGAATCTCGCCAGACGTTTCCTTCAGCCACGCTTCGGCCGATTTCAGGTCCCCGACCGCCTTCGCGGCCCTCTGGGCTTCCCCGGCCGTGGCCAACCAGGCGGTCAGCGCCCGGGCGATGGGCGCCCAGACCGCCTCGCGCCGGTCGAGCTCCGCGCGGACCCGTTCGCGGAAGTCGGCCGCGGCGGCGGTGAGCGGTTCGATCGTCGCGACGATGTGGGCCGACAGGGCGGCGGGTTCCGTCGGCGCACCGGTGGAGAAGTTGCGCCAGACGCGGAGGAGGTCCGTGGCGTCGATGTTGACCCGCGTTGCCGCATCGGCAAGCTGGGCTGGCGGACCCGAAAGAAGCGCGCCAACCCGCTGGCGCAGGGCGCGGGAGTCCGCCGCGACGGCCTCGGCCTCACGGGCACGCTCGCGCAGGTCCGCGATCTTGTCCTGCGTCCGGGCCTTCCACGACGGCAGCAGCGCCAGGCGCTTGCCGCAGACCGGGCAGTCCCCTTCCCCGTGCGTGTCGAAGTGGCGGACGGCGGCCGAGAGAATCTCGATGAGATCGCGCGCCTCCCCGGCCGGCGTCTTCGCCACCTCAGCCTCGCGGGTGGCCAGCGTCGTCAGGTCGGCGGCTGCCTGCCGGACCGCGTCCGGGTCGGGTGTCGAAAGCGCGGCCAGGAAACGAAGGAGCGGCAGTTCGTCGGTCGTCTCGGCGGCGGCGGTGCCGGTCGCGTCGAGCGCGCGTTCGGCTGCGGCGAGATCCGGGGTTCGGCCCTTCAGCGCCTTCGCCGCCGCCTGTGCGCGCGGCTCGTCGTGCGCTTCGAGTTGGGGCAGCAGCGCGTTCAGTCGGACCTTCGCCTCGTCCACGCTGGCCTGGCGGGCCAGTCGGGCGCGCTTCAGGAGGAGCTGCGCGTCCTCGATCTCGCCGAGCCCCAGGATCCGCGACAGCCGATCGTGGAACTCCGTGGGCCCCTCGTCGAACGTCGTCCCGAGTTCGTTGTACGAGAGGAACGGCCGGAACGCCTCGACCGCGCCGGTCCAGCCGAGCGTTTCGAGGTCCGCCTTCGACTTGTCGGGGCGGCGAACCGTCATCTGCGAATCGTTCAGCGCGGCGCCGTCCGCCCAGTGGCGCGCCACCGTCGTCTCGCCCTTCAGGCCATCGATCGCGAAGGTGGCCTCGATGGCTGTCCGTGCATGGTAGTGGAGGTTGCGCCAGCCCTCCTGCCAGATCTTCGAACGCTTCGCCCATCGCGAGTTGGTGCCCGTGAGCAGGATTTCGACGCCTTCGGCGAACGACGACTTGCCGGATCCGTTCCGCCCGACGACCAGCGTCAGGCCCGGCCCCGGCTCGACCTCGAGGGTCCGCTTCGGCCCGACTCCGCGGAAGCCCTCGACGGTGATCGAGTCGAGGTAGGCGCCGGGGCGTTCCTGGGGCTGCTGCTCTGCCGCGGCGATCGTGCGGCGCGCCGCCGGTGCGCGGCCCTCAAGGACGGCCGCCAGGCTCTCGTCGCTCTCGCACGCACCGAGAACGAGGAGCGCCCAGGCGTGCTCCAGGGCACCAGTCGCCTCGAGCCGGCGGTCCACGATGCGGAGGAGCTCAGGGGTCATTGGACGGCAACCGTACTGCGTCGCGTCGGCACGTGCGGTCGTTCCGCGAGGGGGGGTCCCGGTCTGCGAACGAGTGCCCTATGTGTTACCCTACGCGGATGCGCAAGACCAGCGTCTACCTCACTCAGGACGACGAACGGCTCCTCGCCCGACTTGCCTCGCGGGAAGGCTCGTCCCAGGCGGAGGTGCTGCGCAGGGCCGTGCGGGCGTACGGAGCCATCGTTGTCGCTCGCCGTGACTTCGCCGTCGCTGCGTCGGCGGACGGACCCGGCGACTCGGTGGCCGACATCCCCGAAGAGGGACTGCTCTCCGGCTTCGGCGAGTGACGCTCATCATCGACTCCGGCCCGCTCGTTGCGCTGGCGGATCGG
>JANPDJ010000100.1:0-27324 GCA_031431395.1 Chloroflexota bacterium | reverse complement strand
GGAAGACGAACCCGCGTCGCTTGGAGAGCGAAACGATCGTCTCGAGATTGGCAACAGAGGGGCCGGGGTCGGCGGACGGGGAGCTGGCGATGGTGTCGGCCGGGGAGGTCATGCGGCGGATTGTCGCACGGTGCCGGGCCCCGGGATGTCACGGGGCTCCGGCGGGGCCGCCATGGTCGATTCGAGCCAAAGGTGGGACCATGCGTTCCCTTGCCGGAGAGCGCTGCACTGCACGACGCGATGAACCAACCCATGCGCTTCGCGCAGCATTCCCCCGCTCCCCGCCCCGGCCGCAGCCGCTGGATCGCGCGACGGGGCTGGCAGTGGCACGCGACGCCGCGGGCGGAGGTGGACTCCGGTGGCTACGCCCACCGGGCGGACATCGAGGGCCTCCGGGCAGTCGCCGTCGTCATCGTCCTGCTGTTCCACGCCGGCATCGGGCCCTTCTCCGGCGGCTTCGTCGGCGTGGATGTGTTCTTCGTCGTGTCCGGGTTCCTGATCACCGGGCTCCTGCTGCGGGAGATCCGGGCCACGGGAACCGTCTCGCTGGCGGACTTCTACGCCCGTCGGGCGCGCCGGCTGCTTCCGGCGGCAGCGCTCGTGCTGCTCGTGACGCTCGTCGCCTCGATCGTGCTGCTGCCCCCGCTGCTCGTGCCTGGCGTCGCCGCCGATGCCGCGGCGGCGGCCGCCTACGTCTCGAACATGGGGTTCGCATTGCAGGCCACGGATTACTTCGCAGCCGGCCAGGCCCCGTCGCCCATCCTCCATTACTGGTCGCTGGGGGTCGAGGAGCAGTTCTACCTCGTCTGGCCCGCGCTCCTGCTCCTCGTCGCCCGGCGGCCCCACGGACGCGGCCTCCGGATCGGGGCGACGGTTGTCGGACTGACGATCGCCTCGTTCTGCCTGGCCCTCTGGCTGACGGCGGCGAACGCGCCGTGGGCCTTCTTCTCGCTGCCCACCCGGGCCTGGGAACTGGGCCTGGGCGCGATGCTGGCGGTGGTCGGAACCCGCCTCCTTGCCGTGCCGGCGCGGCTGGCGGCAGTCGCCGGGTGGGTGGGCCTCGGGATGATCGTGCTCGCGTCGACCATCCTCGACGAGTCGATCGCGTTCCCCGGCCTGGTCGCCCTGCTGCCCACCATCGGTGCCGCCCTGGTGGTCATCAGCGGCACGCGCCCCGCGGCACTGGGGCCGGCGCGAATCCTCGGAACGAGCGTGCCGCGGTTCCTGGGGCGGATCTCGTACTCGCTCTACCTGTGGCACTGGCCCGTCCTCGTCATCCCGGCCGTGGCGCTGGGCGCGCCGCTCACGATCGAGTCGCGCATCGGCCTGGCGGTGGCGTCCGTGGTCCTCGCTGCCGCAACCCAGCGCTGGGTGGAGGACCCCATCCGGCACGGCCGGCTGGTGGGAACGCTGCCCCGCCGCAACCTCGCGATGGCTGGGGCACTGACGCTGACGGTAGCGCTTGTGGCGGTGAGCGTGGGTGCGACGGCCGCGGCCGGGCTGAACCGCACGCTCGCGACCGGCACGCCCGCGACCAACAGCCAGTCGCTCGACGCGATCCTCGATGCGCTGGCGAGTGCCTCGCCCGCGGTCCCGGCGGTTTCCTCTTCGCCCGTCGAGGCATCGGCCGTCGGGCCAGCGAGCGGCTCCCCCACCCCGCCGGTCTTGGCGATCGGCGGCCCGCCCACCGGCACGGCGTCGCCCGCAGGCACGCCGGGCGTGACCGCGACGCCCCCGACCACCATTCCGCCCGGGGATGCGCAGGCCGGTGCAGCCCCAGGGTCCGATGGGCGCCGGTCGGACCCGGTCAGGCCGGTCGCCACGGCTCCCCCGGCGATCCTGACGTCGGACCGTCCGGGCACCCCGGACGGTCCGGTTCCGCCCGACCTGCAACCGTCGATCGGGGGCGCCCGGCAGGACTACCCCGTGGCCTACCTCGATGGCTGCCACACGCAGACGAACGGCCATCCGTCCGTGGACAATTGCGTGTACGGCAATTCCACAGGGGACACCACGATCGCGCTGTTCGGCGACAGCCATGCCCTGGCGTGGTTCCCGGCCGTGCAGCGGATCGCGCAGCAGCAGGGCTGGCGCTTCCTCAGTCTCACGATGTCGGCCTGCTCACCCGCAGACATCTCCGTCTGGATCCCCAGTTCGAAGCGCATCTCCACGGAATGCACGGCCTGGCGCGAAGGCGCGCTCCAGCGACTCGTGCAGGAGCGTCCCGCGATCATCCTGGTGGCAGGAACGCGGGGGTTCGAGAATACCGATGCATCCGGTGCCGTCCTGACCGGAGATGCGCGGACCGCGGCCTGGCAGGTCGGCATGCACCGCACGCTGGATCGGCTGGTTTCGGCCGCCGGCCGGGTCATCGTCATCGCGGACGGTCCGCTGTCCCGAGTCGACCCGCCCGTCTGCCTCTCGCAGCACCCAACCAGCGTCCTCGCATGTGCCACGCCGGTGGCCGATGCCGTCAACAGCGCGTGGCTGGACGTGGAGCGAGAGGCAGCCCAAGGGGCCGGCACGGGCTTCATCGACCCCGGGTTCTGGGTGTGCCCGTCAAGCCCGTGCCCGGTGGTGCTCGGCAACTTCCTCATCTACCGAGACGCGGGCCACCTGACGGCCACCTTCTCCGCCGCGCTCTCGGACCGGCTGGAACACGCGGTGCTCGCGGACCTCGAACGGCATCGCGGCATCGCCGGGCAGTGATCGCCGACGCACGGGCTACACCCTCGATCGAACCTCGTCAAGAAAGGCCAGGGACCGCGGATCACGTTCCAGCACCAGGCGGACGAACTCCCGCATGAGCGTCTCCACCTCCCGCTCGACGGCCGCCGGCAACCGCAGCCCGGCGAGGGCCTCTGCGTCCATCCGCTGGTAGGCCTTCATCACCTTCAGGGCGTCGAGCGTCATCGAGCTCTGCCAGGTGGGCGGAGGCGGGTGACGCTCGCAGAGCACACCACCCAATGCCGGTACCCACCGGAACGACCCATCGGCCTCGAGCGGCCGGTCACATTCCACGCACCGGTCCACCTCGGGCCGCTGGCCCAGCTCATCGGCCAGGCGCATCTCGTACCAGCGGGCCACGCGCCCGGACGCCATCCCCGAGTCAAGCAGCTCGTAGGCCCGGCGCAGGAGCGAGTAGAGCGGCTCCGCGACAGCGCCCTCCTCGGACGAGCGCTCCGCCAGTTCGGCGAGGTACCACGCCGTGGCGGCCGACTCCAGGGAGTCGCGCATCCGCAGCCACGCGTGGCTGATGCTCACCTGCGTCACGTGCTCGAACGTCCGCCCGTGGGACAGCGCCACCCGGAGCTCGGCGAACGGCTCCAGGGAGCCGCCCAGGCGCGACGTCTGCCGCCGGACACCTTTCGCGATGATCCTGAGCTTGCCGTAGTCCGGGGTCAGAATGGTCATGACGCGGTCCGCCTCGCCCAGTTCGAAGCGGGAGAGGACGATGGCGTCGGTCACGTAGGAACGTCTACTCGGCACCGGTGCAACCTAGCATGGAGCGTGGACCCGGGCGCCCGGCGTGCCCGCTGCCCACCCCGCAATCCGACGGCGCGGGGCGCTCGAAGTTGGGTTGCTATGATCCGGTCCGTGCCCACACGACCCGTCCCTGCCGGGATCGAGATCGCCACGCTGATCGCGGAAACCGAGGAGGAGATCCTCGATCTCGTCCGCGACCGTGATCCGTCCACCCTCGGTCTCTACGAGATGGTTCGTTATCACCTGGGCCTTGACGGCTCGGGGGCGCGGACGGGAAAGCGCATGCGGCCGTTGCTCGGCCTGCTCGCATATGCCTCGATCACCGGCGAGTTCCGGCCTGCCCTGCCCGGGGCGGCAGCCGTGGAGCTGGGTCACAATTTCAGCCTCGTCCACGACGACATCGAGGACGGCGACCGCCAGCGCCACCACCGCCCGACACTCTGGGCCCTCCATGGGATCCCGCAGGCGATCAACACCGGCGACGCGATCTTCTCGCTGAGTCGCGTCGCACTCCATCGCCTCAGCGACCTGGGATTCAGCGACGCCAAGGTGCTTCGTCTGATGCGCCTCTACGACACGACGTGCCTCGCCCTCTGCGAGGGCCAGTACATCGACATTGCCGCGAGCGAACGGGGCGCCGAGATGTCCGTGGACCTGTACTTCGACATGATCGGTCGCAAGACCGCGTCGCTGATCGCCGCCTCCGTGGAGGCCGGCGCGATCCTGGCCAGCGACGACAACGACGTTATCGCCCGCTACCGCGGGTTCGGCTGGGCGCTGGGAATCGCGTTCCAGCTGAACGACGACCTGCTGGGCATCTGGGGCGCCGCCCAGGCCACTGGCAAGGAACCCTCGGATCTCGCGCGGCACAAGAAGACCCTGCCGGTTCTGTACGCGCTGGAGCACGGCACGGCCCCGGACGTGGCACGGCTCCGGGAACTGCAGCGTTCGCCCGACCCGTCCGCCGACGCCATCGCGGAAGCAGTGGCGATCCTGGAGCGATCCGGCGCGCGCGAGTACACGCGGGACCAGGCCCACAGGTACCGGGACGAGGCCCTCCTCGAACTCGACGCGACCGGCGTGCTCGACCCGGACGCACGGCAACGCCTGGAGGAGATCATCCGGCGAGTGATTTCCGCGTAAGACCCGCGGACGCCCGACACGCTTCCGGCAATCGGCCTGCGTGCCGCGAACGCGGCAACCGCCGGCCCCGGGACCACCCGCGCTAGCGGTCTCCCTCGTCTCCGCCGGTTGCGTACTCATCGGACGTCTCCTTCACGGCGAGCACTTTGCTCACCCGGCGGCCGTCCGTGGATTCGACCGTCAGGGTCAGCCCTTCGACGCGGATCTGGTCGCCCGGTACCGGCACGCCCCCGATGCGGTGGTAGACGAGACCACCGATGGTGTCGTACTCGTCCTCGTCCTGGAGACCCAGGCGGATGTCGAACAACTCCTCGAGTTCATCCACGGCGGCGCGGCCGTCGAGCCGGACCTCGGTCGCCGAGAGGCGCTCGATCATGGGCTCTTCGACGTCGTATTCGTCCTGGATCTCGCCGACGATCTCCTCGAGCAGGTCCTCGATCGTGACCAGCCCGGCGGTGCCCCCGTATTCGTCGAGGACGATCGCGATGTGCACCTTGCGGCGCTGGAACTCGTGGAGCAGGTTGTCGATCGACATGGATTCCGGGACGAAGAGGGGCGTCCGCAGGAACGAGCGCACGGGCGGGCGGGGCGTCCCGGCGGTCTTGAGGAACGGCAGCAGGTCCTTCGCGTAGACGATCCCGAGGACCTGGTCCACGGATTCCTCGTAGATCGGGATCCGGCTGTGGCCCTCGTCCACGATCCGGTCGATGCACTCCTCGATCGTGGCCGTCGCCGGCAGGGCCGCGATCGACGTCCGCGGAACCATGACCTCGTGGACGCGCCGGTCGCCGAGCTCGATGACCGCGGCGATCATCTGCTCCTCCTCGGCCTCCAGGATCCCCTGCTCGCCGCCGCGTTCCACGATCAGCTTCAGCTCTTCGGTGCTCATGTTGTCGGGCGTCATGCGGTCTCCGCCGAGCACCCGCGTCACGGCGTTCGTGATCCGCGTCAGGAGCCAGACGAGCGGCGCGAGTCCACGAAGCAGGATCTCGACAAGCCATGAGAGGCTCAGGGCGAAGCGCTCCGTGTGCGCCAGCGCGAGGCTCTTGGGGACGAGCTCACCGAAGACGATCGTGAAGAGGCTGAGCAGGAGCGTCACGATCACGAGGGCGAGTGGCTCGGCGGCGCCTCGCAGCGGCTCGAACCCCCCAAGCACAATCTGCAGCTGCTGCACGAGAGTCACAGCGGCATAGGCCGAGGCGAGAAAGCCGATGAACGTGAGACCGATCTGGGTCACCGCGAGGAAGCGACCCGGCTGCTGGACCAGGCGCCGCACGCGCCGGGCCGCCCCATTGCCTTCCTCGACAAGCTGCTCGATGCGCGTCCGGCGCATCGTGACGAGCGCGATCTCGGCAGCGACGAACACGGCCTCCAGCAGCGTCAGGAAGACGATGACCAGGATCTCGCCAACGGTCCCCATCAGCGGGACGCCTCCGTCTCGCCCGGTCCCGCGGCACCGCGGTGGGAAGCGCCCGTGCCACCGTCGCGTTCCGCAGCGTCGGCGCGATCCGCGGCGCGGTCACCTCCGTCTGCGTCCGGACTGCGTCGCGCGAGCGGCCGGGCCGGGACACCCACGACCACGGCGCCGGGCGGCACATCGTGCGTGACCACGGCCCCGGCGCCCGTCTTTGCGCCCTCCCCGATCGTGACGGGCGCCACCAGCATGGTGTCGACCCCGATGAAGGCGCCATCCCCGATGGTGGTGGGCAGCTTGCGCGTGCCGTCGTAGTTGGCCGTGACCGTGCCCGCCCCGATGTTCACGTTGCGCCCGACATGCGCGTCGCCGAGATAGCTGAAGTGATGCTGCCGGACCCCTGGTTCCAGGCGGCTCTTCTTGACTTCGGCGTAGTTGCCAAGCTCCACGCCCCGGCCGATCGAGGACCCCGGCCGCACGTGCGCGAATGGGCCGATCCGGACCTCGTCTTCCACCTCGGAGGATTCCAGGACGCTTGCCCATATTCGGCAGTCCCGCCCGATCGTGGTGTCGACGACCTGGGATCCGGCACCGATCCGGGTCCCCTCGCCCACCGTCGTGCGCCCGCGGAGGCTCACGTTGGCCTCCAGCGTGACGTCCTGGGCCAGGACGACCGTTGGCTCGACGTACGCGGTTGACGGGTCATCCATCGTCACGCCGCGCAGCATGTGCTCCTCGTTGATGCGGGCCTGCATCAGGTGGACGGCGTCCGCCAGCTCCGCGCGGTCGTTGATGCCCAGGAGCGTGCCGTCATCCGGCACATCAAGCGCCGATACGATGCGGCCGTCGTGGCGGGCAAACTCGATCAGCTGCGTCAGGTACAGCTCGCCGGTGGCCGGTGACGGCGTCAGGTCGCCGATGCGTCCGCGGAGCCACTGGGCGTCCATCGCGTAGAGGCCGGTGTTGATCTCGCTGATCACCAGCTCGTCCTCGGTCGCGTCCTTCGCCTCGACGACGCGCTCCACGAGGCCGGCGTCGTCCCGCACGATGCGCCCCAGCCGCCGGGGATGCACGGCGTCCACCGTCAGGACGGAGATGGCCGCGTGATCCTCGCGCCGGACCTCCAACAGGTCCGACAGCATCGCCGGGTCAAGCAGCGGCACGTCGCCGCTCAGCACCAGGACCTCCAGGGCGTCCGCGGGCACGGCCTCGAGGCCGGCGCGAAGGGCATCCCCGCTGCCGAGCGGCTCCTGTTGAAGTGCGAACTCGCCCTCGCCCCCCAGCACGTCGCAGATCACCGCAACCGCGGGCGAGTACACGATCACCGGGCGCCGGCTGGTCGCCTCCAGGGCGGCATCGATGATGTATCCCAGCATGGGGCGGCCGAGGAGCGGATGCAGCACCTTGGGAGTGCGCGAGCGCATGCGCGTGCCGAGTCCCGCCGCCAGGATGACGGGCCAGCAGGGTTGGTCGGCCGCGGTCACGTAGGACGCGGCGCGCGATCAGGCCGGATCGCCGCGGGACCGGCCGGCACGGGAAGGCGCCGGGAATGGGCAGATGTCATGTTCGAAGTCTAGGGATGGTAGGCGCGCCTCGTTTGGGGCGTCAAGGAAGGCCCTCAGCCGCGCGTTCGGGCGATCGCCTCGATCTCGATCACGGCGCCCTTGGGGAGCCCTGTAACGGCCACGGTGGAGCGCGCGGGCGGCGGATCTGCCATATGCCCGGCGTAGATGCCGTTCACGGTCGCAAAGGCCGCCATGTCGGTCAAGAAGATCGTCGTCTTGACCACGTCTGCCATCGTCAGACCCGCCGCGTCCAGGATCGCGGCGATGTTCCGCAGAACGCGCTCCGTCTGCGCCTCAAGGCCCTCGACGAGGTTTCCCGTGGCCGGATCGATCCCGATCTGACCCGAGCAGAAGACGAACCCGTCCGTCGCGATGCCCTGGCTGTACGGCCCGATCGCCGCCGGCGCACTCGCCGTGCGGAGCGCGTCACGTGTCATTCGCTGGTGCCTCCCTGGTCGATGGTTGTCCTGCTCCGGTCGCCGCTGCCGGAATCGGCCTGGGCCGGCTCCACCGTCTGTGCCCCCGACGCGCCCGTTCCGTCGGGCTTGATCGTGGTCGCGTGGACGAATGGCCGACCGTCGCCCGGAAGCACGAGATCGCCATTGTCGAGCGCGCCATCCACACGGCCGGCTGCCTCGACGGCGTCCGCGAGCGAAGGATAGAGGACCCAGCAGGTGGGCCCTGATCCCGATTGCCCGATCGGCCGCCCGAGGAGGCGTGCGAGCGCGCGGCGCGCGGCGACCACCGTCGGCGCCACCGCCGCTGTCGCCGCCAGGAGGTCGTTTGCCGGGGCAAGCACGCCCGCCCGCTGGAACAGCCGGGTCGCGTCGAGACCGGACCGCCACTCCTCCGCGAGGTGCCGGCTGGTCAGCAGCGTCGAGCCCGGATCGCGCGCCCTCACCCCGGCCGCGAACGCGGCGAAGACCTCGGCCGTGGAGACGTGGATGGCGGGAGTCACCAGCAGGACACCCGGCGCCTCGCGACGCAGGGACGGCAGCGGCGTGACCCGCTCGCCGCGGCCTTCAACGACCGCTGCGGCTCCCGCCAGGAAGAACGGCACGTCCGAGCCAAGGCTCGCGGCAACCGTGAGGCGCCGGTCCGCGTCGAGCTCGGCGCCCCACGCTTCCAGTGCCGCTTCCATCGCCGCTGCCGCATCCGTGCTGCCGCCGGCCAGACCTGCGGCCAGGGGGATCGTCTTCTGGAGCCGCGCTGCGAGTGCCGGCGGCAATCCGCCGGACGACCCACCGAGCCAGGCACGGCCAACCGCCGACCGAACGGCGGCCATGGCGCGCAGGACCAGGTTGTCCGTTTTGGGACCGGCATCGCCCTGGACGAACAGCGAGTCGGCGGCGGTTTCCGACACCGCCATGCTCAGCCGGTCGGACAACCGGAGCGGGACCATCACGGAGTGCAGCTCGTGGTAGCCGTCCGGCCGCCGACCGGTCACGGCGAGCGTGAGATTGAGCTTGGCCGGCGCCAGCCGGATCACCGGGGACAGCCGCCGGTTCGGATCGGTCATGCAGTCGGGCGGTCAGGCGCCGGCCGCGCGGTCATGGTCGGTCGGGGCGTCGCTGTCGGCTGGGCGGTCGGCTTCGGCTGGGCGGTCGGCTTCGGCCGGGTCGTCGGTCCGGCGGCCCCGCCGGTCGGGCGGCAGCGGGCCCAGAGCGACCCGCAGGTTCAGCCACTCCCGCACGTCGAGCGTCTGCGGGCGCCGGTCGCCCGCGATGCCCGTCTGCTCGAGTGCCGCGGTGATCCGGCCCGCGTCGATGGGCAGCTGGCGCGTCAGGACGTTATGGAGCATCTTGCGACGCTCGCGGAAGGCCGTCTGGACCAGTCGCCACAGGCCGTCCTCGTCCTCCGGTGACAAGCGGTCGGGCCCCTGACGGCGGTGCGGTTCCACGAGGATCACGGACGAATCCACCCGGGGTTCGGGTTCGAACGCCGTTCGCGGCACCTCGAAGACGACCCGCACGTGCGCGTGGTACTGGACGAAAACGGAGAGGTAGCTCATCGCGCCCGGCGGAGCCGCGATTCGCTGGGCGACCTCGCGCTGGACCATCAGGACCATGCGGGTGGGCGGCTCGTCCAGGCTCAGCAGCCTGTGGAGAATCGGGCTGGTGATGTGATACGGCAGGTTGGCGACAACCAGGAACGGCGCCCTGATCAGCGCCCGGATGTCCTCGTCGAGAACGTCGGCCTCGATGAGCCTCAGCGAGCCTGCCGATTCGGGCCCGGCCTCGGCAAGGGCGATCTGGCGCTCGAAGGTTGCGCGCAGCCATTCGGCAAGTCCGCGGTCCAGCTCCACGGCCGTCACCGCAGCACCTGTCTCGAGCAGGCCGCCGGTCAGGATCCCCAGCCCAGGGCCGATCTCGAGCACGCGATCTCCGGGCTCGGGCGAGGCGGCCGCGAGGATGCCCTCGAGCACATCGGGATCCGCGAGGAAGTTCTGCGACAGCGATCGGCGCGCGCGGACGTTCGCCGCGCGGAGCGTCCTCCGGATGGCTCCGGCGTCAAACCGGATCGGGACCGGCCTGGCATGGCTCACGCGGCGTACGTCGCAAGCGGCAGCGAGGGCCGCGCGTCGAGGTCCATCCCCGCCCGCTCTCCCGCCGAGAAGCGACGGGCCGCCGCGGCCCCGATCATCGCGCCGTTGTCCGTGCACAGCGCAGGCGGAGGCACGATGAGCGGAATGCCGCCGGCCTCGGCCTCGCCGGCCAACCGTTCGCGAAGGACCCGGTTGGCCGCAACGCCGCCGCCGAGGACGATGGAGCGGGCCCCCGCAGCTGACGCGGCGCGCATGGTCTTGCGGACGAGCACGTCGATCACCGACTCCTGGAACCCGTAGGCCAGCTCCGCCTGCCGGAGTCGGCTCAGCTGCGCACCCGGGTCGTTCGGGGGCAGGCCCTCGTCCGCCCTTGCGACGTCCACCGCCCGGCGCGCCGCGGTCTTGAGGCCGCTGAAGCTGAAGTCATACGAGTCGCCCAACCAGGCCCGCGGAAAGACGACGTCGCGCCCCGTGGCGCCGGCGGCCGCCTTCATGATCTCGGGTCCGCCCGGATAGCCGAGCCCCAGGAGTCGGCCCACCTTGTCGAACGCCTCCCCGGCCGCATCGTCCACGGTCTGACCCAGGAGCCGGTAGGTCACGTGGTCCGGCATCTCCACGAGGAACGTGTGCCCGCCGGACACGACGAGTGCCACCAGCGGAAATTCCGGTTCCGGCACCTCGTCAGTACGGCCCTGCGGCTGCAACCACGCTGCGTAGATGTGGCCCTCCAGGTGATTGACGCCAACCAGCGGCCTGTCGTGGACATACGCGAGGCCCTTCGCGAAGTTGATGCCGACCAGCAGCGAGCCGGCCAGGCCGGGCCCCTTCGTGACGGCAACCGCGTCGATATCCCGCCAGCCGACGCCGGCATCCGCCAGCGCGATGTCCAGCACCGGCACGATCCAGCGCAGGTGCGCACGTGCCGCCACCTCCGGAACGATCCCGCCCGACGCGGCGTGCAAGGCGACCTGGCTGGCCACCACGTTGCTGTGGATGGTCCGACCACCTTCCACGATCGCAATCCCGGTCTCGTCGCAACTCGATTCGATCGCGAGAATCACCGGACCCGCCATCAGGACGCGCCCCCGCTGCCGGCCGTGTCCTGCTGGTGTTCGCCGTCCAGGGCGGCCCGCAGCCGGGCGATCCGGCCACGCATCCCTTCCTCGGCGAGAGGCTCCGTGGTCATGATCAGGGCGTCCTCGTTGTCGTCGCTGTAATACCGCGGCCGGAGCCCCACGGGCCGGAAGCCATACTTCTCGTACAGGCGGCGCGCGGGCAGGTTCGAGAGCCGCACTTCCAGGGTCGCCTCGTGGGCGTGCCTGGCCATGGCGACCGCCAGCAGGGCGAGGAGCAGCCGTTCACCAACATGCTGCCGGCGGTGGTCCAGGTCCACCGCGAACGTCGTGATGTGCGCCTCGTCCACCATGACCCACATCCCGGCGTAGCCCACGACTCGCCCGTTGATCCGCGCGACGAGGTACGTGGCAAGGCGGTTCGTCTCGAGTTCCGTCCGGTAGGCGTGGGAAGGCCAGGGCGTCCGGAAGCTCCGGCGCTCGATCTCCTGCACGGCGTCGAGGTCGTCCACCCGCATCGGCTCGACGCGGAGCTTCACCGGGGGCCGCGCGACCACGCAACCTCCCCGCGTTCCACCAGGACGCCCCGGGGCAGGGTCACGTACTCGGGAACGAGTCGAGCCAGGTCGTCCGTGTCACCGGCCGAGAGACGCTGCACTCCGAGTCGGAGGAGCGATGCGCCCAGGGCCGCCGCGGCGCGTGCGCCGCGCGCTGCGGCCGCTTCGGGAGCGCGGCTGGGCAGGTCCACCGCGACCAGGATCTCGCCAGGGCGCGCCTCGGGCTCGGCACCCGCGAGTAGCAGGAGTGCCTCCCCGTCCCGCACGAGCACGCGGTCCGATGGCCCGGCGGGCAGGAGCAGCGCGGCATTCCGGCCGCGGGGCCCGGGCACGGCGTCGTCGTCCGGCGGCCCAAGGAGCAGTGCTGCCGCGGTGGAGATCCCCACGATGGGCCGCCCGAGCCCGTGCACCAGCGCCTTCGCGGTGGCAATGCCCACACGCAGGCCGGTGAAGGCTCCCGGGCCGGTCCCCACGACAAGGCCGCCCAGCGCACGGAGCGTGACGCCATTGCGCGAAAGCAGCGCCTCGATTCGCGGGAGCAGCTCGGCGCCGTGCCGGTGGCCGGCTTCCCAGGTCTCCTCGTCCAGGAGACGGCCGTCCGCACTGCCAAGGGCGACGACCGCGCAGCGAAGCGCCGTGTCGATCGCCAGGATCGGCCCCCGGGTTTCGAGCACCCCGTTCAGGGAAGGACCTCGAGATAGCGACGCAGGCCTTCCGTGGTGGCGCGGACGCGCAAGACTCGCGGTTCGTCCCCGGCCCCATCGATGGCCACGTCGAGCCGCTCCGCGGGCAGTGCGTCGCGCAGGCGGTCCGCCCATTCGATGACGGTCACCCCGTCCGCCTGGCGTTCGTCAATGAGGCCGAACGCCAGCGCGTCGCGCGCATCGTCCAGGCGGTACAGGTCCAGGTGGAACAGGGGCAGCCGGCCCGCGTACTCGGCCATCAGCACGTAACTGGGCGAGTTGATCACGTCCGCGACTCCCAGCCCCGCCCCGAATCCCTTCGCGAACTGGGTCTTGCCCGCGCCGAGGTCGCCGAAGAGGGCGATCACATCGCCCGGCTGAGCAGCCCGCGCCAGGACCGCGCCGACTGCGCGCGTGGAGGAGGCATCCGCGCTGACGACGCGGCGTTCGAGGGTGGAGACGGCCACCGGTCGAGGGTACCCGATCAGCCGATGCCGGGGCACTGGGCGCAAGGACCGGCGAAGCGCGCCGCTCCTGCGGGGCTCACGGCGCTCCTGTGGGGCTCACGGCGCGGGGGTGCGCGACCTTCTGCTCGGGTTGGCGCTCCTAGGCGAACCGCTCAAGATCCGCCAGCGGAAGGGCGACCGGCTCACCGTTCTCGAATTGCACGAAGCCCGCCTCGAGCCACACGCCGCCGCGAAACTGGCGCAGGCCGGCCAGTCCCACCCACTGGCCTTCGCGGCCACCCCACCCGCCCTGCCGCACACGCACGAGATCCGGTACCGGCAACGGCAGACGCACAACGGTCGGGTCGAAGAGGAGTTGCGGCGGATCAGCCGTGATCGCCACGTCCTGTCCGGCCAGTGCAGTGAGCCAGGCGCGGACCGGTGACGCCACCGCTCGGCGGACCGTGCCGTCGAGCACGAGGACGGCGAACGGGGGCAGACGGTGGAGGCTGGCCCGCTGACGTGCCTCAGAGGCCGCGAAGTCACGAAGGTCGCCTGCGGACAGCGATCCCACGACCATGCCCCGGATGCCCATCGCGCGTGCCCGCGTGAGCGTCTCGGCGTCAACGCGGCCACCAACGACCAGGATCGCACCGGCCCTTCCGACGTCGAGGCCCCCGGCCCGGATGTCGGTGTCGCCACCCGTCGCCACGTCGAGCCGGCCACGGGCCGGCGCCCCGACGGCGCGGATCCCGTTGATCGCCGCGCCGGTGATCTGCACCGCGATCCCGAAACCCGGCCGGACCTCGCGGACGACCCCGGCGGCCGGCGCTTCCAGCAGGCCGCCCTGCTCCCCGCTCGCCACGCTCCACTGGGCACTGGCCGCAAAGAGCAGCTCGCCCGTGGTAACACCCGGCCCACGCCGGAGGAGGACCGCGCCCCGTCGAGGATCGCCCGCCCAGCGGTCGCCCGGTTGCGCGCCCGGGCCGGCGGCGGACATGGGCACGTCGATCAGGCGCCGGTCGTTCAGCACCTCGGCGAGCGGCGTTCCGCCTGTGACGGCGCCGCCCACGGCCACGAGGGCGCGGTCACCCGGGAGCAAAGGGAACCAGGTCAGCGGGGCCTGGATGACGACCTGCCTCGTGGCGACGAGGTCCAGCCCGGTCGCGGATGGAGCGGATGGCTCGACGGGGATGGCGGTCACGATTCCAACGGACTCCAGAAGGGCTGCTGCCATCCGGACAGCAGTTCTCGCCGGCGTTCCAGGCGATCCGGCAGGCGGAGCGGGACGTCGCGGAGATCCACGATGACGCCGGCCATGCCGCCGGCCACCTCCATGGCGAACCGCCTGCCGCGGCCCCCCAGGACCACGCCATCGCGGAGGTCCAGTTCCGCGGTGCCCGTTTCGCCGGGTGGCAGGCCCAGCGTCACGAGCCCACCAGCGACCAGTTCCTGCTCCACGGGCGGTCCGCCGGACCGGTGCATGATCGCCCGGCCAACGAAACGCCCGGCCCGGAGGCCCTGGGGGATCACGGCCGTGCCGAGCGGCAGAAGGACGTCGTCCACCAGGTCTGATAGCAGGGCGCTCCGCTCGGCCTCGTCCGTGATGGTGCCGATCGGGCCGAGGACACGTGCGTGGTCGAACACGAGCTGGCTCACTCCTGGGCGCCGTACCACGTCGAGGACGGCGACCGCGACGGCAGGTGCTGGCGCCAAGGCCCACACACCCCCGGCCACCACGAGGATGTCCGGGCTTGCCAGCTCGTCGAACTCCGGGGTCGCCTCGACCAGCCGCTGGAGTGCCGCCCGAGCCGCCGTGAGCCGCAGGAGTGCGCCCTCACCGTGCGCCTCGGCCCATGGGGCCAGCCACAGTTCCCGCAGTCGGTCGCGCAGGCGCGGGCGGTCGATGGGGACGCTCGACCAGCCGATGATGCCGTCGAGCAACTCGTCGTCCGGTTCCTCGCGGGCCAGGCCGCCGCTGATCACGATCGCACCCCGGGACGGCGCAGCGTCCGGGCCCAGGCGGCGACTCGCAGCCGCACGCATTCCGCCACTCGCCCCGACCTCGACCGTCTCGATTGTCCGGTCCAGGATGTTCGCGAGCGTGGCGGTCGCCCGCACGATACCGCGCCGGCTGTCGTCGGGCACACCGCGGAGGTCGTCCAGTGCCCGCCGGAGAGCTTCCCTGCCCGCGCTCGTCTCCCCGTCGTCGCGCAGGACCGTGACCGGACTCCCGCTGGGCCGGCCGGCGTCAGCGGCGGGCTGGAACTGCGCTGCTGCTCCTGTAAGGACGATCGCCATGTCGGGACGCCGCGCCGCGATGGCGGCCACGAGCGGCCCCAGGACCGCGAGGCCGTCCCGTTCGTCCCGCGACGCCTGGGCACCCGCGCCGAGCAGCACCGCGCCCACGCGCCGGGCGAGGATCATGGACAGCACATCGAGTGCGTCCATCCGCTCGAGGCTCACGGATTCGATCTGCCAGCCGGAACCGGCTGCAGCTGCCTGCAGTACGACGCGCCGCCGTTCCGTGGCTGCGATCACGACCAGTGTCCCGGCAGGCTCTGTGCGGGCCTCCACGCGGGGCCAGTGGACGTCCGCGATACCACCGGCGGGGTCGCCGTCCGCGTGCGCCGCGGGCACCCCGAGTTCACGGGCAAGCTCCGGATCCGCCGCCTGCAAACGGCCGATCAGGAGCCCCAGGACGGCGTCAGAACTGACCGAGGAGGGCAACGCTGCGGACCCGAGCAGCCTCCAGCGCCCGGCTACGCGACCCACGATGGATGCAGCCGTCGTGGCGGTCCCGCGATCGATGCAGAAGAAGGCGCGCGGTCCGTCGGTCACGCCGAGATGCTACAGGGAGCGCCGCCTCAGGCGGCCGCGGGCCAATGCCGCCGGCAGGTCACACCGACGAAGCTACGCGTCCCAGGTGATTTCTTCGTCCAGTTCCTCGAGACGGGCGATCAACTGCTCGATGCCGTCATCGTCGGCCATGATCTCGCTGGCGGGCGGAAGATCCCCCCCGAACACGCCGCGCAGGACGGGATCGAAGAACAGCATGGCGTGCGCGCCGAGCGAGCGGTACGGCCGGCTGGCCTGGAGGAAATGCACAGCGGGCGTGGTCAGGCCGCGCAGCTGGATTTCCCGGGCGACACGCTCGACGAGGTCGTCCCGCAGGTCCGCCTCGATCTCGCGGCTCAGGTTCATTCGCGGGACCTCCGCTGGCCGGGCGTGACGCAAAGGGGCTCCTCCGGGCGGCTCCCGGCTACCCTCGCCGGTTCCGCGTCTGGCCTCCCCGCCACTGTCCGCTTTCATCCGTGAGCGTTCGAACGCCCACGGCTCTCGCGCCGGCATAGTACACCCGGGGTACCCGCCGGGCCATCCCCGCCAGTACTTCCCACGAGATCGTGGTGCCACGGCGCGCCAATTCCGATGCATCGAGGGTACTGGTCCCCTGTTCGCCCAGCAATACGAACTCGTCGTCCACGGTGACGGCGGGACCTTCGACGTCGGTGACGTCCGCCATGACCGCATCCATCGTGACCGTGCCGACGAGCGGCACACGGCGGCCGCGGACGAGGGCCTCGGCGCGGTTGGTCAGGGCTCGCAGGTACCCATCGGCGTACCCGAGAGGCAACGTCGCAATCCTGCTTCGCCGGGTCGCAACGAAGGCATTGCCATAGGAGACGCCAGACCCGGCCGGCAGATCAACGACGCGGACTGGCCGGGCATGCAGGCTCAGTACGGGCCGTAGCGCAGCGGCCAGGCCGGCGCGGGCCGGCGCGGCGAGCAGTCCGTCCGGGATGACGCCGTAGATCGAGAGGCCGGGTCGGATTGCGTCGAACAGCGGGACGGCGTTCGCCAGGAGGCCGCCGCTCGCTGCCAGGTGCCATGTGCGGACGACGCTGCCCTCTGCGGCAACGACCTGGCGCACGTGGTCGAACTCCCGCTCCTGTGCAGGGCTGCGGGCGGGGTCGTCGGCGCTGCCAAGGTGCGACCAGCAACCCACGAGCTCCACGTGCGGCGTGGCGGCGACCAGCCGCAGCGCCGCCGGCAGGTCTTCGACACCGAGCCCGCCCCTGCCGAGCCCGGTTTCCACCTCCAACTGGACCCGGAGTACGCCGCTGGTGGAAGCCTGCGCAACGCTCCAGGCGTCCATGGTCCGGGCGAGGAGGGTCGCGTCGCCGAGCGTGAGAGTGACATCGCTCGCGGCCGCGGCCCCCGCCACATCCGGCGGAACGGGATACAGGACCAGGATGGGCAGGCGAACCCCGCCGTCGCGCAGCTCCAGTGCCTCGTCCCAGGTCGCGACGCACAGGCCGTCGGCACCCGATTCCTCGAGCGTCCGGGCGACCGGGACCGCTCCGTGCCCGTAGGCGTCCGCCTTGACCACTGCCTCCACGCGGACCCCGACCGGCAGTGCCCCGCGGATCGCGTGGAGGTTGCCGGCCAGCCGGTCGAGGTCGACCGCGAGCCAGGCCGTCCGCGGCAGGGCCGGCAGCCCGGCCGCAGCAAGGTCCTCGTCAACCGAGCGGGGCGCCCTTCCGGTCACGGGGACGTCGGTCCGCCCTCACGCATTCCGAACCCCACGCGCCGCCCGGCCCGCGCGCGTGGTGCCAGCGCGACGAGACGGCGCCGGGCGAGGGCGATCTCGTCGGGCAAGTCGGATGCGAGGAGGCCCGCATCTCCGAACCGGTGACGGACCGCCTCGCCGGCAAGTCCGTGCAGATACACGCCCAGGCGTGCGGCGGCGAACGGCACCAGGCCCTGTGCGAGGAGCGAGCCGATCGTGCCGGCCAGGACATCGCCTGTTCCACCAGTCGCGAGCGCCGGGTTCTCGAATGGAGCGACCGCGACCGACCCGTCCGGCGCAGCGATCACCGTCCTCGCGCCCTTCAGCACCACGACCTGGCGCCACTGGCGCGCCGCATCGATCGCGGATGCGGCCCGGGCCGCATCGTCCGCATTGAGATCACCGTCGCCCGCCGGATCGCGACCGCTCGCCGCCCGGAGCCGTCCGAACTCGCCGGCGTGCGGCGTCAGGACCGCCGGCCGGTGCACGTCGTCCCACCAGCCCTCCACGCTTGCGAGCGACCGCAGCGCCTCGGCGTCCAGCAGGACCGGCGGGGGTGGGGCGTCCTCCCCGGGCGTGGCCAGCAGCCGCCGGATCAGCTCGGTCGTGGCGAGTCCCGGCCGCAGCCCCGGCCCCACCACCAGGGCATCGTGGGAGTGGTCCAGGATGCGCGAGAGGGCCGCCTCCGGGTCCATCTCATCGAGGTCGTCCTCGGGCAACGCCAGCGTGGTCGCCTCCAGCATGCGCGCGGCGAACAGCTCCTGCAATGACTCGGGCACGGCCAGAGAGACCAGGCCTGCGCCGGCCCGGCCGGCCGACCGCACCACCAGCACGGCCGCCCCGGCGTAGTCGAGCGAACCCGCAAGGACCAGGAGCTTGCCGAAGGTGCCCTTGTGCCCGCGCAGGTCCCGCTCCGGCAGCAGGAGAGCAGCTGCCGTGTCGTCGAGCACGGGCGGCCCGTCCGGTTTCGGCTCCGGCGCGCGTCCGAACCCCGGCGGCCGCCGCTCCGTCACAGGCCGGCACCGGCGTCGCCCGCGCCAGGATCGCCGAGGCCCGCGGTGCCCGCATCCGCTGTGCCAGCGCCCGCGGTGCCGGTGCCCTCGGTGAGCGCTCGGAGGCGCTCCATGCGGGCGAGGATCCGGCGTTCGCGTTCGTCGAGGCGCTCCTCGATATCCAGCGGAAAGAGAAACCGGCCTCCGGCGGTGCGGACGCCGAACGCGATCGCAACCGCGTAGTCCGCTTCGTGGCTGATGGACAGGGCGATCCGCTCCATCCCCAGCTGGCGGGCACGCGCCTCCGCGCGGCCATGGAGCCGGACAACCGGCTGACCGGTGGGCAGGCGCTCCACCTCGATGTCGCGCCAGCCGATCCCACGGACGCCCAGGCCGAGAACCTTGGACACCGCCTCCTTGGCTGCCCATCGGCCGGCGAACGTCTCCGGCCGATCGCGGACGTACCGCTGCTCCGACGGCGTCAGCACGCGCTGCGAGAACCGCGACCCGAAGCGCTCGAGCGTCTCCCGGATCCGCTGGACCGAGATGATGTCGATGCCGAGCTCGGTCGTCCCCGCCGGCACCACGCCGGGGGCCGGTGTGGCATCGAACCCCTGGGCCGGCATGGCATCGATGCCGGTGCCGCCCGGGAGCGTCTGACGAGTGGGCAAGCGGGCCTACTCGACGGTGACGGACTTGGCGAGGTTCCGCGGCTGGTCCACGTCCGTTCCGCGCGCGACCGCCATGAAATACGCAAAGAACTGGAGCGGGATCACCGCGAGGATCGGCGACAGCGCCTCGTGCGTCTCGGGTACCCAGAGGACGTCATCGGCGAACCGCGCGATCTGCGGGTCCCCCTCTGTGGCGACCGCGATCACGCGGGCGTCCCGGGCACGACCCTCCATCACGTTGCTGATCAGCTTGTCGTACGTGGAGGACCGGGTGGCCACCGCCACCAGCGGCACCTCGGCGTCCAGCAGCGAGATGGGGCCATGCTTGAGTTCGCCGGCGGCATAGCCTTCAGCATGGACGTAGCTGACTTCCTTCAGCTTCAGCGCTCCCTCCAGCGCGGCCGGGTACGTCACGCCGCGACCGATGAACATGAACCCGCGCGAATTCACGTACCGGCGGGCCATCCCCTCAGCCGCGGCCGAATGGTCGATCGTGCGCTGCGCGAGTTCCGGCAACTGCCGCAGCGCCTTGCCGAGTTCGACCTCGCGTTCCAGCGGGAACGTCCCGCGCAGGCGGCCGATCGTCGCGGCGAGCATCACGAGCAGTGCGACCTGGGTCACGAATGTCTTGGACGCAGCGACCGCGATCTCCGGTCCGGCCTGGAGGAACAGGACTGCGTCAGCCTCGCGGGTGATGGCCGAACCCACGGTGTTCGTGATGGCGATGACGGGGCAGCCCCGCTCGCGGGCGAGGCGGACGGGCGCGATCGTGTCGGCCGTCTCGCCGGACTGGGTCACCGCGATGACCAGGGTCCGCGAGTCGAGCGGCGGCGGGCTGTAGCGGAACTCGGAGCCCACGGTTGCGCGAGCCGGCAGCCCGGTCCACGCCTGGAGCAGGTTCGCTCCCACCTGGGAGGCGTAGAAGGCGGTTCCGCAGGCGACGAGCTCGATCCGGTCCACCGCCCGCAGGATCTCTCCGAACGGCGCCACCTCGTCAAGGTGGATCCTTCCCTCGCGGGTGACGCGACCCGTGATGGCGGACAGCAGGGCCTGTGGCTGCTCGGTCATCTCCTTGAGCATGAAGTGCGCGTAGCCGCCCTTCTCGGCGGCTTCGGGCGTCCATGTCACCTCGGTCACGACCCGCTCCCGCGGACTGCCGTCGACGCCCGTGATCGTGACGCCCCACGGGCGGACATCAGCGATGTCCCCCTCCTCGAGGAACACCACGCGGCGCGTGTGCTCGAGGATCGCCGAGACATCGCTGGCGATGAACGCCTCACCGTCGCCCAGGCCCACGACGAGCGGCACGTTCATCCGCGCCCCCACGAGCCGGTCCGGCTCGGTCACGTGCATCACCGCGAGCGCGTAGGCGCCGTCCACGCGCGAGAGCGCCGCGCGCACGGCCTCCGCGAGGTCACCCGCGTAGGCGTCCTCGACAAGGTGGGCGATGACCTCCGTGTCGGTCTCGGACAGCAGCGTGTGGCCTTCCGCTTCCAGCATGTCGCGCAGCTCCCGGAAGTTCTCGATGATCCCGTTGTGGATCACCGTGATCCGACCCGTGCAGTCAACATGCGGATGGGCGTTGAGGTCGCTGGGGCGGCCGTGCGTCGCCCAGCGCGTATGTGCAAGGCCGATGCCCGCGTGGGGCGTCTGGTCCCCCAGTGCAGCGGTCAGGTTGGCGAGCTTGCCCGCCCGCTTCTCAACGAACAGCTCGCCGCTGCCATCGAGGAGGGCGATGCCGGCCGAATCGTAGCCACGGTATTCCAGGCGCCGCAGACCCTCCAGCAGGATGGGTCCGGCCTCACGAGGGCCCGTGTAGCCGACGATTCCGCACATCCGGGTGTTCTCTCCGCACGACCTGGTGCTGCCGCCGGGGCACCTCCGGGCGGCCTAGTTTAGACGCCCGCCTGCAAGCGTCGCGATTGCATCGGCGAGCGAGGCGACGAGGTCCGCATCCGGACCCTCCACCATCACCCGGAGGGCGGGCTCCGTCCCAGACGGTCGGACGAGGATCCGTCCCGTGGTTCCCAGCCGCGTTCGCGCGTCCGCGATGGCCGCCTGGAGCACGCGATCGCCCTCCCACTGGTCCCTGTGACGCGCGGGCACCGCGCGCTGCTGCTGGGGCAGGAGCGGGATCTCGTCGGCGAGGACGGCCAGCGGCGCCTGGCGCCGGCCCATCACGCGAAGGATCTCGAGGGCCGTCACGACACCATCGCCGCTCGTCGTGTGTTCCAGCACGATGACATGGCCGCTCTTCTCGCCGCCGAGTCCAGCTCCCGAGACGAGCATTCCCTCGAGGATGTACTTGTCGCCAACGGGCGTGCGGACGACATGGCCGCCGGCCGCCTCGACCACAGATTGGAGTCCCCCGTTGGACAGGACCGACACCACGAGCCCGCCGTTGGGTAGTGCGCCACGGGACAGGCGATCCAGGGCAAGCACGCCCAGCACCTGGTCACCGTCCACCACGCGTCCATTGCCGTCCACGGCAATCAGCCGGTCGGCGTCGCCGTCGAGCGCGAAACCCACGTCGGCGCCGTGTGTGACCACCGCTTCCGCGAGGGAGGATGGCGCCGTCGCGCCGCAGCGGAGGTTGATGTTCACGCCGTCGGGCTCGTTGTGGATGACCCTGACCACGGCGCCGGTTGCGGCCAGGATCGCCGGTCCCACCACACCACCAGATCCGTTTGCGCAATCCAGGATGACCCCGAGCGGCGCCCGAATCGAACGGGCCAGGCCCATGCGATGCTCGAGGTAGCGATCGAGCAGCCCTGGAGCGACCACGACGCGGCCCAGGCGGGCATTCGGGACGCCCGCCAGCTCGTCGGCGCGCCAGATCAGCGCCTCCAGCTCGTCTTCGATGTCGTCGTCGAGCTTCAGCCCGCGGTGGTCCAGCACCTTCAGGCCGTTGTCATCCGACGGATTGTGGGAAGCCGAGACCATGATCCCCGCGGCGAACTCGGGCTGGGCCGCCAGGAACGCGAGCGCCGGCGTGGGCAGAACTCCGGCGACGTGAACGTCGACGCCGAGGGCCGCTGCACCGGATGCGATGGCCGCCACGAACATGTCGCCGGAACGGCGCGTGTCCTGCCCGACGACCAGGGCATTGCCGCTGCCCACGAGTCGATGGGCCGTCGCGCGGCCCAGCTTGTAGGCGAGGGATGGCTGCAGATCCACGTTTGCAACGCCCCGGATGCCATCCGTGCCGAACAGGCGTCCCATCAAGGCGAGGCGGACACGGCGGGCGTCGCCGAGGGCGAGGGAGATCCGGGCGCCTCGGCCGAGGCTGATGGCTCGGGCGCGACGGACGGCGTGGGCGACGGCGACGGGGACGGGGGCGGCGGCGGCGTCGCGACGTCGCCGATGAAGACCGTGATTCGCGCCGGGCTCATCCCGAGCAGTTTCAGGCCGCCGGGCGGGACCACACGGACGTCCAGGTCGTGTGGCCCGGTCGAAAGGCCGGACACGTTGACGGATGCGACGAAGAGGACGGCATCGACGCTGTTGAGGGCCTGGTCGCCACCCCCGAGCGTGACGATCACGCTGTTGGCGCCAAGTTCATACGTGCGGTTGGGCTCGGCGCCAGTGACGATGAGCCCAACCGAAAAGCTGCGCGTCGATGCGGAGGCTCGCAGTTCGACGCTCACCTCGTAAGCCTGGTCGCCGATCGCCGAGATTCCATTGGGAAGGTCCAGGCCCACGGATTTCGAGACGCCCGCGGTGGCACCGGTAATGTCCACGGGCTTCGCCTGGACGGATGCGAGGCCCGCGAGCGTGTCCGCCTCACCACGGATCGTCGCCAGGGCCGGCGTGATTGTCGTGCTCGCGATATCGAACCCATCGGCGGGCAGCCCGGTGACCACGGCGGTCACGGGCACCGTCTTCGTACCCACGGGCGATCCCACGGGGATCCGCACGCGGACGCTCGAAGGGCTCATCTCGACCGGCGTCAGCACCTCGTTCCGGCCATCCACGGGCACCAGGTCCACCAGTTGATCCACGTCGATGCCGGACGCCTGGATTCGCACGCGTGCCTCGACCGCGACCACCTGCTCGACAACCGACTGCGGGCCCGAAACGGTGACCTGGGACTGCGAGATCTCGGTGCCGCCCAGCTGCAGACCGTCCGGCACGACGCCGTGGCTGACGCGGACCGGGACCGTCCGGGTCACCAGCGGGTCCAGCCGGACGAAGACCTGGTGCGGGGTGAAGTCGAGGATGTTGACCCCGTCCGGCCCCTTGAGCAACACCGTGGCGAGGAACGGTTGCGAGGCATCCGCGGTCGCGGACGAGAGGTCCACCGACGCGGAGAATGCGCCGCTCGACAAACGGTCGGCAACACCCACCGCGGCAAAGTAGCGGACGTTCGTGACGTCGGGCAGAGCGCCCACGATGAACGCGGATGTCGGCTGGTGGACCACCTGGATCGGGATGGGACCCGGCCAGACCCGCGCGTTCTGCGACAGCACGAGGCCGGCGTACAGCAGCGTGGCGAGCGCCACCGCGCCCACCTTCAACGGCCAGTTATGGACGATGAACCCAAGGATTCGCGTCACTGCGGGGCTCGAGCGGGGGCAGGCGGCATGGGTTCGTCGTCGGCGGTGAGGCGATTCGTGCGGGGAACCTCCGGCGCAGCCGGTTCGGTGGCCGGGCGCACGCCGACGTCGCCAGCGCCGGCGCTGGCGCCAGGGAGGGGCGGCCGGGGCCGGCGGGGCCGACGCAGGCCGCCGATCATCGGGCCCTCGCCGCGCCCGAACAGCGACCGCCTCGCCGCCGTTGGATTGAGCAGGCTGACGAGGGCGCGCGTCAGCTGGGCCTCGTTCAGGTTGCGAACGATGCGCGCCCGTTCAACGAGACTGACCTGGCCGTTCTCCTCGGACACGACAATGACGACGGCATCCGTCTGCTCCGTGATTCCGAGGGCGGCGCGGTGCCGGGTACCGAAGCGCTGGCTTTGCAGCGTGGTTTCCGCGAGCGGCAGCAGGGCCCCGGCGGCGAGGACGCGATCGCCGCGGACGATCACCGCGCCGTCGTGCAGGTTGCTGCGCGGCATGAAGATGGTCTCGAGCAGGTCCGCGGAGAGATCCCCGTGGATCATCACGCCGGTCTCGGCGATCTCCTCGAGGCCCGTCTCGCGCTCAAGCACGATCAGGGCGCCGTGACCGAGCGCCGAGAGATCGGCCGCCGCGTGCGAGACCTCGGTCGCAACCCGCTCTGCGAGCCGCTGCTCGGCCGGCGAGATGAGCCATGCCAGTGAGCCGACCCGGCCGATGCGCTCCAGTCCTCGCCGCAACTCCGGCTGGAAGACGACGACGAAGGCAAACAGGCCCACGACGGCACCGGTCTGCAGGAGCTGGGTGACCATGCGGAGGTCGAGCCACTGGGCGACGACATAGAGACCGAACAGGACGCTGATGCCCAGGACGAGCCGGACCGCTCGTGTGCCCCGAATCAGGCTGAACAGCCAGTAGATGAGCAGCGCCGTGATCCCGATGTCGAACAGGGTGCTCGGACGAACCTGGTCGAAGATCGGCTCGAACAGCTGGCGAAGCTGAGCGAGGATCGAGTCAACGAGCTGGGGCATCTCCCGGGGAGTGTACCAACAGGTCCGGCCCGAACCAGCCGGTCACCGCCTGCAGACGCCGCGCGCATGCCCGGGGTACGTCAGCGGGGGTCGGCTCGAGTGGCCGAGAGCCCGCGAAGGCGTGAATCGTCGGGGAAGTGGTCCGCAGCGATGCCGACGATGCGGGCCCGCACCCGTGTCGGCCGGTTGTCCAGCTCCGCCAGGCGGCCCAGCAGCACAAGCTTGTCGGCTGCCGCGGCGGTCCAGTCCTGGGCCAGGTACAGGTCCACCAGTCGGAGGTGGACGTCGGGATCATCGGGCGCGAATGCGAGAACGTCGTAGCACGCGTCCAGCGCAGCCGCCACGAGCCCGTCCGCCCCGAAGCTCGCGGCCGCTGCAAGGTAGGCCTCGCGGGCGGCATCGTGATCCCCGGCGTCCAGGGCGGATTCTGCCCGCGCCAGCAGGGCGACTGCGTCGGGCGGCGGCGGTACGACCTGCAGCTCCGCTTCGGCCGCGGCCGGCGTCTCAGGGCCGGGGACGGCCGATGGCCCAGGTGCTTCGGTTGCCTGCCTTGCCAGGTCTGGAGCTGCCATCGTTTCGGACGGCGCCGCCAGCGCTTCCGGATCTGCTCCCCCCGCGGAGGGCCCACCGTCATCGGACCAGCTCTCGGGTCCTGGGGCCTGGGGCTCGGCCGGACCGGGCAACACGGCCGTGATGGCGGCATTACGGGGATCGGCCGGCGTACCGGCACCATCGGCCACGGGGTATCCGGGCCGCAGTCGAAGCCGGCGCGTCAATTCCTGAAATCGGCGTCGTCGGGCCTTCTGCTCGGCGAGGTCAAGGGCCCTGCGCGTGGCCTCGCATGCGTCTCCGAGCCTGCCTGCGCCTTCCAGTGCCTCGGACAGGACATCGAGTGTCTCGGCCGCGTCCGTGCGGCGCCCGAGTGCCTGGAGGGCCGCAGCGCGGCCGCGCAGAGCCTCCGCGTCACGGGACGAACGGGAGAGCGCCGCGTCGAAGGAGGAGAGTGCGTCTGCCGGGGCGCCTTGCCGAAGCAGGACCACGGCCAGCCCGACGTGGGGCGACGCTCGGTCGGGCGCGAGCGCGATGGCCGCGGCATAGGCGTCCCGTGCGGCCTCCAGGTCGCCGCGCGCGATGGCGATGTGGCCGCGGCGCAGGGCGTCCTTGTACTGCTCGTAAAGGTCGACGCTCACGCCCGCTCCTCCATCAGCCGCCGGCGAGACTCTCGACGAGGAACGCCTTCTGCGCGTGCAGCCGGTTCTCAGACTGTTCGAAGATCACGCTCTGCGGGCCGTCCATCACGTCGGACGTGATCTCCTGCCCGCGATGCGCGGGCAGGCAGTGCATGACCAGTGCGTGAGGGGCCAGCGCGACGAGGTCCGCATTCACCTGGTACCTGCTGAACGCCTCCCGGCGCTCCTCGGCCTCGGCCTCCTGGCCCATCGACGTCCACGCGTCCGTGTAGATGGCGGCCGCCCCTTTGACCGCCTCGGCGGGATCATGGGAGAAGACGAGGCGCCCACCGCTGGCGGCCGCCAGTTCTCGAGCCCGGGAGACGATCCGCTCGTTGGGGCCGTAACCCACCGGGTGAGCCAGCCGGACTTCCATGCCCATCGTTGCGCCCATCAGGGCGAGCGAGTGGTACACGTTGTTGCCATCGCCGACGAAGGCGAGGATCGTGCCCCGCAGATCACCCAACCGCTCGGACAGGGTGAACAGGTCGGCCAGCGCCTGGCACGGGTGTTCACGGAGCGTGAGCCCGTTGATCACCGGGATCCTGGCCTGGGCGGCAAGCTCCAGCACCACCTCGTGCGGGCCGGTCCGCGCCATGATCGCGTCCACGAACCGCTCCAGGTTCCGGGCAACGTCCCGTACTGCCTCCCGCGCGCCCATCACCACGTCCTCGGTGAGATAGATCGCATGGCCGCCCAGCTGCGTCATCCCCGCTTCGAAGGTGACGCGCGTGCGCAGCGACGGGCGCTGGAAGAGCATCGCCAGAGTCCGCCCGCGGAGCAGCGGATCGGCATGGCGCCGGTCCCTTGTGAACTCGGCCTTCAGGATTGCCGCTCGCGCGAAGACCTTCCGGACCTCGGCCGCCGACAGGTCGGCAGCGCTCACCAGATCCCGGCCGAGGAGCGACACGCCAGAATGGGCCTGGGACGAGGCATTCATTCCACAACCCTCACTGCCTGCTCATCCGCACCCACGGCTCAGGCGAAGGCGCGCGGGAACTAGCGCTTCGTGTACTGCGGGGCCTTGCGGGCCCTCTTGAGGCCGTACTTCTTGCGTTCCTTCATCCGTGGGTCGCGGGTGAGGTAGCCGGCCTGGCGCAGAGGAAGGCGGAATGCCTCGGGATCAAGCTGCAGGAGGGCCCGCGCGATCCCGTGGCGGATGGCACCGGCCTGGCCGGTCACGCCACCACCCTCGACCTTGACCATCACGTTCCAGCGACCCTCCGTGCCTGTCACGCGGAAGGGCATGCGCACTTCCTGCTCGTTGACGGCATTCCCGAAGTGCTCCCCCATGGTGCGGCCGTTGACGACCATCTCACCCTCGCCCGGCAGCAGTCGGACGCGGGCGATCGCAGTCTTGCGACGG
>JANPDJ010000099.1:0-5227 GCA_031431395.1 Chloroflexota bacterium | reverse complement strand
ATTCCGCGCCGCGAGATGACGATCCGGCCCGGATCACTCCTCCAGTTCGACGGCGGCTGCACGTACGACGGGTACTTCTGCGACTTCAAGCGGATGGCGTCGCTCGGCGCGCCCACGTCAGACCAGCGGCGCTTCTACGGCATCGCCCGGGCCAGCGAGCAGGCGGCCATCGACGCCGTCGGGCCGGGCGTCACCTGCGGCGAGGTCTACGAGGCCTCACAGCGCGTGATCCGCGAAGCGGGGTTCGGTGCGTTCGTGGACTGGTGCCAGTCGATGGGCTGGTCGGGCATCGGCCACGGCGTTGGCCTCGACATCCACGAGCAGCCTGGCCTGTCCATCGGGAACGTCACGCGCCTGGAGCCCGGCATGGTCGTCGCGATCGAGCCGTTCTTCTACCACGATGGGGGGTTCCCCCTCTGGGAGGTCTCCGGCAAGTACGGCTGCGAGGACATCGTTCTCGTGACGGAGACCGGCCACGAGGTGCTGACGCCGGATTCGCTCATCAGCCGTGATCTCTGGGTGGCCTGAGGAACGGCGGCGAGCGAGGCGAGCCGCGTTTCCGACGCTGACCCGTGTGTGGGAACCTGTTCCTCCCAACAGCCCCGCCATCCGCTGAAGCACGAGCGAGCGACCGATGAAGATCCAGGAAATCCGGACCCACACCCTCGCCATCCCCCACAGGACGAAATACAACTGGGCGCTGGGCGCGCCCGAAGGGTCCAACGTCGTCCTGGTGGAGGTGGTCACCGACGATGGCATCGTCGGCTACGGCGACGCGTGCGGCGCGCGCTCGGCCGTAGCCGTGGCGGCGGCGATTCACGATATCGAGTACCTCCTCGTGGGGGAGGATCCGTTCCGCTGCGAGTGGCTGCTCGCCCAGCTGTACCGCCGCGGCTACTGGTCCAACGAGCGCCGCTTTGCCAACCAGACGTTCGCGGGAATCGAGATGGCGCTCTGGGACCTGTGCGGCAAGGCGCTGGGCGTGCCCGCGTACAACCTGCTGGGCGGGCGGATCCACGACGAGATCCCGTGGTTCGGCTTCCTGATGGGCGACACGCCGGAGGACCTGGCGGAGGACGCGCTGCGTCACGTGGCGGGCGGCTTCGACCCGCTCTACATGAAGATCGGCCAGGGCGAAGCGCACGACCTGGCCTCGGTCGCTGCGGTGCGCAGGGCGGTGGGCGACGGCCCGAGGCTGCGCGTGGATGCCAACGAGCGGTGGGACCGCTTCACGGCCCTCAACATGATCCGCCGGCTGGCGCAGTTCGGGATCGAGTGGGTGGAGCAGCCCACTCCGTTCGACGACATCGACGGTGTCGCCCTGCTGCGCGCCCAGAGCCCCATCCCGATCGCCCTGGACCAGGCGATCTACACGGACGCGGACGTGCTGCGGGCGATCCGGGCCGGCGCTGCGGACGTCATCGTCCTCGGGTTCCACGAGGCCGGCGGCCTCCTGCCGTTTCGCAAGGCCGCGGCCGTGGCGGCGGCCGGCGGGATCGTCATCAACCGGAAGGGCCTGCTGGGCGAGAGCGGGATCTCCACGCTCGCCGCGCTCCAGGTGCTCTCGGCCATCCCGAACCTGGTGGATGGCCACCAGGTCATGCACCAGCTCTACACGGAGGACATCCTCGTGGACGGGCTGATCAGCATCGAAGGGGGCAGAACCGCCGTCCCGGACCGGCCCGGCCTGGGCATCGAGCTCGACTGGGACCGGGTCGCGAAGTTCGAGCGTCTCTTCAACCAGGTTGGCCAGTACCGGATGTAGGCCCGTGTGCCCCCGTCGGGGAGGCATGCCCTCGGTTGCCCCCGCATGGCGACGGGCGCCTGTGCGGTCAGCCGATGACGGGATGCGAGGCGTCGAGGATGGCCAGGCGGCCGATTTCCGCGGCCGCGTAGTCGCGGAGCAGCGATTCGAGGTCGGCGACCGCCGCGCCGACGTCGATCCGAGCGGCATCGTGGTGCCCCTCGACCGTCACGAGTACCGTCCGTGTGTCCTCGCGAGCAGCGCTGGCCCGGCTCTGGCGCCAGCACCAGCGGCGTGCGCTCACGTTGGCCGAGTGATCGACGAAGACGATTTCGCCGGGATCGGGGTGCTCGGTGGCACTCCCGCCCAGGTCCGCCCAGCGCTCCGTGCCATCTGCGAAGCGGACGAGTGTGCCGCCGTGCACATCGCGCGTGTCGAAGACGGCGACCGGCAGGGCGTGACGCACGCTGACGAGATTCGCCAAGTCAACAAGCGCGTTGATCGAGGGCAGATCGTCTCCCTTGGTGATCCGGCGCAGCAGCGCCTCCGCCGCAGACCGGTACTGCGTGGGATCGACGCCGAACCTGCGGAACACGCGGCGCCACGCGGCGAGCGACGGAACCTCGCTGAGTGGCATCCCGGCGAGCCGTTCGCGGGCCGCAACAACTTCCCCGGCCAGCTGTGCGGCGAGCGACGCCGGCGATGGGCCGTTCGTAACCGACGCGACGATCACGCCGCCGATGACCGCCGGAAAGTGCTCGATGACGGCGGCGTCGTATCGGAAGGGCGATGGCGGCCAGGGCGATTGGCTCACAGGGCGATTCTCACGCGGGATCGAACACGAGATGGAGCGTTCGCAGGCCCCGATTCGTGATGTCGGGCAGGAGGTCCGGGGCCGGGCCCACGTCCGGGTCCAGCCGGAGGTTCGGGAGCCGGCGGACAAGCTCGGCGACCGCGACCTGCGCCGTGAGGCGGGCAAGCGGCGCGCCGATGCAGAAGTGCGGCCCAAGGCCGAACGAGAGGTGCCGCTTCGGCGGACGTTCCACCCAGAACCGGTCGGGGTCATCGAAGCGCTGGGGGTCGCGGTTGGCCGACCCGAGGGCCTGCCGGACCAAGTCTCCCTCGCGCAGCGTGACGCCGGCCAACTCGACCTCCTCCGCGAGGAGCCGGAGGTTCATCTGGAAGGGTGCGTCGTAGCGCAGCATCTCCTCGACGGCGCCCTCGACCAGTTCGGGCCGGGCTCGGAGGATCGCCAGCTGGTCCGGGTGCCGGATCAGCGCACTCATGCCCAGGGCAATGAGTGCGGTCGTGCTCTCGTGGCCGCCCAGGAACAGGGTGATCGCCGTGGAGAGCAGTTCGGCCTCGGAGAGACGTCCGCCCTCGTATTCCGCTGCCACCAGCGCCCCAAGGAGGTCGTCGTGCGGCGTCCGTCGTCGTGCGTCCAGCAGCGGATGAATCCAGCCGCGGGCTTCGATGATCGCCTCGTTTGCATCGTCTTCGCGCGCCGGGTCCGCTGAACTGCCCCGGGCGAAGAACTGGTTGATCCGCCTCGTCCAATCGCGGAAGCGGTCCCGGTCGGCGACGGGGAAGCCCGCCATTTCCGCGATAACGATGGCCGGCAGGGGGAACGCAAGGTCGGCCACGAGTTCCATCTGGCCGGACGCGATGCGGGCGTCGATCATCCCGTCCACGAGTTCACGGATGCGCCGTCGCAGCGACTCCACGCGCCGGGGCGTGAAGGTGGAGCTCACGAGGCCGCGGATCCGGTTGTGTTCCGGCGGGTCGGTCTGCGCCATGCCGACGCGGAAGTTCTCGTGCAGCGCGCCAAGGCGCTCGTGCGAGAAGCCGGGCGTGCTCTCGATGACGCGCGTCACGCGATCGGCGCTCCTGAAGCGCCTGGTGTCGCGGATGCTCGAGTCGATGTCGGCGCCCCGGGTGATCAGCCAGCCGTTCCATGCCGCGACCCAGCGGGCGGGGGATTCGGACCGAAGGCGGGCGAAGACCGGGTACGGGTCCGCGATGAACGCGGGCGAGAGGAGCAGTGCGTCGAGGTCCGCGGGCGCCGGCGCGGCCTCCCGTGCGGCCGCACGTCGCGCACCTTCCTCGGTCGTCACGGGCTCCCCCGAAGCGTTTCACGGCGAGCAGGCCGTGGTCGGGGGAGATCCTGCCACGCTGGTCCCGGCTTTGGCGCCCGCATTGGCAGGATCCTCCGCACCGGCCCGGGTCCTGCGCCCAGCCGCTTCAGCCGAATCGAGGCACACTCCCCCCATGACCTTTCGACGTGGCGCCAAGCTCGATCCCTCCCAGGTCGACGATGCTCGCGGCCGCAGTGGCTCGCTGGGCGGCCTCGGCGGCCGGAGCATCGCGGTGGGTGGCGGCGGCATCGGCACACTGCTGCTGCTTGTCGTGCTCTACGCACTCGGCGGAAACCTGGGGAGTGGCTCCGCCGGACTGGGCGGAACCACCGTCGGCGATCCCTCTGGAACCTCGGATCCAGCGCTGGCGCAGAACTGCCAGACGGGCGCGGACGCGAATGCGCGCGACGACTGCCGGATCGTTGGCTACGTGAACAGCGTCCAGGCCTACTGGCAGACGGCGCTGCCGAAGGTCGGCGGCACGTACGAACCAGCCAAGACGACGTTCTTCACCGGGCAGATCAACACGGCCTGCGGGGCCGCATCAACGGAAGTGGGCCCCTTCTACTGCCCGGGGGACAAGCGCGTCTGGATCGACCTCGGGTTCTTCGACGCGCTGAAGACGAAGCTCGGAGCCACCGGTGGGTCGCTCGCGCAGGGGTACGTCCTCGCCCACGAATACGGCCACCACGTCCAGGACCTCCTGGGGACACTCGAACAGGGAACCAGCCAGCAGGGCGCCCAGGGGCGTTCGGTCCGCGTCGAACTCCAGGCGGACTGCTATGCCGGGGCGTGGGCCGGAAACGCCGTGAAGACCGGCTACCTGGAGCCCATCACGGATGCCCAGATCGCCGATGCGCTCGACGCAGCGGCCGCCGTCGGCGATGACCGGATCCAGAAGGAGTTCCAGGGCAAGGTCACGCCGGAAACGTGGACCCACGGCTCGTCCGCACAGCGACAGAAGTGGTTCCAGAAGGGATACGGGAGCGGCGACCCGGCGACCTGCGACACATTCAGCGGCAGCATCTGACGCCCGACTCGGGCGTTCGGTAGCCGGTCGAGCGGCCGCGGAGTGGGGCGGGCGCCTGTCGTGCTTGTCGCCCCCCGTCGCCCGCGTCTTGCCGCGTCGTGTCAGCCGGGCCCCGGCCCAAGCCCCAGCCAGCGATGCGTGGCGCCCAGGCAGCGGTCCATGACCACGACAAGACCGGCGGCCTCAGCGATGGTTCGCGCCTCGTCGCTCTCGATGCCGACCTGGAGCCAGAGCACGCGAGCCCCCGCTGCAACGGCCTGCCGGGCGATCTCCGGCGTCTCGGCCGACGGCCTGAAGACGTTCACGAGGTCCACCGGC
>JANPDJ010000098.1:0-1912 GCA_031431395.1 Chloroflexota bacterium | reverse complement strand
GGCTCGCTGATCACAGCACGGATGGCGGCCGAGCAAGGGCGAACTCGACCGCTTCAATGCGCTCGTCGAGCGGCTCCGCGGAAAGGTGCTCGACCAGTACATGCAGGGTCTGTCGGACGCCATGAAGAGCGTCACGCCGGAGGATCTTGCCGCGAACCGGGAGATGGTGCGGGACCTCAATCGGTTGCTCCAGGATCGCCTGGCGGGCGGCGACCCGGACGTCACGGCTTTCCTGGCACAGCACGGGCAGTTCTTCCCCGGCGCAAGGACCCTCGACGACATCATTGAGCAGTTGGCGCAGCGGATGGCCGCCATGCAGTCGCTGCTGCGGTCCATGAGCGCCGAGCAGCGCGCCGAACTCAAGGACATGATGGACGCCCTGCTCCGGGACGACCGGCTCCGCTGGGACCTCGCGCAGCTGGCGGCCTCACTCGACCAGTTGCTGCCTGGCGGCCTGGGCGAGCGGTTCCGGTTCAAGGGTGAGGAATCGCTGGGGCTCGAAGGCGCACTCGAACAGATGACCAACCTCGGGTCGCTGGACGCGCTGGAGGCACAGCTTGGCGGTGTCGAGGGCCCCGGCGATCTCGAAGGCATCGACCGGGAGCGCGTTCGCGATCTTCTCGGCGAGGACGCTGCGCGGGACCTCGACGCGCTGGACGAACTCGCGAGCCGCCTGGAGCGCGCGGGCTACCTGGATCGCAGCGGCGATCGGCTGGAACTGACGCCACGGGGCAGCCGCCGCATCGGCCAGAAGGTGCTCGACGACCTCTTCGGGCGGCTGCGACGCGACGCATTCGGCGGGCATCGTCTGGATCGCCCGGGCCGGGGTGGCGAGCGCGAGGAGACCTCCAAGCCGTACGAGTTCGGTGATCCGTTCCACCTGGACCTCAACCGCACGCTGGCGAATTCGCTGCAACGCGAGGAGAACGCGCCGGGACGCCGCGCCGGGCCCGGCCTGAACCTCGATCCGTCGGACTTCGAGGTGTACCGGACGGAGCAGTTGACGCGCACCTCCACCGTGCTCCTGGTGGACATGAGCCGATCGATGCTGCTGCGCGGCTGCTTCGTGGCGGCGAAGAAGGTGGCCGTCGCGCTGAACACCCTCATCCGGACGGAGTTCCCGCGGGATCACCTGTCGGTCATCGGGTTCGCCTACTACGCCCGCGAGATCCGGCCCGAATCGCTCGCCGAGTTGTCGTGGCATGGCTACGAGTACGGCACCAACCTCCAGCACGGCCTGATGCTGGCGCGCCGGATTCTCGCCCGGGAGCACGGCGGCAACCGCGAGATCGTGGTGATCACGGACGGCGAGCCAACCGCGCACTTCGAGAACGGCCAGGTGGAGTTTGCCTACCCGCCCACGCGCCGGACCATCCACGAGACCCTCCGCGAGGTCGTCCGCTGCACGAAGGATGGCATCACGATCAACACGTTCATGCTTGAGCGCTCGCGCGCCCTGACCGAGTTCGTCGCGCTCGTGACCCGGCTCAACCGGGGCCGGGCGTTCTACGCGACGCCTGAGCGGCTCGGTGAATACGTCCTCGTGGACTTCGTTTCGCGCCGGACTGCCTCGCGGTCCTGACGCAGGGGCGCGCGGCGGCTCTTGCCCAGGCACACGGCCGTTGCGGCAAGCATTCGGGGCGCGAGGCACCGATCATTGGCGAGCATCATCGTGGCGACCGCGCCGCCGATCCGTGCGAACCTGGCTTCTTGGAGGACATTGTGAGCTTCGTCAATCCGCTGCTGGACCGCTGGGCGAACGGCGGCGCCGTCTGCTCGGGATGGGTTTCCAGCGGCGAGCCGCTCATCGCCAGCTTTCTGGCGGCGTGCGGATTCGACGAGGTGCTGGTGGACCTGCAGCACGGTGCGGTTGAGCTGGGTCACCTGCCGGCCGCGTTCGCGGCGATCGAGG
>JANPDJ010000097.1:0-9802 GCA_031431395.1 Chloroflexota bacterium | reverse complement strand
CGGCTCGGCGTCATCCCGAGCGGCTGCCATCAAACCGCCGCAAGCCGAATCAGCAGCCAGGACTCTGCAAACCGCCCCAGATCGCCGAGGTTGGCGGGGTCGCCGGTCATGCAGGCTCGTGCGTGGGCGGGCGCGTGACGGACGCGTCGAGCCCCCGGAAAGCCACCCATCCCAGCAGGAGCGGCGGCACCCCGACGACCGCGAGGAGGACCAGGGTCTGGTCGTTCCCGGCCTGGGCGTTGACGCCGATCCCGCCCAGAACGGAGAAGGCCGCGGCACCGAAGGCGATCGCGATCCAGCCCGGGAAGGCGCCGTTCCGGGCCCCGCGGACCGCGGCGATCGCGGCAAGGATCGGGAAGCCGAACAGCGCGAGCACGAAGAACGGCCAGATGATGAGCCCCAATGCGCCCATGACACCGCACGCAATCGAGATCGCGCGGCCGGTTCGCCTGCTCGTCTCCGAGCCCTCGCGAGTACCGAGCTCGCCGAGCGCGATACCGATGAAGGCCACCGCCAGGGCCAGGCCGACGGTCGCCAGCGCGACATCTCGCCCGTCCACCCCCCTGGGCAGGATGAAGATGGACACGACACCCAGGAGCCAGGCGATGCCACCAATGGCGGCGACCACGCCGAATTCCTTCTGATTCATCGGGATCTCCGTTTCGGGTGAGCTGGCTACACCGGGGACCTGCGGGTGGAGGCGGGCGTCGAGCGCGCCGCGGATGAGGTCGAGGCTGTCGAGCAGCGAGGCCGGACGCTCGGCGAGGAGGGCGACCATCTCGTCGCCGTAACGTTCGCGCCAGGCCTGCGGATAGAGGCGAAGGATGTCGCTCATCGGGCCGGGTTCCGGCTCACGGAGGGGGCCGCCAAGGTTGCAGGCCTCGAGACCGCGACCAACTGCGCCTCCAGCGTCTCCGCACCCAGGGCCGTCAGCCGGTAGGCGCGCGGTGCCGCCGAACTGGCGACCACCCCCACAAGGCCATGCCGCTCCAGCCGGGCGATCGCTCCGAAGAGCGTCCCGGGGCCCAGGTCCATGCCGGTACGGGCGCCGACCTCGCGCTGGATCGCGAGCGGGATCATCGGTCCCGCCGCGAGCGCTTCCAGGATCTGCTGTGCCGGCCGGGTGAACCGGCCGAGCCGATCGAGTGCCGAGCTCACAATCGGTTCCCTCCTTCATTCACGGTGGTCATCAGATGCAGCCGGTGGGTGACAGCGGCGGGATGAGCCCGGGCTGGCCGAGGGCCACGGGCAAGGGCCCCAGGGTGATCTTCCCCGTATCGATCGTGAGAACGCCGTCTCCGTCGACGGTCGCGGCGAAGCGGTCCATGCTTCGGGCTGCCGGACCGTACTGCGTGCCCTTCGCCTTGATGCCCAGCCGGTCGTAGCGCGACTGGTGGCAGGGGCACTCGAACCAGAAATTCTTCTGGCAGGGGTTCGGCCGGCAACCCAGGTGGGGGCAGCGCTGGTACAGCGGCCGCACGTTGATCGATTGGCCGTCGCCGACTGGATCCGACCCGGGGACGAACTCCTGGCGGGCGGGATCGACCAGGACGATGAAGGCGCGGGCGTCCTGGACGTACGCGGGGAAGCCCCGCTCGACCGGGAGGTTCATGTTCTGGTTCTTGATGTCGCCGAATGTGCCGATTCTGACCTTGCCACCGAAGCCGCTGGTGAGGTTCGGCCAGAGGAAGCCGAGGCTCCCCGCCCCCAGCTCTGCCACCCACAGGCCGATGCCGGCGAACAGCGACGTCCGCAGGAGTTGCCGGCGCGACATGCCCTGGACCTGATCGTGGCGCATCGCCTTGATGGATTGACTGGTCAGTGCCCCGGGCCGGGCCGCCGGCTCCAGCTGGTAGTTGCTCATCGCGCCTCCAGGTTTCCGGGCAGGCGGCCTCGCCCCGCGAGCTGCAGCCCACCCACCAGGACCCATGCGAGACCGAATGGGATCCAGGCGACCGTGGTGGGGATCAAGAGCGCAAGCGGCGCGGCCAGTGCCAGAGTTCCGAGGACCACATCGCCACGGCGCACGAGAAGGAAGGCGACACCGGCCATACCGAGCGCGGCGGCGGTCATGGCGGCCCCCGTGATCGCGCCGTACCACATGCCGATGCTCGCGGCCGCGAGTGCCAGGACAAACGCCACCCCGCACGCGATCGCCAGGGCAACGCCGGCCGTGGGACGCGCGGGCAGATCGCCAAGGCGGAGGACCAGGCCGATGAGCGCGCCGACAAGGCAGATGGCAGCCGCCGAGGCCAGTGGAAGGTTATCCAGGGTGAAGCCCGGCCAATCCGCGGGCACCGGCTCAGATGCAAGCCGAATCGCGACGATGGTCCAGAGCCCGCCGCCCGCGATCGACGCCAACGGCGGCAGGATCGACGGCGCCGGCGGATGCAGTCGGGCGTCCATGGCCCCGCGAACCAGGTCGAGGGCTTCGCGAAGCCCGAGCTCCCGAGCCTCCAGCAGAGCGAGCATCTCGGCCTCGTACCGCACGCGCCAGTGGCGGGGATAGAGGCGGATCAGCTGCACGGGCCGGGCTCCAGCAGAGCCGAGGAGGGACGCTCCCCGATTGCGCGCATGCTATATCGGGTACCGCTATAGCGTCAAGCGATCGTTTCCACGCACGACCGGCGGGAAGGCACCGACCTCCGACCGTCCCCTACTCCGCCCGTTCCCTACTCCTGCGGCCCGTCCCGGCGGACCTGGAGCTTGCGGCCCTTGATCTTCGCGCTGCGGAGCGCGTGGGCGATCGCGTCGGCGGCATCGGCTGGGACGTCCACCAGTGAATAGCGGTCCGAGATCTGGATGGCGCCCACGGATTCGCCGCCCACCCGGGCTTCGTTCGTGATGGCCCCGACGAGGTCCGCGGGGCGGATGCCGGCCTCGCGTCCGCCCGAAACGTAGAGCCTGGTCCAGCCCGATGATGGAGCCGACCGGCCCGGCCACGGAGCCGTAGGCCCGCCGGGTCGACCAACGGGAGCGCCCGCGCGACCAACCGGGCCACCGGGACGACCGACGGGAGCACGCCCGGCCCATGGCGGACCACCTGGCCCCTGCGGCCCACGCCCCGCGCCGGGCCCCGGACCCTGCCCCGGCCTCGGAGCACCCGCCGGCCCCGCCGCGTACCCCGGCCGCGGACCGCCCGGGCCGAACCCGCGCCGTGCCACGGGGCCAACCGGCCGCGGGGGCGGCGCCATCGACGGCAGCACGGCCGGCGCCAGCTCCACTTCGTCCTCTTCGCGTCCCGCGTCGCCGGCTGCGAGGCTGACGGCCGCAAGCGCGATGTCCACCACGTCGAACTCTTCGGTCAGCGGCTCCACCACGGCACGATAGCGGTCGAACCCGTCCCCCAGCAGCGCTTCCCGCAGGGTCGCGCGAAGCAGTTCCAGCCGGCGCTCGCGCAGGTCGGCCACCGTGGGCACGTGCGCGATCTCCAGGCGCTGGTGCGTGGCGGCTTCGATGTTCCGCAGCAGCCGGTGCTCGCGCGGCTCGACCAGCGTGATCGCGGTCCCCTCGCGGCCGGCGCGTCCGGTCCGCCCAATTCGATGGATGTACGCGTCCGGGTCGGACGGGACGTCGTAGTTGACGACGTGCGACACGTGCTCGATGTCGAGGCCGCGTGCTGCCACGTCGGTCGCCACCAGCACATCCAGCGAGCCATCCCGGAACCGCGCCATCACCCGGTCACGCATGTCCTGCGACATCCCGCCGTGCAGTGCCGCCGCGTCCCGGCCACGGCCGCTGAGGGCCCGGGCAAGGTCATCGACCTCTTCACGCGTCCGACCGAAGACGAGCGCCGAGGCCGGGTCTTCCACGTCCAGCAGCCGGCAGAGCGCCGCCAGCTTGTCCGGCCGACGGACCACGTACGCCACCTGGCGCACGAGCGCCGTGCCGGCGCCATCGTGCGCCTCCGACCGCACGGCTACCCGAACGGGCTCCCGCAGGTGCTTGCGGGCGATGCGCTGGATCGTGGGCGAGATCGTGGCCGAGAACAGCGCGGTCTGGCGCTCCGAGGGCGTGGCAGAGAGGATCGTCTCGAGGTCTTCCGCGAAGCCCATGTCCAGCATCTCGTCGGCCTCGTCGAGGACCACCGTGGCGACCTGGTCGAGTTTCAGGCTGCCCCGGGTGAGGTGATCCACGGCCCGACCCGGGGTCGCCACCACCACATCCACGCCGCGCTGAAGGCCCCGCAACTGCTGGCCGATGGGCTGGCCGCCGTAGACGGGCAGGACGCGCGCGCCGACGTCCTGGCCGTACCGGTGGAACGCCTCCGCGACCTGCATCGCCAGCTCGCGCGTGGGCACGAGGACGAGGCCCAGCGTCTTTCCGGCCGCCGCCGTGCCGAGAGGCAGCCGCTGGAGCATCGGCAGCGCGAAGGCGGCCGTCTTGCCGGTGCCGGTGGGAGCTTCGGCCAGGACGTCGCGCCCGGCGATGAGCACCGGCAATGCCTCGCGCTGGACGGGCGTCGGCTCCTCATAGCCCAGGGACGCGAGCGTCCGGAGCAGGGCCGGCGCCACGCCGAGGGCGGCAAACGCGCTGGTCCCGTCGGACGAACCATCGCCCGGTGGCGGGTCCGCAGGGGCGGCGACGGTGGAATCGGGGGTTTCGGTTGCGGTCTTCATGGGGGTCGTGATTGTCGCCCCGGTGAACGGGACACGCAAACGGACGCCCGGGCGTCGTGCGCTGAGGTCCTACCCCACCAGCGGCGGCGGCAGACGCAGGTTCCGGAACGCTTCGACCGCGGCTTCCACGTGCCGGTGGCCGTTGGACAGCGAGATCGCCAGGTGGCCGGGCAGCAGGCCGTCGAATTCCAGCTGGGCGAGGCGCTCCAGCGACGCGGCACTCTCCGGGATCGAGACATCCGGCACGTTCTGGAGCACCACGGCCCCGCCCCAGAAGACGGCGTCGCCACTGAACAGGACCGTCACCGGCGCGCCTGTCAGGAGGAACGACACGTGCCCGCGGCAGTGGCCGGGCGTTGCGATCACCTGGACGGTCAAGGTTCCGACGGTCGTCGTCCAGCCGTCATCGAGGCGCGTGTCGACCGGGCACGGATCCAGGCGCCAGTCCTGCGGATAGAGCTTCGCCCGGCGGCCGGCCGCCAGTCCGCAGGTCTCCTCGTCCCCTGCCTCGATCGCGTCGGCCCCGTCGCGGCCCGCGAACGTGGTCGCGCCCGTGAGGCGCCGCCACGCCGCCAGGCCGCCAGCATGGTCCGGGTGGTAGTGGGTGACGAACAGGCGGGAGATCGCATCGGGGTCCAGGCCGTCCTCGCGGGCGTGCCGGATCGCCGCGTCAGTATCGAGGCCGGTGCCCACGTCGATGAGCGCGACCTCCCCCTCCGAGGCGATCGCATACATGTGTCCGTCGCTCCGGTGCGACAGCCCGAACCCGGCGTCGCCGCCGCCGATGAGATGAATGCCGTCGATGAGTCGCATCGGGTGATGATGACCGGCCCGCGGCCGTTCGTCGCGTCCAATTCGTCACGCCGCCGGCGCCGTCACCGTGCTTGTTCCGGTTCGCTGTCCCGTCGGTCTTCGCCGGAGCCAGCCCGGCGGCGCTGCGCAATGCACCGAGAGCCATCCTGGGGCAACCCGTGCCGCTGCCCCGGCGGGCTTCACCGGAGCCGGCCCGATTGCGCTCGGCAATGCACCGAGCGCCATGCCGGCGCAGGAGGGGGCCGGACGGATCGCGCGGGAGCCGCGGTCGCCAATTGCCCCACCGGCCGCCGAACGAACCCGACGGCAATCGCCGCGCAGATCCGTCGTCTCAAGCGACCGAGAATCGCTCTACGGCCAGGCGTTCCAGCGCGGAGTCGTCGATATCGATGCCGAGCCCGGCGCCTGTCGGCACGGCCACGTACCCATCCACCGGCACGATCGGCTGGCGGATGATCTGCATCTGGACCGGGTCCACCAACGCCGGATACTCCAGCAACAGCAGGTGATTTCGATCCGACAGGGTCTGGTCCGGCAGGCAGGCGAGAGCCTGGAGACCGGCTGCCAGGCCGATCTGGCCACCGCTGGTGTGGGGAATGCACAGCCGCCCGTGCAGACGGGCAAGCGCGCCGATGAACAGCACCTCGCCGATCCCGCCGCACGTGACCGGGTCAGGTTGGAAGATATCGACCGCACCCCGGGCCAAGAGCTCCAGTGCCGCCGGGCGCGACTGCGTCATCTCGCCTCCTGCCAGGGGGATCGTGAGTTCCGCCGCGAGTTCCGGATAGCCAACGTAACCCTCCATGGGGAGCGGCTCCTCGAACCAGAGGAATCCCAGCTCCTCGAGCGCATGGCCCATCTGGCGGGCATTGGTGGGACCGAAGCCGCCATTGCCATCGCCGAGCAGGTCCATCTCATCGGGCAGCTCGGCCCGGAGCGCCTCCAGCGCGGTCGCCTCATCCGCCGCAGGAAGGACCCCGAGGCGCAACTTCAGGGCCCGGAATCCGCGCCGGTGCAGGCCCTCCGCTTCCTCGATCCAGGAGGCGAGTTCACGCCCGGGGATGGAACCGTACGAGGCCGCGTAGGGCCTGGCCCGGTCGCGCCACGCGCCGCCATAGAGCGCTGAGACCGGCACATCCAGGCGGCGGGCAACCAGGTCGTCCAGGGCGATCGAGACGGCCGACACGGCAAACGCCGAGATGTACTCCCGTCGGAACTGGCCTACCAGACGCTCGCGATGAACAGGATCCTGGCCGATCAGACCATGCCCCAGGGCTTCCAGCATCCCTCGCGCGCCGGGGATCGTTACGCATTCGCCGTATCCCCGCACCCCGTCGGAATCGGTGATCCGCAGGACGATGTGATTGAACGAGATCTGGAGCCCAGCCGAGAAGGCACGGGGCGGCTCGATGGGCGCGGTCATCCAGAAGCCTTCGACCTGAACGATTCGACTCATGCCACTTCCCTCCGGGCGGCTGCAGGCTTTCAGCATGGCAGGCACCGGGCCTATGGTCGCCATGATCCGCAATGCACCGAGAGCCATGCGGCGCAGGACCAGCCCGCGCCGGGCCTATGATCGCCGTAATGAGCAACCCCGGCGACCGTTCGGCAACGCGTCGGCGCCTGCTCTGGTCGCTGGTGGCCACGGTCGGCCTCGGCAGCACGGGCAACATCGCGGCCATCACGGTGGGGACGATCGCCGCGCGCGACCTCTCGGGGTCCACGGCCCTCAGCGGCTTCCCCGGTGCAACCGTGGTTCTTGGGTCTGCCGCCGGGTCATGGCTGCTGTCGTCACTGATGGTTCGTCGCGGCCGGCGAGCAGGCCTGGCCGCGGGATACGGACTTGGCGTCCTGGGTGCGGTCCTTGCCGTGGTCGCCGTGACCACGCGGACGCTGCCCCTGCTATTCGTCGGTACGACGCTGATCGGCTTCGGGAGCAGTTCGAACCAGCTCTCGCGTTACGCCGCCGCCGACATGTTCCCCGCCGGACGCCGCGGTTCGGCAATCGCCATCGTGGTGTGGGGCGCGACGATCGGAGCGGTCGTGGGGCCGAACCTGGTCGCGCCGGCGGGTGCCTTCGCGACTTCCGCAGGCCTCCCGGCGGTCGCCGGGGCGTACATGATCCCGGCCCTGTTCGTGGGTCTCGCGGCGCTCCTCTGCACTGGGCTGCTGCGTCCCGACCCCTACGAACTCGCCGACGAGCCCAGCCATGCGGCGACGCCCGACGCTTCGGACCCTCTGCACGGGTTGATCCACGGCTCGGCCGGATCAGCGGCCGGCCTTGCCCGACCGGCCGGCTCATCCTCGGAGCAAGCGGCCCCGGTCCGGGTCCGGGACATCCTGCAGCGTCCCGTGGTCCTGGCCGCGCTGGTCGTCCTCGTGGTCGGCCAGGTCTCGATGACCGTCGTCATGACGATGACGCCGCTCCACATCACCGAGCACGGCGGCGGACTCGACGCAGTCGGCTTCGTCATCAGCGCGCACGCGATCGGGATGTACGGGCTGGCTCCTCTCTCCGGCCGGCTGGCGGATCGCTATGGCAGCCCGCGCACCATCCTCGTCGGTCTGGCGACGCTGGCGTTGTCGGGCCTGCTCGCGGCGGCCGCCCCGCCCGACGGTGGATTCCTCCTGCTGGCCGCGCTGTTCCTCCTGGGGTACGGCTGGAACCTGGGCTACGTGGCCGGCTCCAACCTGCTCGCGTCGGGCCTCGCCGTGGCCGAACAGACCCGACTGCAGGGCATCACGGACACGATCATCTGGGGGGCGGCGGCCATCGCGAGCCTCGCCTCCGGCTTGATCGTGGCGCTCGTGAGCTACACGGGCCTCGGCATCCTGCCGGCTCTGCTCGTCATGACGCCCGCATGGCTGATCATCCGCCGGCGGCGGGCCGTTGCGGCCGGCAGCCTCACGGAGCGGCCGACCAGCGCCTGATCCGGCCGATCGGCATGCGGAGGCCGGGCGGCATGCGGGGCTCGGGACCGTGGGCTAGGCCGCGGCCGGGGGCTCGGGGCGGTGGGCTCGGCCGCGGCCGGGGGCTCGGGGCCGTGGGCTCGCCGCGTCCAGGGGCCCCTTCTTCATCAGGCAATCACGACACGACTGCAATCTCGCATCGGCGCCCGATTCCTCGTCAGTCAGTCGTGCGGTGAGTTGCATGTGCCATTGTGGGCCCCGGCAGCCGTCGGCGGCCCGCCCTTCGAACGTGAATAGAGCTCCCGGAACAGCGGGCGGGCGACGGCCGGGCGGCTTCCAGCCGCTCCGTGACTGGGTGACGGCAACGCGGCCGCGGCGGCCGAGCTCTACTCTGCCTGCGCTTCTCGGGGTCCGAACGCGAGCGACGCCGAGTTGATGCAGTAGCGCAACCCCGTGGGTCGCGGCCCATCATCGAATACGTGACCCAGGTGGGCGCCGCAGTTGGCGCAGCGCGCCTCTGTCCGGCTCATCCCGAACGAACGGTCGGTCTTCGTGACGACGCGGCCCTGGTCAACAACGTCCCAGAACGAGGGCCACCCGGTCCCCGATTCGAACTTCTCGGTGGAGTCGAACAGGACGTCCCCACAGACGACGCAGCGGTAGACGCCGTCATCGTGGTTGTTCCACAGGTTGCCGCTGAATGGACGCTCCGTTCCAGCGTCCTGCGTGACGTGGTACTGGATTGGTGTCAGGCGGCCGAGCAGTTCGGCCGGGGCGGGACGCGCCGGGAAGCTCTGCGACTCGTCCGAGCCGGCGCTGTCACCGGACCCCTGGCGGAGACTGGACACGATCTGACCGAGTCGGCTCATCTTCTGTGATCCCCATGCGTAGCAGCCGCGGTGGCCCGCCCAAGTGCTCGCATTCTGCCCCGGTCGAGTGACCGATCCGTGACGGTGGGTTGGCAATCACGTGCCACGCCCCACACGATCGGGCCGCCGGGCATGGCATGCCCGGCATCTGATACGGCAATCACGGCACCGCTTCACCGGCAAGGACGCCGGTGCAGCGATCCCCGTCCACGGCCACCTGGCCGTTGACGACCACGTAGGGAATCCCGACCGGGTACTGCCGCGGGTCGTCGTACGTGGCCGTGTCGATGACGCGCTCGGCGTCGAAGATCGTGAGATCGGCAGCGAAGCCGCGCTCCAGGCGGCCGCGGCCGGTGAGCCCGAACCGCCGGGCCGGCGCGTCGGTCATGCGGTTGATCATCGTCTCCAGTGAGATGCCGCCTACCCCGCGCCGCAGCCGCCCCAGGAAGCGCGGATACGCCCCGAACGTGCGCGGATGGCACATCGAACCAAGGGACGTGATGTCCGAGCAGGCCATCGCATCCGGACGCGAAAGGAGGGCGATGGCGTCCCGGCCCACCTGCCGCCACCGACCCATGGATTGGGGAACAG
>JANPDJ010000096.1:0-38437 GCA_031431395.1 Chloroflexota bacterium | reverse complement strand
GCGGCGGATCTCGCCGTGCGCATCGGTCCGGCTCCGGCGGGGGAGAGCTATCTCCGAATCGATCGTGTGGTGGATGCGGCTCGTACGGCGGGCGCGGACGCCGTTCACCCGGGGTATGGCTTCCTCGCGGAACGCGCCGATTTCGCGCGCGCGGTCGAGGACGCAGGGATCACGTTCGTGGGTCCCCGCTGGCAGGCGATCGCGGCCCTGGGTGACAAGCTCGCCGCAAGACGAGGCGCGGTGCAGGCGGGTGTTCCTGTCGTGCCGGGGACATTCGAGCCGGCGCTGGTGGAGCGCCCGGACCAGGTAGAGGCCGTGCTGGACGCGGCGCGCGTGATCGGATTCCCGTTGATGGTCAAGGCAGCTGCTGGCGGCGGCGGTCGCGGCATGCGTCGCGTCAACACGCCCGAAGAGCTTCCGGCCGCGCTGGTGGCCGGGTCTCGCGAGGCGGCCGCCACCTTCGGGGACGGATCGGTGTACCTGGAGCGTGAAGTGCGGCCCGCGCGCCACGTCGAGGTCCAGCTGCTCGGGGACAACGAGGGGCACCTGGTCGCACTGGGGGAGCGTGACTGCTCGATCCAGCGACGTCACCAGAAGCTCGTGGAAGAATCGCCGGCGCCCGGGCTGACCCGAGATCAGCGCGTGAAGCTGCACGAGATGGCGGTCAGGGCGGCCGCTGCGGCGGGGCTCACGAACGCCGCCACCGCCGAGTTCCTCCTGGATCCGGCCGGATCGTTCTGGTTCCTGGAGGTCAACGCGCGCCTCCAGGTCGAACACGGCGTCACGGAGCTCGTCACGGGGCTCGATCTCGTCCGCGAGCAGTTCCTGATTGCTGCTGGTGCGCCGTTGAGCGAGGCCGTGGTCGCGGCAGCGGCCCTCGCCGCGGACCCGTCGAGACATGCGATCGAGATCCGTCTATCGGCCGAGGATCCGGCGAATGTGTTCGCTCCGGCCCCGGGCCGCATCGGTCGATGGTGGATGCCCGCGGGCCCGGGAATCCGGGTGGACACCGCGCTGGAGGCCGGTGAGCGGATTCCGCCCGACTACGATCCGCTGATCGCCAAGCTGATGGTTGACGCTGCGGATCGTGCAACGGCGATTGCGCGCCTCCGGAGGGCCCTGGACGAAGTGGAGATCACGGGCATCCAGACGACGCTGCCGTTCGATCGCGCGCTGGTCCGCAACCCGCGGTTCCTGGCCGGCGATGTGAGCACGGACTGGGTGGCCGAGGAATGGGACGGCCAGGCGGAGCGGGCGCGGGCCATCGAGCTGGCGGTCGTCGTGGCCGCGATGGCCGCTACTGCGTCCCCGGGGGCACCGAACCGGGCACCTGTCGGACCAGGGGTGCCGGGCACAACCGGGTCGGCCGAGCCTGCGGGAACGCCGAAGCCGGCACGAACTGGGTGGGCGAGGGCGGCGCGCCAGGACGCGGTGGACCGATGGCCGAGCTGACCGCGGGCGACGACCCCATCGGCCCCTTGCCGGGGGTTGTGGACAACACAGCCGATCCGATCCAGGCCGGCTCCGTCCGTGTGCGCGTTCGTGAGTCGATGGGGATCGATCTGGGCCCGTGGACCGTTGACCCGGAGGGCCATCCCGACGTCCGCGTGCGACAGTTGGACGAGGCGCGTGCCGTGATCGACGCGGCGTGGACCACCGACCTGGGCGCGATCCCAGTGGTCCTGGGGAACGTCGAGCCCGCGTCGCGGTCAGGGGCCCGCCGGCGTGAAGTCGTTGTCGGCGGCTGGCGCATCCTCCTTGACGTCGAGCCGGAAGCGTCGGCCCGCCTCCGGGATCGGGCGCGTCGAGGGCGTGGTGACGTGGCGCACACGGGCCCCCTGGAGGTCCGTGCGATCATCCCGGGACGCGTGGTGGCCGTTTCCGTAGCCGAGGGCGACCTCGTCGAGGCGGGCCAGCAGCTGCTTGTCGTCGAGGCCATGAAGATGCAGAACGAACTCCGGTCGCCTCGGGCGGGGACCGTGGAACGAATCGCCGTGGGTGTGGGCCAGACCGTGGACCTGGCCGCCCTTCTCCTGGTGCTGCGATGACGGAGGTCGGGCGGCCAGAACGACAGCCGGGAGCGGGCCCCGAAGCCGCGCCCGGAACGGAAGCCGCGGACGCCTGGCGCGACGAATGGCGGAGGACGACGAGGGCCCGGGCGCTCCGGTCCGGTGGCGAGCGCCGTGAGCGCTTCCTGACCAGTTCCGAGATCGAGATTCGCGACCTCTACACCTCGGCCGACGCGGCCCACGTGGACGAGGGACGCGACCTCGGCCGGCCGGGGGAGTACCCGTTCACCCGGGGCGTCCAGCCCACGATGTACCGCGGTCGGCTGTGGACGATGCGCCAGTACGCGGGCTTCGCGACCGCCGCCGAGACGAACCAGCGGTTCCACTATCTCCTTGAGCAGGGCCAGACGGGCCTCTCGGTCGCCTTCGACCTTCCGACGCAGATGGGGTACGACTCAGATGCGCCGTGGGCAGAAGGGGAGGTGGGCCGGGTCGGCGTCCCCATCAGCTCCCTGCCGGACATGGAGGCGCTCCTGGCGGGCCTCCCGTTGGGCGAGGTGAGCACCTCGATGACCATCAACGCGACGGCGCCGATCCTGCTCGCCCTGTACGTGGCTGCCGCCGATCGCCAGGGTGTGCCGCGCGATCGTCTCAGCGGCACGGTCCAGAACGACATCCTGAAGGAGTACATCGCACGGGGAACGTGGATCTACCCGCCCGGTCCGTCCATGCGCCTCGTGACCGACGTCTTCGAGTTTGCCGCCCAGGAATTGCCCCGATGGAACACGATCAGCATCAGCGGGTACCACATGCGGGAGGCAGGAGCCACGGCCGCCCAGGAACTGGCATTCACGCTTGCCGACGGGATCGCCTACGTGGAGGCAGCCCTGCGCCGCGGGCTGGACCTCGATGCGTTCGCCGGCCGGCTGTCGTTCTTCTTCGCCGCCTGGAGCGAGCTGTTCGAGGAGGTGGCGAAGTTCCGCGCGGCGCGCCGGATGTGGGCGCGAATCATGAAGGAGCGCTTTGGAGCAACGACGGAGCGCTCGATGATGTGCCGGTTCCACGTCCAGACGGCCGGCTCGTCGCTGACCGCCCAGTCGATCGACAACAACGTGGTGCGGACTACCGTCCAGGCGCTGGCGGCGGTCCTCGGCGGCGCCCAGAGCCTCCATACCAACGCACGGGACGAGGCCCTGGCGCTCCCGACCGCCGAGTCGGCCCGTCTTGCTCTGCGGACACAGCAAATTCTGGCGCACGAATCCGGGGTGACCGAGACGCCGGACCCCCTGGCGGGGTCCTACTACGTGGAGACGCTGACCAACCAGCTCGAAGGCGTGGCGCTGGAGCTGCTGGCCGAGATCGACGCGCTCGGGGGCACTCTCGCGTCGATCGAGTCGGGCTTCCAGCAGCGCCAGATCCAGGAATCGGCGTACCGCGTCCAGCGCGCGATCGAGTCCGGCGACCAGGTCGTGGTGGGCCTCAACCAGTTCGTGGACGGGGACGGGGACGGGATCGCGTCACCGCCGATCCAGCGCATCGATCCCGACGGTGAGCGACGGCAGGTGGAGGGCCTCCGGCGCGTGCGTGCCGACCGCGATCCCGCCGCGTGGCAGGCGGTGATGACCCGGTTGCAGGCCGCGGCTACCGTGGGGGACAACGTCATGCCGCCGCTGATTGATGCGGTGAAGGCCTACGCGACGCTGGGCGAGATGAGCGATTGCCTCCGCACCGCGTGGGGCGAGCACCGCGAGGTGATCACGATATGACGAGGGAGGGGACGATGACCCCGATGGCGACCGGAGATGTCCCGTCGTCCGTCCGCCGCATGGGTCGGATCCATCACGTTGCCGTGGCCGTGCGGTCAATTGAACAAGCCCTCGGGTTCTGGCGCGACCTTCTCGGCCTCGAACTGGAGACGATCGTGGACGTCCCCGGGGACCGCGTCCGGATCGCGTTCCTGGCCGTCGGGGAGTCGAAGCTCGAGCTGGTGGAGCCCACCGACGAGGCCACCGGCGTGGCACGCTTCCTGGCGTCACGGGGTGAAGGCTTCCACCACGTCTGCTTCGAGGTTCCCGACCTCGCGGTGGCGCTCCTCCGACTCGCCCAGGACGGACTGGAACTCATCGACACGGTGCCGCGCCGGGGCGCGGAGGGGCCGGTGGCCTTCATCCATCCGAGGTCATGCGGGGGCGTCCTGGTCGAGCTGATCGAAGCGCCGGGTGGCCCGGCATGGGAACAGCTGGGCCTCACGGGCGACTGACCGCGACCGACTGGAGCCCGATCAGCCCCGGTAGCCGGCGGCGCGGATCAGCGCCGGCAGTTCGGTGGGTGATCCCGCCACGCGGATGCCGGCCGCCTCCAGCGCTGCCACCTTGGACGTTGCAGTGCCGGAACCGCCGGAGATGATCGCCCCGGCATGGCCCATGCGCTTGCCCTCGGGCGCCGTGCGACCGGCGATGAACGCGGCCATGGGGACCCCGCGGAGATTCGCTCCGGCCCAGGCCGCGGCCTCTTCCTCGGCGGAACCGCCGATCTCGCCGATCAGGATGATCGCCTCGGTCTCCGAATCGGCCACGAAGAGCTGGAGGACGTCCAGGAACGTGGTCCCGATGATGGGGTCCCCGCCGATGCCCACGCACGTCGACTGCCCGATCCCGGCGTCCGTCATTGCCTGGACCGCCTCGTATGTGAGGGTGCCGGACCGGGACACGACGCCGACCCGTCCCTCGCGATGCACGGAGCCCGGGATGATGCCCACCTTCGCACGTCCCGGCGAGGTTGCGCCCGGGCAGTTGGGGCCGATCAGGCGGGCGCCCGCGGCGCGGACGGCCGCCACGACCGGGATCATGTCGAGGGCCGGGATGCCCTCCGTGATGCAGAAGATGGTGGCAATGCCGGCCGCAACGGCTTCCATCACCGCATCGGGCGCCCCGGCGGCCGGCACGAAGATGCAGGAGGTGTTCGCGCCCGTCTCGGCCACTGCCTCCGCCACGGTGTTGAACACGGGCACGCGGCCGTCCAGGGTCATCTGGCCACCCTTGCCGGGCGTCATGCCGGCAACCAGCGGCGTGCCGTATTCGAGCATCGCGCGCGAGTGGAACTCGCCCTCGCGGCCCGTGATTCCCTGGACGAGGAGCCGCGTCTCGCGGCCGATGAGGATGCTCATGCCACGGCCGCCCGGGATGCCGCGACGGCCTTGGCCGCTGCGTCGTCCAGGGAGTCCGCGGTTTCGAACCGCGCCTCCTTGAGCAGGCGGGCGGCTTCCGCGGCGTTCGTGCCGACGATTCGGACCACCATGGGCACTGAGCGCTCCTGCTGGCTGCGGGCCTCGATCAGGCCCTTCGCGACTTCGTCACCGCGGGTGATTCCGCCAAAGATGTTCACGAGGATCGCATTGACCTTGGGATCCTCGAGGATCAGGCGCATTGCGAAGGCCACCTTGTCCGCACGCGCGCCACCGCCGATGTCGAGGAAGTTGGCCGGTTCGCCGCCGGCACGCTTCACGAGGTCCATGGTGGTCATCGCGAGCCCGGCGCCGTTGACCATGCAGCCGATGGTGCCGTCGAGCTTGATGAAGCTGATGCCGGCCTTGCGCGCCTCCAGGTCCGTGGGGTCCTCCTCATCGAGGTCACGAAGCGATTCCAGCTCCGGGTGTCGGGGGAGCGCGGAGTCGTCAAGGGTGATCTTCGCGTCGAGACAGACGAGGCGCTCCACGACCGATCCGTCCGCCGCCGTCTCGCGGGCGATGGCAAGCGGGTTGATCTCCACGAGGTCGGCGTCGTTGGCGATCATCGTCCGGACGAGGCCCTTGGCGATCGCCACCGCGGACCGGAGGTGTGCTCCCAGGCCCATCGCGAACGCAAGCTGGCGCGCCTGCCAGTCCTGAAGTCCGAGAAACGGGTCCGCGTGGATGGTCTGGATTGCCTCCGGGTTGGTGACGGCGATCTGCTCGATCTCCACGCCGCCTTCGCTGGAGCCCATCAGGAGGATCCGCCGGGCCCGCCGGTCCAGCACGGCGGAGAGGTAGTACTCCTTGACGATCTCGGCAGCCGGGGCGATGAGGACCTTGCGGACCGTGATGCCCTTGATGTCCATGCCCAGGATGCGCGCAGCGACCTGTTCGGCCTCTTCGGGCGATGCCGCGAGCTTGACGCCGCCGGCCTTGCCGCGCCCGCCGACCAGGACCTGGGCCTTGATCACGAGCTGCCCGGGCCGCCCGTTCAGGAGACGTGCGGCGGCGGCACGGGCCTCGGCCGCTGTGCGGGCGACCTCCCACGGGGGCACCGGCAGCCCCTGGGCGACGAGCAGCGACTTCGCGTCGGCTTCCTGGATCTTCACGCGCGGCAACTCCCCGCATGGCGAGACGGCGGATGGTCAGTGGATGAGTGGCGCGGAGGGCGAGCCCAGGGTGACCGTGGAGCCGGGGCTCGGGCACGTCGCGCCGCGGACGCGATGGTACCGCGGCCCGGTGATGCGCCGCACGGCGCGCCGTCGATGGTCCCCGGTCGGCCACAACGTCCCCGGTCGGCCCTGCGCTCCGCCGCTATCATGGCCGCATGACCCACCGAGTCACATTGATCCCCGGCGACGGCATCGGGCCGGAGCTTGCGGAGGCGACCCGCCGTGTCCTCGACGCCTCCGGCGTCGCGTTCGAATGGGAGGTCGTGCACGCGGGCGAAGCGGTGATCGCCGAATACGGCACGCCGCTGCCGGAGCACGTCCTGGACTCGATCCGCCGGAACCGGGTCGCCCTCAAGGGCCCCATCACCACGCCGGTGGGCGAGGGCTTCCGCTCCGTCAACGTCACGCTCCGGCAGGCCCTGAACCTGTACGCCAACGTCCGGCCGGCCCGGTCCATGAAGGGTCTCGATACCCGTTACGAGAACGTGGATCTCGTGATTGTTCGCGAGAACACTGAGGATCTCTACGCCGGGATCGAGCATCGCGTGGGCCGCGACGCCGCCGAGAGCATCAAGATCATTACCCGCGAGGCCTCGGAGCGCATCGCCCGGTACGCGTTCGACTACGCCGTCGCAAACGGTCGCCATACCGTCACGGCCGTGCACAAGGCCAACATCATGAAGCTCTCGGACGGCCTGTTCCTGGAGAGTTGCCGCACGGTCGCCGCGGAGTACGAGGGCCGGATCGCCTTCCAGGACCGCATCGTCGACAACATGTGCATGCAGCTGGTCCAGAAGCCGGAGCAGTACGACATCCTGGTCGCGCCCAACCTGTACGGCGACATCATCAGCGACCTGGCGGCCGGTCTCGTGGGCGGCCTCGGCGTGGCGCCCGGCGCCAACATCGGCACGGAGGCCGCGGTCTTCGAGCCGGTTCACGGCTCCGCCCCCAAGTACGCCGGCCAGAACAAGGCCAACCCCACGGCCCTCATGCTGTCGGGCGCTCTGATGCTGCGGCACCTGGGGGAGCCGGCCGCTGCCGAGCGCGTCGAGAACGCGCTGCGGGACGTGATCGGCGAAGGTCGCTCCGTCACGTACGACCTCGGCGGAACGGCCGGGACGAGCCAGTTCGCCGACGCGATCATCGATCGACTCGGCTGGGCCGGCCAATCCACCCGTGGTCGGGCAGGCACCGTCGCCGGGCATTCCGTCCCGGCGTCCTGACCGCCGCTCCCGCCAAACCGCCGCCGCACGCAGGAGGCTCGCGCACCGATGACAGCACCTTCCGCCGCGCCCCTGGCACGCAAGCCGGGAGGTACGGCGCTGTCCGGCCTCGGCCGCACGAACCGCCGCGACCGCTGGTGGCTCGCGCCGGGCGTGCAGGGGCTGCTGTTCACGATCTGCGCCACCTACCTGTTCGTGAGCGGCGTCCTCTGGACGCCGATCTTCGGCACGGCCTACGAGGTCGACGGGTACCTGTCGCCGCTCTACTCGCCCCTCCTCGTGCTTCCATTCCTGCCGACGTGGTTCAGCCCGGCCATCCTCATCCTGTGGATCCCACTGGGCTTCCGGGCCACCTGCTACTACTACCGCAAGGCCTACTACCGCTTCTACTTCGCCGATCCCCCGGGCTGTGCCGTCGGGGAGCCGTCGATCCACCGCGGCTACAAGATGGAGACGGCCTTCCCGTTCATCCTCCAGAACCTCCACCGTTACTTCCTGTACCTCGCGTTCATCCCGCTGGCGTTCCTGTGGCTCGACGCGGTCACGTCGCTCTTCCACGGGGGCGGCATCCGGATCGGCTTCGGTGTGGTTCTCCTGTTCGTCAACTCCCTGCTGCTCTCGGGCTACTCGCTGTCCTGCCATTCGCTGCGCCACATCGTGGGCGGCCGGCTGGACTGCTTCTCGTGCTCGGTCAACGCCCGCGTGCGCCACGGCCTGTGGCAGCGCCTGACCTCACTGAACCGCCACCACATGGCGTGGGCCTGGGCCAGCCTCATCACGGTGACCCTGGCTGACCTCTACGTGCGCCTCCTGGCACTGGGCGTCTTCACTGATCCGGCGATCCGGCTGTGATCGACCAGCTGGAGACCTACCCGCACGACGTCCTCGTGATCGGCGCCGGGGGCGCCGGGCTGCGGGCGGCGATCGCAGCAAGCGCGGCCGGCGCATCCGTGGGACTCGTCTGCAAGTCGCTCCTCGGAAAGGCCCACACGGTCATGGCGGAAGGCGGCATCGCCGCCGCCCTGGCACACGTTGCGGCGGCCGACAGCTGGCAGGTCCACTTCCGCGACACCATGGTGGGCGGCAAGAAGCTGAACAACCCGCGCATGGCGGAACTCCACGCGCAGGAGGCACCGGACCGCGTGCGCGAGCTCGAGGAATGGGGCGCTGTTTTCGACCGGACCCGCGACGGACGCATCCTCCAGCGTCCATTCGGCGGGCATACGCATGCGCGTCTTGCCCACGTCGGCGACCGCACCGGGCTCGAGATGATCCGCACGCTCCAGGATCGTGCCGTCGCCCAGGGCATCAAGGTCTACATGGAGGCCACGGTCACGCATCTGACCACTGCGCCCGAGCGAGTCACCGGCGCCTTCGGGTACTGGCGGACCAGCGGCCGGCCGGTGCTCTTCCCGGCGAAGGCGATCGTCCTCGCCACCGGTGGCATCGGCAAGGCGTACGAGATCACCTCCAACTCGTGGGAGTACTCGGGCGACGGCCAGGCCCTGGCGTACCTCGCAGGCGCGGACCTGATCGACATGGAGTTCGTCCAGTTCCATCCGACCGGTATGGTCTGGCCGCCCGGCGTCCGCGGTCTGCTCGTGACGGAGGCCGTTCGCGGCGAGGGCGGCATCCTGCGGAACAAGGACGGCGAGCGCTTCATGTGGAAGTACCTGCCGGAGGAGCGCCGCCACGAATACGCGGCCACCGATGATGAGGCCAAGCGCTGGGTCGAGGCCCAGAGCAACGCTCGCCAGACCGACGCCCGCCGGCCACCGGAGCTCTCGACACGCGACAACGTGGCCCGGGCGATCTACACGGAGGTCCGCGAGGGCCGGGGTTCGCCGCACGGGGGCGTCTTCCTGGACATCAGCTATCTGCCCGCCGACCACGTCCGCAAGAAGCTGCCTTCGATGTACGACCAGTTCAAGGAACTCGCCGATGTCGACATCACGAAGGGGCCAATGGAGGTCGGCCCCACCACGCATTACGTGATGGGCGGCATCCGCGTTGAGGCGGAGACCGGCCAGACGACGCGAGCCGGCCTGTACGCGGCAGGCGAGGTTGCCGGCGGGATGCACGGGGCGAACCGCCTCGGCGGCAATTCGCTTTCGGACCTGCTCGTCTTCGGCGAGCGGGCTGGAGCCGCCGCAGCCAGCGACGCCGCCACGCTGGCCGAGGCGCCCCATGTCAACCCGATCCAGGTCCGCGCCGCCGCCGCCGAGCTGCGGGAGCCCTTCGAGCGCCCGGATGGTGAGGATCCCCACGCCATCCATGCCGAGCTGCAGACGATGATGCAGCGCCTCGTGGGCATCTTCCGTACGGAAACGGACCTCGACCAGGCGATCGAGGAGATTCGCGCGCTCCAGGTCCGTGCCACGCGGATCCGGACACGGGGCGGACCCGCCTACAATCCCGGCTGGAACCTCGTCTTCGAGCTGCGGAACCTGCTCGTCGTCTCAGAGGCGATCGCCCGCAGTGCCCGCCAGCGCACAGAGAGCCGCGGTGCCCACAGCCGGCTCGACTATCCGGACCAGGACGACGCGAACTGGGGCCATCGCAACAGCGCCGTCACGCTTCAGGGCGGACAGATGCACGTCACCGCGACGGAGTTGCCGCCCCTGCCCGCGCACCTCGCGGATCTACTGACCACCTGAGGCCCTGGGGAGACGCGGGTCGATGCCCATCATGCAGTTCAAAGTCTTTCGCGGCTCGGATACCGAGGAGTGGCGGTATGTCGACTTCGACGTGCCGGTCGAGGAGGGCATGGTCGTTCTCGACGCGCTGCACTGGATCCAGGCCAACGAAGCACCCGATCTCGCGGTTCGCTGGAACTGCAAGGCGGCCAAGTGCGGCTCGTGCAGCGGAGAGGTCAACGGCCGGCCCAGGCTGATGTGCAAGACGCGTCTGTCCGATTTCGATCATTCCGAGACGATCACCGTTGAGCCGATGCGGGCATTTCCCTTGATCCGCGATCTGGTGACCGACGTGTCGTGGAACTACGAGGTCAACCAGCGCATCGAGCCGTTCAAGCCGCCAACCGACCGCCCCACGTCCGAGTGGCGCTGGCACCAGGAAGATATCGAGCGGGTCCAGGAATTCCGCAAGTGCATCGAATGCTTCCTCTGCCAGGACGTCTGCCACGTCCTCCGCAACCACGAGACCGAGAGCGCGTTCATGGGTCCCCGCTACCTGGTCCGCGCCGCGGGCCTGGAGATGCACCCCATCGACCAGGCCGACCGGCGCGGGTTCCTGAAGGACGAGGGCGGCATCGGGTTCTGCAACATCACGAAATGCTGCACCGAGGTCTGCCCCGAGCACATCAAGATCACCGACAACGCGATCATCCCGCTCAAGGAGCGTGTGGCGGACGCCTACTACGACCCAGTGCGGGCCGTCTGGCGCCGTTTTCGCGGAACGTCTTCCGATCGCGCTGCGGGCTCACCGCTGCCGGTGCTGCCGTCCGGCCCGACGGCCTCCCCTCCGGGAGGGGAAGTCTGAAGCGCGGACTGGAGCCGCACTCCGATTCTCTCTGGAGCCCGTCACCGGACATGCCGTCCGGGGAGCCTCCGGCGCGTTCCTCGGGCCAGGGTCCCCGGCGCCTCGTCATCCGGTGCGATGGCGCCGCGCGGAGCAACCCTGGGCCGGCGTCGGCCGGCGCCGTTCTGATCGACGCAGATTCGCCCGGCGCCATGTCTCCGACGGCAGACCCCGTCGCCACCATCTCCGACTACCTGGGCGTCCAGACGAACAACGCCGCGGAGTACACGGCCGTGGTCCGCGCCCTTCGCCTCGCATCGGAACTCGGCGCTCGAGAGGTGAGGCTGCTGCTTGACTCGATGCTGATCGTGGAGCAGCTCAACGGACGCTGGAAGGTCCGCGATGCCAGGCTGGCCGTGTTCCACGGGGAGGCACGCGCGATCCTGGCGACGTTCAGCCGGTGGTCCGCGGTGCATGTGCGGCGGGCATTGAACTCGGCGGCAGACGCGCTCTGCAACGAGGCGATCGACCGCGCCCAGGCCGGCGGCCCCGTATCGGTGGTTCGCCGCCCCTCTTGAAGCCCGGCTCCACGTGGGGTTCGTCCGACGTGGCTGGATTCGTCCGCCGCCTTCGACTCATGGACTCGAACAGGCGTTCGGGTTACAATCGTGCAGCCAGCGAGCCGATCGGATGGTCGCGGGCCCGCCGGCAACGGATGTGGCCCGAGGAAAGTCCGAGCTCCGCAGCGCAGGGTAGCGGGTAACGCCCGTCCGCCGTGAGGCGAGGACCAGTGCCACAGAGACGAGACCGCGGGCCGATTCGTCGGCCGGCGGGGTGAAACGCGGCAAACTCTACCCGGAGCAAGGCCAAATAGGAGGACAACGGTCCGGTTCGCCGGACCACCGGCGCGCTGCCGTGGTCCTCGGGTCGGCCGCATGAGCCGTCGGGCAACCGGCGGCCACAGATGGATGACCGTCGCCGCGCGCACGTGCGTCGCGGCACAGAACTCGGCTTACAGATCGACTCGCTGGCACTCTAGAACGCCTCGACCCTGGCACCCCGCGCTGCTCACCGGCCGGGCGTCGTCACCGGCGAGTGGCCGTCGAGCGTCCGCTGAGCGGCCGCGCTCGCGGAGCCGCCCGGCCGGGCGTCGGGCGGGCAGGATGGCCCTCGCCGAGCGGCGGGGAAGAATGCCCGTTTCGCCAGCCCGCTGGGGCCTCCCGACACCCGAAATTCTCCAGCCAGGCACGTGGTGACTGTTACGCCCGAGTCGCCAGGCGAGCGCCTTCACTCAGTCTCCCAGCGACTATTAGGCGACCACGCAACCCACCTTGCCGACTCGGCGGCCGCGATTCGTGCACGAATCGGACCGATCGAACAAGCGGGGGATGGCGGATTGGCGCATACCATTCGCAGGACGGGTACGTGGTGCCCAGGTGGCCCGGCCGAGAAGGCTCCCCGGCCGAAGAATGGCGGAAACGGCCCACGCGAGCCCGCGGCCGAACTGCCGAGAGGTTCAGTCTTCGTCGGGCCGGAAGATGTGCGGCGCGGTGCAGGCGTTGCAGATCGGCATGGCCGATTCGAGGTCACCCAGCGGGATCGGCAGGCGCCTGTCGGGGAAGAGGCACTCCACTTCGGTCGCGCGGTCACCCGCCACATCGAGCTGGATGAGGCGTCGGTAGGTGCAGCGACGGATGCGCTGTGCGGCCATGCCCGAGGGGCTGATGTCGGGCGGCGCCAGCGTGCGCAAGAGGGCCATCGAAGAATTCCCGGTCCTCGTGTGGCAGCCATGATCTGGGCGGGATCCGAACGTCTGTCCGAACCTGATCGGACCCTAGCATCCGCTTCCCTGGGACGACAGCGGGCGAAAGGTACTAGATTGACCGACGCGTTCGGCGGTGCGAGCGCTCGGAGGGCCGGCATGGAAATAACGGGCCCGAACGGCCACCAGCGAACCAGGCGCCAGCAAGGCCCGGCGTCAATGCCCTGCCAGTCGGGGCCGCGCGGGCCTCGATGATGCCTGCCTGGTCCCGCATCCTGGCGCTTCCCCGGGCCACGCTTGCGGCAACAGCGATCCTCGTCGCCTGCGCGACCCTGGCATTCGGGTTCGTCCTCCAACGCGGTGGGCTGCTTCTTCCCGAGGCTTCTCCATCGCCGAGTGCCCTCGTTGCCGGTGCGCCAGGGTCACCTCTGCCGACTGCCCCGACGCCTGGGGCGTCCTCGACGGCCCTCGTGTCTCCAGTGGCTCCCGTGTCTCCTGCCCCGACGAGGTCCGCGGGAGGATCCACGCCGACGGCCGGGGCCCCGGCCAGCCAGGGAACGGCGACACCGACGGCGCCACCGACGGCGACGCAGCGGCCCGCACCCGTCGCCAGCCCCAGATCCACATCGCGCCCGGCGGCAGGTGCCGCCGCGGGCCCCAGCCCGCCACCATCGAGGACAGCCGCGCCCGGCGGCGCACCATCCGGGACAGCGTCGGCCAGCAGGCTGGCCCTCCTTGCGACCTGCCCCGGTCGGCGCGATTGCTACATCTACACGATCCGATCTGGCGACAACCTCTGGAGTGTCGTGCACTGGTTCGGGGTGCCGATGGACCGCGTGCTGTCGCTGAACGCATGGATCGGCCCGCTGGGGATCGTGCACCCGGGCGAGAAGCTGGTCATCCCGACGCCCACGCGCTGACGGGCCTCCGCGCCACTCTCGGGTGCCGCCCCCGGATGCGATTCACGCGACCCGAGCGGTCGCTGTTCGCGCGGCCCCGGGAGCCCATCCGTGCGCAAATCGGCATTGACTGGGGCCACTCGCGGTGTAACATGCCGAGAAGTGGCACGAAGTGGTGACAAGTGGGGAGCCCAGCAGCCCCGCAGACGCCAAGTGGCCAGCCCAGCCCAGGTCCCGGCCCAGCAGTGGGGAAGCCCGACACGTGTTCACCGGCGAGTACCGGCATTCGGTCGACGAGAAGGGGCGGATGGCCGTCCCGTCCCGCTTCCGGACGCAGTTCGAGGACGGCGCGTTCGTCTCGCGCTGGATCGACGCGTGCCTCGCGATCTTTCCCCGGAGCGAATGGGAGGCCCTGGCCAACCGGACGGCAACCCTTCCCATCGGTGACCCGAGCGCCCGGACGTTCAGCCGCTTCCTCTTCGCAGGGGCATTCGAAGTGGACCTGGACCGGCAGGGCCGGATGGTCATCCCGGCATCGCTTCGGACCTGGGCCGGACTGAACGGCGAGGCCGTTGTGGTGGGTTCGCGCGACCACGCCGAGATCTGGGCGCCGGCCCGCTGGGACGAGTACCGGCTGGCAATGGAGTCGCCCGAAGCGATGGCCCAGCATCTCTCCGGCCTCGGGATCTGAGGCCGCATTCATGAGCCTCCAGGACCCGCGCGGGATCTGTTCGACGACGGGTGGGGTCGATGCGCCTGAAGGGCACCTGCCGGTGCTTGTGGACGAGGTCGTCACGATGCTCGCCCCGGCTGCCGGCAGCCTTCAGATCGATGCCACCCTCGGCGGCGGTGGGCACACCGAGCGGATCCTGGAGGCCTCTTCACCTGATGGCCGCCTCCTCGGACTCGATGCCGACGGGGCGGCCATCGCCAGGACAGGCGAGCGTCTCCGCCGGTTCGGCGACCGGCTCGTGTTGCGCCAGGCCAACTTCCGGGATCTGGGCACCGTGGCGCCGGAAGCGGGCTTCGGGCAGGTGGACGGCCTCCTGCTGGACCTCGGACTGTCGAGTTTCCAGCTCGCCGACGCGTCTCGGGGTTTCAGCTTCCGGACGCAGGGCCAGCTGGACATGCGCTTCGATCCCGGGCGCGGCGTGCCCGCGGCGCACCTTCTCGCCACGCTCGACCCAGGTGAACTCGCGGACCTCTTCAAGCGGTTCGGCGAGGAGCCGTTTGCCGGACGGATCGCGAGGGCGATCGTGGCGGAGCGCGCGAACGGGCCCATCGAGACCGCGGATCAGCTGGCCGCACTCGTCACGCGCGTGGTGCCGGGCCAGGTCCAGGGCCGTCGGAAGATCCACCCGGCGACGCGTGTCTTCCAGGCGCTCCGGATCGCCGTGAACGCGGAGCTCGACGCGCTCGCCTCGGCCCTTGCATCCGGGATGGACCTCCTGCGGCCGGGTGGCCGTCTCGTCGTGCTGAGCTACCACTCCCTGGAGGACCGCATCGTCAAACAGTTCATCGCCGCCGAGCGGAAGGGCTGCACATGTCCATCCGAGGTGCCCATCTGCGTGTGCGGCCGCAATCCGCGCCTGCGGCGGGTTGGCCCCTCGTCCATCACTCCCTCGGCGGCCGAAATTGCCGCCAACCCGCGGTCCCGGAGCGCCCGGCTTCGTGCCGCCGAGCGTCTCGCCGCCTGATCCATCGGACATCGGCCCCATGCCGTCCCTGCGGGCGGCCGGAGAGGAGGACTCAGCAATGGCCAAGCGTCACCAGGCCAGTCGCCGCAAGGCATACGGCCGGCGTCAGCACGAACTTCGCGAGCGGTTCGACCGAACCGGGGTCCCGGGCGATTCGATCGTTCGCGTGGGGGTCTTCGAGACGGGGGCCTACGACGACACGCCCGACGCCTTCGGGGCCTTCGACTTCGCGGTCGCGGGCAGCCTCCGGTTTGCGCTGCGCGACTGATGGCGGTCTACGAAGGCGCCCGTCCACGCCCCGGGTTCCTGGGCCCGGGTGCCGCGCCGCGCCGCCCTCACGTCGTGGAGCGCCCGCAGGGGCCCGTGCGCACGGCCGCCGGCCTGCGTCCAGCGCACGCCACGCTCCCGCTCGATGATCGCCCAGGGCCGGACTCCCTCCCGCGCCGGCGCGCCCGTGTTCGCGTCCGGGCAGGTAGACGGAGCGGCCGCCTGGGCCTGCTCCTTGGTGGCATCGTCCTCGCCTTTCTGCTCGCGTTCTTCTCGCTCGCGCAGACCGTCCGAGTGACGGCCACTGACTACGAAGTGGACCGGCTCCTCTCGCAGCGGGCGCAACTGCGGGCGCAGAGCCAGGAATTGCTTTCGGACCTCAACCGGCTCGGCCGCGAGCCCGCGGTGCGCAAACAGGCGATCGACTTCGGGCTGTTCCCGCTGGCAGAGCCCGTCGTGGTCCGAGCCCGCTAGCGCGTCGCCCAACTGATGCTCGGCAGGACCGATTCGCGCCGCCGCCTCGTGGCCGTCCTCGTGGGCCTGGTCGTCATCTCGACTGCCCTCGTGGGCCGGCTCGCGTATTGGCAGGTGCTGCAGCGAGATCGCCTGGCCGGGCTTGCCGAGCAGCAGACGATGGTCCGGACGGAACAACCCAGCCACCGCGGCACCGTCTACGACCGCACGGGCACGATCGTGCTCGCGAGCACGGTGGACCGGAGCCGGCTCGCCGGGGCGCCGCAGAAGCTCTCGGTTGAAAAGCGGGCGGCCGTGGCTGCGGCACTCGTCTCGATCCTGGGTCTCGTGAACCCCGCCGCCGCGACCCTCACGAAGAACATGGCGTCGGACAAGGGCTACGTCATCCTTGCCCACGGGCTGGACGCGGACATGGCGGGACGCATTCGCCAGGGCATGTCCGGGGGGACGCTGCCCGGGATCAGCCTCGAACCGGAGCCGGTCAGGGTGTACCCGCAGGCGGGCGGCAGCCCCAGGACGACGCTCGCCGCCCACCTGCTGGGCTTCGTGAACTCGGCGGGGGTTGGCCAGTATGGCGTTGAGCAGTACTACCAGTCGGCTCTTGCGGGCCAGCCCACCGTCCTCGTTGCGGCGCGGTCTGCGACGAGATCGACGACACCGGGCGAGGGCGTCGTGGAATCAGCGGGATCGCCCGGCGTGGACCTCACGCTCACCGTTGACGCCAGTCTCCAACTGGCCCTCGAACAGGAACTCCTGGCCGCCTGGGTTGCGGACCGGGCCAAGAGCGTGTCGGCGGTGGTCATCGATCCCTACACGGGCGCCATCTACGCGGAGGCTACCTACCCGAGCTACGACGCGAACCAGTACCAGGCCATTGCCCAGAAGGATCCTTCGCGGTTTGTGGATCCGGTCGTGAGCCGGGTCTATGAACCCGGGTCCGTCTTCAAGATGCTCACGGCCGCCGCCGGCCTGACGAAGGGGATCGTCAAAGCGACCACCCCCATCGACGACTCGGGCACGCTCTCGCTGGACGGGGGCACGGCGCACGTCAGCGACGCCGATCACAAGGCGATGGGCAGGATCCCGTTCGAGGACGTGGTGGCCTACTCGCGCAACGTGGGTGCCGCGAAGGTGGCCATCCGCCTGGGATCGACCACGAAGGCTGCTGCGAGCGTGCTGTACGACACGTGGTCGCGGTTCGGCTTCGGGACCAGGACGGGCATCGATGTGGCCGGAGAGGTGGCCGGCATCATGAAGGACCCCACCATCAGTGCGTGGCGGCAGATCGACCTGGCCAATGGGTCGTTCGGGCAGGGCGTGGCCGTGACGCCCATCCAGCTCGCGCAGGCATACAGCGCCATGGTCAACGGTGGGGTCCTCGTCCAGCCGCACGTCGTTGCCTCTGTCGGGGGACGGGACCGCGAGACACCGGCCAAGGGCCAGGCGGTCTCCGCGAAGCTCGGGCCCACGCTCATCAGGCTGATGAACCACGTCGTGACTGAAGTGTCGTTCTACCGCGATCGGACCCTCGTGCCCGGCTACTACGTTGGCGGAAAGACCGGTACCGCACAGATCTGGGACCCGAAGCTGCGCGGTGGCAAGGGCGACTGGAAGCACAACATCTTCAACTACACGTTCGTGGGGTTCATCGGCAGGACGGCACCTCGGCTCGTGATTGCTGTGCAGGTCCGCGAGGGGACGCCCACCATCAATCGCCAGGGCCACATCGAGATGCCGGTGATGTCCTTCGAGCTGTTCCGCCGGATCGCGACCGACGCCATCACAACGCTCGATCTTCCGACGCCCTCGAAGCCGGTCCCGAACTCGGTTGCCGGGCCCGTCCTCATCCTGCCCACGACTCCCGAAAGCGACCCGTCTGCCACGCCCTCGCGTCCGCCGGCGACCGACTTCGCGACAGCGCCGCCCGCGGTCGAGGCTGCGGTGGCCAGCCGATGAGCGCCCATGTCACACTTCGGTTCGTGACCGACGCCAAATCGTCGCGTGGAGGAGAGTCCGCGTGGTCCGCGGCGTCCCGCGCGTCGCCTGCCCGCGCCGTCCCGGACCTGACCGCCGCTGAGATCGCGCGCGTCTCGCACGGGGAGCTGCTTGTCGCAGGCCCGCGCCCCGTGCGCGGCGGCGCAGTGGATTCACGACTCGTCACACCGGGAAACCTGTTCGTGGCGCTTGCCGGCGAGAAGACCGACGGCCATCGCCATCTTGCTGCTGCGGCCGCGGCCGGCGCGGCGGCCGTGATCGTGAGGGACCTCCCGGCTGACCAGGTGCTGCCTCCGGACGTGGCCGTGATCCGTGTCCCGGACCCGCTGCTGGCGCTGCATGCCGTGGCGGCTGCGTGGCGCCGGCGCTTCGACCTCCTCGTGGTGGGCGTGACCGGATCGATCGCCAAGACGTCCACCAAGGATGCCGTGGCCGCGGTGCTGGCCGCCCGGCTGCGGACCCTCAAGAGCGAGGGCAACCAGAACAACGAGGTGGGTCTGCCCCTCACCGTGCTGCGGCTTGGGCCGGAGCACGAGGCGGCAGTCCTGGAAATGGGCATGTACGTGGGAGGCGAGATCGCCCAGCTGGCGGCCATCGCTCGTCCACGGATCGGCCTGGTGACGGCGGTCCACCCGGTGCACCTGTCCCGTATCGGGACGCTGGAGGCCATCGCGCAGGCCAAGGGCGAACTGCTGGAGGCACTGCCGGCCGACGGCACGGCCATTCTCAACGCCGATGACGACCTCGTGCGGCGGATGGGCGCGCGGACGCGGGCGCGAACGGTGACATATGGATTCGCGCCGGACGCGGATGTCCGCGCGGAGCACGTCGAGTCGCTGGGCCGGAGCGGGATGCGCTTCGACCTGGTGGCGCGTGTCGGACGGGGCCGTATCACCATTCCCACGCTCGGCCGTCACGCGGTCCACAACGCGCTGGCCGCTGCTGCGGTTGGGTTCGTCGCCGGCTACAGCATCGACGACGTGGCGCGCGGCCTGGCCGCGGCCAGCACGTCCGCCCACCGCGGCGAGCTCATCGACGTGGGCGGCATCACGATCCTCGACGACAGCTACAACGCCTCCCCGCGTTCGATGCGCGCCGCGATGGAGCTGCTCGCGAGTCTGCCCGGACGCCATGTTGCGGTACTCGGCGAGATGTTCGAGCTGGGCGACGCCTCCGATGCGGGGCACCGCGAAGTGGGGGAGACCGCAGCGGGCCTCGTGGACCTGCTCGTCGTGATCGGTGACGGCGCGGCGCTGACGGCGTCGGCGGCGCGGGCGGCCGGACTTCCGGCAGACCGGATCGTGCGGGTCGCGGATCGAGCGGCAGCCCAGGCGGCACTCCGGGGCCTGCTCGCGGCCGGCGACGTCGTCCTCGTGAAGGCCTCGCGGGGCGCGGAGCTGGAGCAGCTTGTGGTGGCGCTCCGCGACGAATGGCGGGCCCGCGCGGCCGCCAGCCGCACCGCGGATGATGCCCGGTGAAGGTCGACCTCATCCAGGGGCTCCTCCTGGCGTTCGCCCTTGTCGTGATCCTCATGCCGTCCTACATCCGCCTGCTGCGACACCTGGGCTTCGGCAAGCAGATCCGCGAAGAAGGGCCGCAGAGCCACATCGTCAAGCTGGGCACGCCCACGATGGGCGGCCTCCTGATCATCGGCGTGGTCGGGCTGCTCGCGGTCATCATGGGCGCACTGGACGCATCCACCTACCCGCCGCTCGCGGCCCTGCTGGGCGTGGGCTTTCTGGGTGCAGCCGACGACTACCTCAACGCCAAGACCGGGGACGGGATCAGCGTCCGGCAGAAGTTCCTGTGGCAGATCGTGGTGGCGATCGGCGCGGCGCTGTACATCCAGAACCACTTCGACATCACGGGCATCCGCGTGCCGTTCGTGGGCGACGTGATCATCGGGCCCATCCCGTACGTCATCTTCTCCGTGATCGCCATCGTGGGGGCCAGCAACGGCGTCAACCTGACGGATGGTCTCGACGGCCTCGCCGGGGGGACGCTGATCTTCGCGTTCGTCGCCTTCATGATCATCGCGCTGCTCAATGTGCCGCACCAGCCGAACCTCGCCCTGGTCTGCGCGCTGATCATCGGCGCGGTCCTGGGCTTCCTCTGGTTCAACGTGCACCCCGCGCAGATCTTCATGGGCGATTCCGGGGCGCTGTCCCTGGGGGCGACGCTCGCGGTGACGGCGCTGATCACGGGCCAGATTCTCGTGCTGCCGATCATCGGGATCATCTTCGTGGTGGAGACGGCATCCGACATCATCCAGATCGGCTACTTCAAGATGAGCGGCGGCAAGCGCATCTTCCGGATGGCCCCGCTCCACCACCACTTCGAACTTGGCGGCTGGGACGAGGAGAAGATCACGCTCCGCTTCTGGATCGTGGCCGTCCTCGCGGGCCTGCTGGGCGTCACGCTCTTTCTCGCGTCCATCAACGAGCTCCAGTGAGCCCGGAACGCGCCCCCGGCGCGACGATGCCGGCTGCGACCGCGGAGGGTGGGCCGGCCGAACCGGCTGGGCGCCATCCGCGGCTGGACCTGGATGCACTGACACTGGACGACGTGCGCGATGGCGCGCTGCGGGGCTGCCGGGTCACCGTGCTGGGCCTCGCCCGATCCGGCATCGCGATGGCCCGGTTCTTCGCAGACGCCGGGGCCGTCGTGACCGTGTACGACGTCCGTCCCCCTGAAGCGCTCGCGGATGCCCAGGCCGCGCTGGAAGGCCGGGCGGTCCGGTTCAGCCTGGGGCCGGCCGTGGAACCGGCAGCGTCCTGGGCCGGCGCGGACCTGGTCGCGACATCGCCCTCGATCAATGGGGATTACCCCACGACGGAACCGCGCCTTCGCGCGGCGCTGCTCGATCTCCGCCGGAGGTGGGTCGCGGGCGACTCGGGTGCCCCGCCAGTGGTGAGCGAACCCGACCTCGTGCTCCGGCTGTGCCCGGCTCCGACCGTGGGGGTGACCGGCACCAAGGGCAAGACCACGACGTCGTCACTGATCGCGGCAGTCCTCGCAGCCGATCCGCCCCACCCGGTCGCCCTGGGCGGCAACATCGGCGATCCGCTGATCGACCGGCTCATGGAGCTCACGCCCGGACACCGGGTGGTCATCGAGCTGTCCGAGCTGCAGTTGCCGACCCTGTCGCGGGGCACGACGGTGGCGGTCTACACGAATGTGACCTCGGACCACATCGATCGGCACGGGTCCCTCGACGAGTACCGGCGCGTCAAGCGCCTCCTGGCCGAACTCGTTGATCCGGACGGTGCGCTGGTCCTGAACGCTGACGACCCGGTCGTGGCTGGCTACGCGGGCGACGGCCGTGCGCCCGCGGTGCTCTACCGGACGGAGGCGCCGGTTCCGGGCGGCGTGGGACTGGTGGACGGCTGGATCGTTGAGGCGGGCGTGCAGCGGCTCCCGCTCGCGGGTGGAGGAGCGGCGGCCGTTGGGCCGGGCGGGCGGATCCTGCCGGTGGGCGAGCTGGCCATCCCCGGCCGCCACAACCTCTCGAATGCGCTCGCGGCCGTCGCCGTGGGCCTGCTGTTCGGCGTGGCGCCGGACGCGATCCGGCGCGCGGTGTCCGGGTTCCGGGGCGTGGAGCACCGCCTGGAGCCTGTTGCGGAGATCGATGGGGTCCTCTTCGTGAACGATTCGCAGGGCACGCAGCCGGATGCCGTGATAGCGGCCCTGAACGCCTTCCCGCGGCCGCTCGTCCTCATCGCTGGTGGGCGGCACAAGGACGTCGATCTCACGGCCATGGCGGACGTCGTGGCCCGGCGAGCCGACGCAGCGGTGCTCATCGGTGAGAGCGCCGGCACGCTGGAGCGCCTGTTCCGTGCCGCGGGACTCGAGCGGATCGAGCGGGCCACTACCCTCGAAGCGGCGGTGGACCGAGCGGACGACCTCGCGCGCGACCTCATCCGGGCGGTGGGGGAGTCGAGTGTCGCCCTGCAGCACCGGGCCACCGTTCTGCTCAGCCCGGCCGCCGCGAGCTTCGACATGTTCGTGGACTATGCCGCACGTGGGCGGGCGTTCAAGGCCGCCGTGGCGCACCTTGCGGAGAGCCGGCGGGCGGCGCTGGACGCCCAGGTGCGCAGGTGAGGCACCTCCGGCTGCGACGACGATCGGACGCACCAACGAGGCTCCGCGGCGAGGAACACCAGCCGGACGTGCTGATCCTGCTCGCGGTGGTCGCCCTCGCGGCGATCGGCATCCTGATGGTGTACTCGTCGTCGGCCATGAAGGCATACACGCAGTTCGACGGCGACTCGTTCAAGATCGTTGGGCCGCAGGTGCTGTGGGCCCTCCTGGGCCTCCTGGCGATGATCGTGATGATGCGGGTGGACTACCGCTGGCTGCGCAAGGTATCGGTGGCGGCGTATGGCCTCGCCATCGTCCTCCTGGTCCTTGTGCTGGTCCCGAGCCTCGGCATCAAGATCGGCGGGTCCGCGCGCTGGCTCCAGGTGGGACCGCTGCCGGCCGTGCACCCGGCGGAGTTCGCGAAGCTGGCGATGATCATCTACCTCGCGCACTGGTTCGCGCGGCGGGGCGGCCGCATCCGCGAGTTCTGGTCGGGCACCGTGACGTTCCTCGTGATCTTTGCACCCGTGGTCGTTCTCGTACTGCGCGAACCGGACCTGGGCACGGGCGCCGTCATCGGACTTACCGCCACGACCATGTTCTTCGTGGCCGGGGCGAACCTCGTCCACCTCGCCGCCCTGGGCAGCGCCGCCGTGGCGCTGGTCGCCCTGCTGATCTCCCGCACCCCGTACCAGCTGGAGCGCGTCCGGACCCTGTTCGACCCGTGGTCCGATCCGCTCGGCACCGGGTTCCACACGATCCAGGGGCTCCTTGCGCTGGGACTTGGGGGAGTCCTGGGCGCTGGTCTCGGAGAGAGCCGGCTGGCCGGTGGGCTGTTCCTGCCGAACGCGAGCAACGACTTCATCTTCGCAATCATCGGCGAGGAATTTGGCCTGATCGGTGCCGGCCTCGTCGTGGTGCTCTTCATCGTGATCGGCTACCAGGGCATTCGGACGGCGCTTGCCGCGCCGGATACCTTTGGGGCGCTGCTGGCGGCCGGCATCACGATCTGGCTGTGTGTCCAGGCCTTCATCAACATCGGGGTCGTTGTGGCGCTGCTGCCGATCACCGGCATCACCCTGCCGTTCATCAGTGCCGGAGGGTCGTCGCTCATCATCAGCTTCGCCGCCGTCGGTATCCTCCTGTCAATCTCGCGCGAGACCGTGGAACGAGGGGCCTGGAACAATGCGGCTGTTGATCGCGGCGGGGGGGACGGGCGGGCACATCTACCCGGCCCTGGCCGTCGCTCGATCGCTCCTGGCGTCGACGGACGCACCTGAGGTCGACTGGGTCGGCGGCCACCGCGGACTCGAGGCGGGACTCGTTCCTGCGGCCGGCCTGCCGCTGCGGCGTCTGGCCCTGCGTTCCCTGCGCACGGTGGACCTGTCGGTGAACACGGTGCTCGACCCCGCCCGCCTTGTCCTGTCCGTCCCGCAGGCCGCGGCGCTCCTCGTGCGACGGCGGCCGGCGGCGATCTTCACGACCGGCGGCTACGTGGCCATTCCGATTCTGCTGGCGGCAGCCGCCCTGCGCATCCCCACTGTCCTCTGGGAGGGCAACGTCATTCCCGGCCGGAGCGTGCGCGCCGTGGCGTCGCTGGCCACCACGATCGCCGTGGCCTTCGCGGCGACCTGCCGGACGCTGGGTGGATCGTGCTACACGACGGGAACGCCCATCCGGGACACGGCGGAGATGGACCGCGCCGACGCCCGGGTGCGGTTTGACCTGGCGCCCGATGACCGGATGCTCCTGGTCTTCGGCGGTTCGCAGGCCGTCCGCCGCTTCAACGCGGCCGTCTCGGATGCGCTGCCCCGGCTCGTGGAGCGTCTCCATGTTGTGCACGTGACCGGCGACGCGGGCTACCCGGGGGCGCTGGGGGATCGCGAGGGCCTTCCCGCCGGCCTGCGGGTGCGCTACCGGCCCTACCCCTTCCTCCGCGAGAACATGCTGCCCGCACTCCGTGCAGCGGACCTCGTGGTGGGGCGAGCCGGTTCATCCACGCTGGCCGAAGTCACCGCCCTGAGCCTGCCGATGGTCGTCGTCCCGTACCCGCACGCCGCCGGCCACCAGCGCGCCAACGCGCGGGTGCTGGTCGAGGCAGGCGGGGCCGTCCTCGTGGAGGACGAGGACTTCGATGCCAGCGCCCTGCTGGCCGCTGCCGCCATCCTGGACGACCCTGCCCGCTACCGGACGATGTCCGAGGCGTCCCGGGCCCTGGGGCGGCCCGGGGCGGCCGACGCCGTGGCCGAACTGGTCCTGGCGGCCGCCGCGCACAGACCTCCGGCTGATGCGGCGCGGCTGGACCGGCTGTCCCGCGGCCGGGACGGCGATCCTCTCGCGGGTCTCGGCGGGCCGCAGGCCAGAGCCGCCACGTCCGGCGGCGGGCCACAGGCCGGCGTCGGTCCTGAGACCGGCGGCGGGCCAGAGGCCGGCGTGACCCCGTCCGGCATGATCCCGTCCGGCATGATCCCGTCCGCCGGGGACGCGGGCGAGATGCCCCGCGGCGGCGACGCATGACGGTGGATCGCGGCGAGCCCGCCTTCGACGCTCTCGCACTGGGCGGGGAGATCCAGCGCCGGGTGGGCGTCAAGACCTCGCGCGACGAGCCGCTTTCCCGGTTCACCACGATGCGCGTGGGTGGCCCGGCCGACCTGTTCGCCGTCGCGCACAACGCGTTCGAGCTGCGCGGGCTCGTGAAGTTCGCCCGCTCGCGCGGCCTTCCGTGGGTGGTGCTGGGGCGCGGCAGCAACGTCGTCATCGCCGACGCGGGGATCCGGGGCCTCGTGATCCAGAACCGGGCCGAAGGGTCCTCGATCGCGGGGGACCGCTACGTGGCCGAATCCGGCGTGCCAATGGCTCGTGCGGCCACGGAGACCCAGCACGCGGGGCTATCCGGCCTGGAGTTCGGGCTCGCCATCCCGGGCACGGTTGGGGGCGCCGTCTGGGCCAATGCCGGCGCGCATGAATCGGACGTCGCGTCCGTGCTCGAGTTCGCATCCGTCCTGACGGGCGACGGGCGCGAGGAGCAGCAGACCCCCGCCGACCTGGAGCTCGGGTATCGGCACAGCCGCCTGAAGGACCAGGCGCCCGACGTAACGCCCGACCTCGTCATCGCGGCCACGTTCCGCCTCACAGCGGCCTCCGCGGACCAGATCCGAGCGCGGCTGGACGAGATCAAGCGGTGGCGGCAGGCCCATCAGCCCCTGGGGATTCCGAGCGCCGGGTCGTTCTTTCGCAACCCACCCACCGGCCCCTCCGCCGGTGCCCTGATCGACCAGGCCGGCCTGAAGGGAACGCGCGTGGGCGGCGCCAGCGTCAGCCCCAAACACGCGAACTTCCTCGTCAACGACGGCCGCGGTACGGCCGCCGACGTCCGCCGGCTGGGTGACCTTGTCCGGGACGAGGTGGAGCGGCAGTCCGGGATCCGGCTGGTGCCCGAGGTCGTGTTCCTCGGCGACTGGGGCGATTGGGCGGGCAGGGCCGCCGCCGGGGGGGCAGCCGCATGACGGGCGTCACCCGGCCAATCGCGTGTTACCCGCCCATCGTGGTGCTCTTCGGCGGCCCCTCGGCGGAACACGATGTCTCCATCGTGTCCGGCAGTGCGATCGCGGCTGGACTCCGCTCGCTGGGCCTCACCGTGCGCCTGGTCCTCGTCGATCTCGAGGGGCGGTGGTGGTGGCTGCCGCCCGACCACGTCCGCGGCGATCGCCCTCCGGCCGTCTATGACGATCCCAGTGCGTACGCTGCCGATGGCCCCCTGACAGTGGGGGCCGCGCTGGACCGGCTCGCGCACGCGACGCCGCGGCCGCTGGTCTTCGTCGCCCTGCACGGGCCGTTCGGCGAGGACGGCACGGTCCAGGCGCTCCTGGAATCAATCGACCTGCCGTACACGGGGGCGGGCGTCGCCGCCTCGGCGCTCGGGATGGACAAGGCGCTCTTCAAGCGGCTTGCGCGTGGCCTCGGGCTGCCGGTCGCGGACTGGCGCGAGATCTCGTCGGCCCGCTGGTCGGATGACCGTAATGGGGTGCTGGCGGAGCTTGAGGCCTTCGCCTCGGCGGGCAACGACCCGCGCCTGATGGTCAAGCCGGCCCGCCTGGGCTCCTCGCTGGGGATGTCGATCGCGCATCACGCGGGCGAGCGGGTGGCGGCGCTCCAGGAGGCCTTCCGGTTCGACACGCTTGCCCTCGCGGAGCGGTATCTGCCGCATGCGCGCGAGCTCGAAGTTGCCGTGCTGGGCAACGACGGCCACCCGATCGAGGACTACGGTCCCGGTGAGGTCATCTCCGGCCACGAGTTCTACGACTACGCGGCGAAGTACACCCCTGGCCTTTCTCAGACGTCACCACGCGCCGAGCTGGCGGGGCCCGAGCGGGCCATGATCCGCAAGATCGCCCGCGACGCATATCGCGCCGTGGGCGCCGAAGGGTTCGCCCGGGTGGACTTCCTGCTCTCCGGCGGCCACATCTACCTCTCGGAGATCAACACAATCCCGGGCTTCACGCCGATCAGCCTGTTTCCGGCCGTTGCGGCCGAGGGCGGCTATGACTTCGCCGGAGTCTGCCGGCGAATCGTGGACCTGGCCATCCAGCGGCACGCAGCGCGGATCAGCCGCCGGTTGACCTCCGGCGATCTGCCGCGATGACCGCCGGGCCGCCCCGGCCAGAGGTCCGGCCGGCCGGCCTGCCCGCGCGGCGGAACCGCGTTCGGCGCGCGTCCGCGGTGCTGACGCCCATTCGGGCCGGTGCGGCATTCGTCATGGTCGTCACGGTGCTCGCGACCTACGGCGTTGGCGCCTCGTCTGCGTTCCTCTATCGCGACCTCGACTTCGATGCCGGGGCGGCGGCGTACACCACGCGCGATGTCGTCCTCGAGTCGCTTGGGCTGGAGACAGGCACGCTGAACCTCTTCCTCATGAAGAGCGACACGTACCAGCAGCGACTCCTGCAGCTGCCTGCCGTCACGGGCGCCGAGGTGACCGTCTCGCTGCCCGACGTGATCCGTGTGCGCCTGGCCGAACGCGTGCCGGTGGTCGTCTGGAGCATGAGCGGCCGCCGGTTCCTCGTGGATCGCACGGGGATGTTGTTCGCCCCGGCGGTAAGCGGCGGGCCGGGCGACGGCCTGCCCGTGGTGGCGGATCGCCGGACTGCCTCGGCCGGCCTGGAGGTCGGGTCGCAGGTGGATCCGGTTGACCTGGACGCGGCGACCCGCCTGGCCGACGTCGCGCCCGGCGACCTGGAGAGCATTGCGAGTGAGCTGCGCGTGTCGATCGAAGACGGGGACGGCTTCGTCGTCCGGCCCGTCGGGGTGCCGTGGATTGCGCTGTTCGGGGTCTACACACCCAGCCTTCGGGGGCCGGCGATGATCCCGGGCCAGGTCCGGCTCCTGCGCAGCCTGCTCGCCGGGCGAGAATTCGATGTGAAGCGCGTGGTCCTCGCGGACGAGCGCAACGGCACGTACGTTGCCCGGTGACTCGGACGCCATCCCGCCCGGGTTTTCGGGTAGCCTTGGCGAAACGGACCTGAGAGAGGACGCCATCCTGTGCTGCTCCCCCTGGCAGGCCTCCTCGTGGGCGTGGCGGCGGGGCTGCTCCTCAACGTCAACGTCAGTTTTGAGCTGGCCCGGTATTCGGCAGTTGCCATCGTCGCGGCGCTCGATTCCGTCCTCGGGGCGGTGCGGGCAGAACTCGATGGGGTCTACGACAATCGGATCTTCGTCAGCGGGTTCATCACCAACGCAAGCGTGGCCGTGCTCCTCACCTTCATCGGCGACCGGCTCGGCCTGGACCTGTACCTCGTGGCCCTGATCACGTTCGGGCCGCGCATCTTCCAGAACCTGGCGCTCATCCGGCGACATTACCTCTAGGCACTGATCTGCGAGGGACGACATCACGGTGGAACGGGAAGCGGTCCTGGTCGGGATCGACGTCGGAACGACGAAGGTTGTCGCGCTGATCGGCGAGGTTGGTCGCGACGGCAGCATCACGATCATCGGCAAGGGCTCCGTGCCGGCGGCCGGGCTCAAGAAGGGCGTCGTGGTCAACATCGACCAGACCGTCCACTCCATCGCGAGCGCTGTCGAGCATGCGGAACGACTTTCCGGCTGGAAGATCGACCGTGCATTCGTCGGGGTCGGCGGCCAGCACGTGGAGTCGCAGAACTCCCGGGGTGCAGTGGCGGTGAGTGGCCACACGCGCGAAGTCACCCGCGAGGACATCAACCGCGCCACGGAAGTGGCACGGGCCGTCTCGATCCCGTCCAACCGTGAGGTCCTCCACGTGCTGCCGCGCGGGTTCATCGTCGACGGCCAGGAAGGCGTCAACGATCCCATGGGGATGAGCGCGATCCGGCTGGAAGTGGAGACCCACATCGTCACGGCGGCCGCCACGGCCGTGCAGAACCTCACGAAGTGCGTCATCGCGGCCGGCGTCAAGATCGACGAGCTCGTGGCCTCCTCGCTCGCTTCCGCGGAGGCCGTGGTCTCCGAGACCGAGAAGGAACTGGGCGTCGCCGTGGCAGACATCGGCGCAGGCACCATCGACCTCGCGCTCTACGCCGACGGCTCGCCGTTCCACACGGCCGTGCTGCCGGTGGGCGGCAGTAACGTGACGAATGACGTGGCCATCGGCCTCAAGACGTCCCTGCAGGTGGCCGAGGAACTCAAGATCCGCCACGGCACCTGCGACCTGCGCGGGATCGACGAGGACGAGTCGATCAGCGTGTCCGTGCTGGGCGAAGAGGCCGGCCGAACCGTGTCGAGGCTGGAGGTCTGCCAGATCATCGAGGCGCGGATGCGCGAGACATTCGACCTGCTGAAGGCCGAGATGCTGTCATCGGGCCACGGTGTCCTGCCGGCGGGACTGATCCTCACAGGCGGCGCGTCGCAGCTGGCCGGCATGGCCGAACTGGGTCGCGAGGTCTTCGACATGCCCGTCCGCATCGCCGCACCGTCGGGCGTGGGCGGCCTCGTGGACAACCTGCTCACGCCCGTCTACTCGACATCCGTGGGGCTGCTCATGTGGGGCGCTGCGTCGGTGGCGGCCGGCGAGTCCTCGCGGTACGACTCTTCGCCGTCGATGGGCGGCCTCGGGCGCATCCGGAACGCGCTCCGCAGCATCTTCCCGTAGCGCGTGGTTCCGCTTCCGGCGATCGGCGCCTATACTCCGCCCAACCCTGAGGGACCCGCGCGGAGGCCCCGTTCTCACCGTTTCCGGGGAGCGCGTCCGCGAGGGAACCAGCCCGGATAGCCAACCGAGGAGAGGCGATGCCGCTGCGGTCCGATTCTGAGAACTTCGCCCTGATCCGCGTCGTCGGTGTCGGTGGCGGGGGAAGCAACGCCGTCAACAGGATGATCCGCGCCGAGATGATGGGCGTGGAGTTCATCGCGTGCAACACGGATGCCCAGGCGCTCCTCCAGTCGGACGCGCCGCACAAGATCCGCATCGGTGACAAGATCACCCGGGGACTCGGCGCGGGCGGCGATTCCGCCATCGGCCAGCGGGCCGCAGAGGAGGACACGGAGAAGATCGCCGACGCGCTCCGTGATTCGGACATGGTCTTCATCACTGCCGGTCTCGGCGGCGGCACGGGCTCGGGTGCGGCCCCCATCATCGCGCAGGTGGCCAAGGAGATGGGCGCCCTCACCATCGGCGTCGTCACGAAGCCGTTCTCGTTCGAGGGCAACCGCCGCAAGCTCATCGCGGAGAAGGCCGCGGAGGAGCTCAAGGCCAAGGTGGACACCCTCATCACGATCCCGAACGACCGCCTGCGCGACGTGGTCCAGAAGAACACCTCGATTCTGGATGCGTTCCGAGTCGTGGACGACGTGCTGCGCCAGGGCGTGCAGGGCATCAGCGACATCATCACCGTGCCCGGCCTCATCAACCTCGACTTCGCGGATGTCCGGACGATCATGCGCGACGCCGGTTCGGCCCTGATGGGCATCGGCCGCGCCAGCGGCGAGAACCGCGCCGTCGTGGCGGCCCAGCAGGCGATCGCCAGCCCGCTGCTCGAGGTCAACATCAACGGGGCGCAGGGGATTCTCTTCAACATCACGGGGTCCTCCAACCTCAGCCTGTACGAGGTCACGGAGGCGGCAGAGGAGATCCGTGCCAGCGCGGACCCGGAAGCGAACATCATCTTCGGCACCAGCGTCAACGAGCGACTGGGCGACGAGGTGATGATCACCGTGATCGCCACGGGCTTCGACACGAACCGCCGTCGCGACTTCGGCCGGCGCGAAGCAGCGGGCCACGCCCAGGACGCACGCGAGGCGCGTCCGTCCGCCCGCACGGAGCCGTCTCGGGAGCGGGATTACGCGGACGAGATCGAGCGCCAGCGGCGCCTCGTCGAGGCGTCACGCGATGACCGCGGAGTGCAGGTTGCGGACGAGCGTCCCGCGCCCGTCAACATCCGCACGGAGCGGTCGGTAGGCACGCCGGCCGCATCGCCGCGCCAGCGGTACGACGCCGAGGACCTGGAGATCCCCAGCTTCCTGCGTCGCAAGTAGGGCAGGCCGTCGCGCGCGTCCGGTCCCGGGGCGGGTTCGTTTGGTCTCGGTACGCGCCTGGTTTGGGTGCCCGGCCGCCTGACCGGGCGACGGGCGGACCCCGCCTGACCCGCGGAGCCGGATGACCGACCCCGACGTTGCCGCCTTTCGCCGTTCCCGGGAGCGCGTCCTCGGCCAGATCGCCGATGCCTGCGCGCGGAGCGGGCGCTCGCCTGACGACGTCCTGCTCGTCGCGGTCTCGAAGACCGTGCCTGCAGAGCAGGTCCGGCTGGCCGTGGGAGCGGGTCTCACGGTTCTTGGCGAGAACCGCGTCCAGGAGCTGGTCGCCAAGGCGCCGGAGGTGCCGGGCGCAACCTGGCACCTCGTCGGGCCGCTCCAGTCGAACAAGGCCCGCCGGGCCGTTGAAGTGGCGAACGTCATCGAGTCGGTGGATTCGGTGGACCTGGCTCGCCGGCTGGACCGGATCGTCCGCGAAGTGCGAGGCCTGCCGGCCGAGGGCGACGTCCCGCCCGGCAGCCGCCTGCCCGTCTTCCTGCAGGTCAACGTGGACGACGACCCAGCGAAGTTCGGCTTCCAGCCGGACGACCTGCCGGCCGCCCTGGAGGCCATGGCGGACCTTGGAGCACTGGACCTCGCCGGTCTCATGACGATCGGCCGGCTCGTTGCGCGAGCGGAGGATGCCCGGCCCACGTTCGCCGGCCTTCGCCGGTTGTCCGAGCAGTTGCGCACGGCAGCGCCTGCGCTGGGCCCCGGCCTTTCCATGGGGATGAGCGAGGATTTCCCGGTGGCCGTCGAGGAGGGTGCGACCGTCGTGCGGGTGGGGCGGGCGATTTTCGGGGAGCGGCCGGCACCCGGAGCGCCGCAGGCGGAGCGCTAGACTGCCCCGGTGAGCCTGCTCCTGCGCAACTTCGTCATGCTGCTCGCACTGGCCTTCAGCGTGCTCGTGCTGGGGCGCGTGCTCATGTCCTGGATCGACCCCGGGGGCCGCAGCCGGCTCTCGGCATTGCTCATCCAGGCGACGGAGCCCATCCTGGGGCCCGTCCGCAGGCTGCTGCCATCCATGGGGATGCTCGACCTGTCGCCGATGATCGTCCTGATCATCCTGAGCTTCGTGCTCCAGGCGCTGCGCTGAGCCGCGAGATCGGCTTCAGCGTCCGACTCACGCCGCGCGCGGGCGCCGACCGGGTGGAGGGTGTTCGCGACGGGGTGCTGCACGCCCGTGTTTCGGCGCCGCCCGTGGACGGCGATGCCAACAGCGCGCTCACGAGGCTCATCGCGCGTGAACTGGGGACATCGGCCGGGGCCGTGCGGATCGTGGCCGGCGATCATGGGCGGACCAAGCGCGTTGCCGTCGACGGGATCACACCCGAAGACCTGACGGCTCGCTGGCCCGGCCTGGCGGTATAATCCCGGGACTCCGGAGCGGCCCCGGCCGCGGACGGACCCCTGGGGGCGATTGGCTCAGTCGGTTAGAGCGCGCGGTTCACATCCGCGAGGTCACTGGTTCGAATCCAGTATCGCCCACCACAGCTTCCTCGAGTTGCGCCGGCGGCGCGAGTGCCAAGGCGGTCCGCCCCCAGTCGTCCGGTTGGGGCGTCCACCGTACGGGGTCGCACCTCGCCCCGCGCGAGTCATTGGAGCGAGCAGGCCGGCACGAGGTCCACGCCCAGCGGAACGAGCGTCAGGGCGGGCTCCAGCTGGCGAACTCATCCCTTCAGTCGGGGTGCCCGTTTGCAACTGCAGGTTGACGCGGATGACTCGTTTCGGGTGCCGGACCCTCGAGGAAGCCTGGAATGTCAAACGACAATTGAATCCAGCGCGCCCCAGGCTGTCGCGGGACCCAGGCTGGGCCCGGCCGTCAAGCCACAGTTCAAACCAGGGGACGAGGATCCCAAACCCTGGGACGAAGATCGGCACGGCTACAGATCGAGTGGCCGTGGTGTGTCGGCTGGCGCTCCGGGCAGGACGAGAGTTCGGGAGTGTCTGCTACTCGGCTGCGTCCACGCGTGACCCGGGCTCTGGCGCGGCAGCGGAGAGGAGCGGCAGGCCGTCATTCGGCGTGCCCCCCATCAGCCCGACCTGGTGGTAGACCCGGATCTTCTCGCGTGTGTCGGCGATGTCCAGGTTGCGCATCGTCAGTTGGCCGATGCGGTCCAGCGGCGTGAAGAAGACCTCCTCGCCCTTCTCCATGGTGAGCCGCTCGGGGTGGTAGGTGAGGTTGGGGCTCGTCGTGTCCAGGATCGAGTAGTCGTTCCCGCGCCGCAATTCGAGCGTCACCTCACCCGTGATCACGCGGGCCACCCAGCGCTGTGCCGTCTCGCGGAGCATCAGCGCCTGCGGGTCGAACCAGCGGCCCTGGTAGAGGAGCCGGCCCAGCCGCCGCCCGTTGCTGCGGTACTGCTCGATGGTGTCCTCGTTGTGGATGCCGGTTACGAGGCGCTCGTAGGCGATGTGGAGCAGGGCCATGCCGGGTGCCTCGTAGATGCCGCGGCTCTTGGCCTCGATGATTCGGTTCTCGATCTGGTCCGAGGTGCCCAAGCCGTGGCGGCCGCCGATGATGTTCGCCTCGGTGAACAGGGCGAGCGGTGATTCAAACGACTGCCCGTTGAGGGCGACGGGCTGGCCTTCCTCGAAGCGGACGCTCGCGGTCTCGGGCGCCACGGCCACGTCGGCTCGCCACGCGGCGACGCCCATGATCGGGTTGACGATCGAGAGACCCTTGTCGAGGAATTCGAGGTCCTTCGCCTCGTGCGTGGCGCCCAGGATGTTCGAATCCGTGGAGTACGCCTTGTCGGCGCTCATCCGGTACTCCAGGCCGGCACCATCGAGGTACGCGGACATCTCGGCCCGGCCGCCCAGTTCGTCGATGAACCGCTGGTCCAGCCACGGCTTGTAGATGCGCAGCTGGGGGTTGACAAGCAGGCCGTAGCGGTAGAACCGCTCGATGTCGTTGCCCTTGTACGTGCTCCCGTCGCCCCAGATGTTGACGCGGTCCTCCTGCATCGCCGAGACGAGCATCGTCCCGGTGACCGCGCGGCCCAGCGGCGTGGTGTTGAAGTACAGCTGGCCGGCGGTGGAGATGTGGAACGCGCCGGCCTGCAGGGCGGCGATGCCCTCGGCCACGAGTTGCGGGCGGCACTCGATCAGGCGGGCCTTCTCGGCGCCGTATGCCATCGCCTTGCGCGGGATCGATTCGTAGTCGTCCTCGTCCGGCTGCCCAAGGTGCGCGGTGTAGGCGTACGGGATGGAGCCGTGAGCGCGCATCCAGTGGAGGGCTGCGCTGGTGTCGAGTCCCCCGGAGAACGCGATGCCGACTCGTTCCCCGACGGGGAGGCTCTGCAGGATGTTGGGCACGAGGCTGGTCCTTTGAGCGTGGGATGTGCAATGTCCTGCGACGAGGCGCTGGATCGCGGTAGCCCGTTAACCGTCAGGCTACATCAGGATGTCGTTGCGGCGACGCGCGCGGTTTGGTCGTGTGCCGGTACCCGAAGGCCCCCTGTCCGCCAACGTAGCGCTCCTCGACCGTACATGGGCTGGCGTGTTGTACGACAATTGACCAATGCCGCGGCTGACCGGGCGGCGGCTCGCAATTCGGCGACGCGGGGCGCTTGCCCAAGTGCCGTACCCCAGGAGGTTGTGGGTGGTGAACACACGTTCCGTGACGAAGCGGGCTCTGGTCATCGCGGCCGGCTTTGCGTTCGTCGTTGCGGGCTGCAGCAGCAGCCCGGCGTCCAGCGGTGGCGCGGCGGGATCAGCGATCAACAGCGAGACCATCACGAAAGTCAAGGCCGCCGGAGTGCTTCGCGTCGGTTATGCGCCGGCGTTGCCGTGGCTCGGACAGGATCCCAAGACCAACGAGTGGTTCGGCCCCAACGACCTTCTGGGCCGCAAGCTCGCCGAGAAGCTCGGCGTGAAGCTCGAGGCCGTGATCCAGACCTTTGACCAGCTGGTCCCGGCGGTGCAGGCAGGCACGATTGACGTGGCCCTGTCGCCGATGTTCATCACCGAGAAGCGTCTCGCCGCCATCGACATGGTCCCCTGGACCGATTCGGGCACGTGCTACCTCATCCGCAAGACCGAGACCAAGATCAAGGCACCTGCGGACCTGAACCAGGACACTGTCCGGATCACCGGCTTCATCGGGACCGGCACAACGCAGCAGATCGAGAAGGCATACCCGAAGGCAAAGCTGGTCCTCCGCCAGCAGGCCCCGGGTGAAGAAGTGAACTACATCCCGGTCCAGCAGAATGACGCGGACGCCGCGCCGTTCGACAGCCCGCTGGCCGCGGTCTACACGACCCAGTTCCCGGACCTCAAAGTGATCCCGGAGGACTGCCTCATCAAGCCCGATTTGCCGACGGCCATCGGCATCGGACTCAAGAAGGGCGACAAGGGCCTGGCCGACTACCTCGCGGCCCTGATCAAGGAGCTGCGGCCGCAGATCGACGAGCAACTCACCAAGTTCAGCGCCCCGCAGTACCTGAAGCCCTAGAGCCCGTCGGCGAACCGCGAGTGCCGCGCAACCCCCAACGGGATTGCGCGGCACCGTTCGGCGGCCGGCGCCGCCGGCGCATCCGCGTCTGCCACCTCACCGATGAAGCTCGATTTCGGCCCGGTACTCGATAACCTGCCGTTCCTGGTCGCAGGACTCCAGGGGACCCTCACCGTGTCCGCGGGCGCGATCATTGTCGGCGCGACCGTCGGCCTCGGCATCGCCCTGCTCCGGATCTCGCCGTCTCGGCCTCTGCGGTTCCTGGGCGGGCTGTACGTCGATTTCATCCGCAGCGTCCCACTCCTCATCATCCTCGTGCTGTTCGTGTATGCCGTCCCGATCGTGATCGAGACCATGACGGGGCACAGCATTCGGATCGACGCGTTGCTGGCCGGTATGCTCGGCCTCGGCCTGTACGCGGCAGCCTTTCTCGCGGAGGTGTTTCGCTCCGGAATCCTCGCGGTCCCGTCGGGCCAGCGTGAAGCCGGGCTGTCCACGGGCATGACGAACCGCCAGGTGTTTCTGCGGGTGGTGTTGCCGCAGGCGGCGCGCAAGATCATCCCGCCGGCGACGAGCTCGATCCTCACGCTCGTCAAGGACTCGGCGGTCACGTTTGCCATCGCCGTTCCCGAACTGATGGCCAAGGCAGGCTCGCTGAACAACGGGCTACAGCGGCCGATTGAGGTCTTCATCGTGGTCGCCGTGATCTACCTCGCGGTGACCTACCCGCTTCTGCTCATCTCGGATCGGCTGCAGCGTTCGGCCGCGGCCGGCTCTTGACGTACGCAGGGCCGCGACCATGAACCCCGGCGCGATGCTGGCCACGTACCAGTTCGATTTCGGGCCTGTCATCGACGGCTTCCCAAAGCTCATGGCTGGCCTCGTTGTGACCGTCGCGCTTGCGGTCTCCACGATGGCTGTGAGCACCCCGTTCGGACTGGCATTCGCGTTCGCCCGGCTTTCCCGGATCCGGCTCGTCTCGTTCGCGGCGCACGCATACGTGGACCTTTTCCGGGCGACTCCGCTGCTCATCCAGATCTTCGTCATTGCGTTCGGCATTGGTCCAGCGCTGGGGATCAAGGTCGATCTCTTTGTGCTCGGCGTGGCTGCGCTCTCGCTGAACGTCGCCGCGTTCCTCGCCGAGATCTTCCGCGGGGCGATCCAGTCGATCGAACGCGGGCAGCGGGAAGCGGCGATCTCGACCGGGATGACGGAACGGCAGGCCATGCTCCGCGTGGTCCTCCCACAGGCGCTCCGGCGCTCTATTCCGCTTGTCGCCGCGATGTGGGTCAGTCTGTTCAAGGACACCGCCCTGCTCGCGCTCGTCGGCGTCAGCGAACTCTATCTCCAGGGGTACCTGATCATGCTGGACTCCTTCCGCCAGGTCGAAACCATGAGCGTCGTGGCCCTGATCTACTTCGTGCTGACTTACCCGCAGTCGCTCCTGATCGAGCGCCTGTTCCAGCGTTACCGCGTCCGGGACTGACCCGGCTCCTGGGAGGATCAACTGTGACAACGGCGAAGGTCGCGCGATGATGGCGCTCGAGGGAACGCGAGGCGAGCCAATCGTGGTCGTCGAGGGCCTGCACAAGAGCTACGGCAACCTCCACGTCCTGAAGGGCGTCAGCATGACGGTGGTCCGTGGCGAGGTCGTGGTGCTCATCGGGCCGTCGGGATCCGGCAAGAGCACCTTCCTCCGCTGCCTCAATCGGCTGATCGACCCGGAGAAGGGGCGGATCGTGGTCGCGGGTCACGAGATGACGAATGCCAGGACGGACCTGCCCAAGGCTCGCCGCCAGATCGGACTGGTCAGCCAGCACTTCAACCTGTACCCGCACATGACCGTCCTGCAGAACGTGATGGAGGGTCCGGTCACCGTCCTGAAACTGCCGAGGGACGAAGCGCGCCAGCGTGCACACGAGTTGCTGTCGCGCGTGGGTCTCGACGACAAAGTCGCCTCGTACCCGCGGCAGCTGTCCGGCGGCCAGCAGCAGCGCGTGGCGATCGCGCGCGCACTGGCCATGGACCCCGCGGTCATGCTCTTCGACGAGCCCACTTCGGCGCTCGATCCTGAGCTGACCGGCGAGGTCCTCGATGTGATGAAGAAGCTCGCCGACGACGGGATGACCATGCTCGTCGTATCGCATGAGATGCACTTCGCGAGCCGCGTCGCGGACCGCGTCGCGATGTTCGACGATGGGATCATCGTGGAGGAAGGCCCGACGGAGCAGATCTTCTCCCGCGCGAAGGAAGAGCGCACGCGCCGGTTCCTCAGCCAGCTCCTGAGCTGGGAGACTGAGGACGGAGCCCTGACTTCAAACCCGGACGACGGGCGCGCCGGAGCGGGATCGATCAACTGACCGCCGAAGCCCATCGCCTCGCGCGGGCCGGCGCGTGAGCACAGGGATGCTCCTGGCGCTGGCGGCAGCGGCGAGCTTCGGGTGCAGTGACACCCTCGCAGCTCTCGTTTCTCGACGGTTCGGCGCGCTCCGGGCCGGCGCGGCGGCACTGGCGGTGAGCCTGATCGCTCTCCTTGCCTACGGCGCGCTGAACCCACCGTCCATCCCCGGCGATGTCGGGTGGCTGGTCCGGGTCTTCGGTCTCGGATGCCTGACGGGCATCGCCTACCTGTGCCTCGTCAACGCGCTGCGGCTTGGGCCCGTCGCCGTCGTGAGTCCGTTCGGCGCTACCGTCGGAGGCGTAAGCGTCATCCTCGCGGTGATCCTGCTGGGCAGCCGGCCATCGGCCTTCCAGTGGGCCGGCGTCTTCGCCGCCGCAGGCGGGTCGGTGCTCGTGGCCCTGGTGCCGGAGGGCGGTCGGATCAAGTTGGCTGGTCGGGGACCCGCCTTCGCGTTAATCGCGATGGCGGGCTATGCCATTTCCATCGTCGGCCTGCAGGATCCCATCCGGCTCGCAGGGTGGCTTCCGACGCTCATCGTGTGGCGAACCGGGAACGTCGTAGTCGCGAGCCTTGTCCTTCTCGCCTGGCGCAGTCGCATGCCCGACACCGCGCCGGCCACTCTATCGGGCGACCCGCTCGCAGTGCTCCCGAGAGCGCTCTCCGGGGGGAACGCGCGCTTGGCGATTGCGGGCGTCGTCGTCACCGGGCTGCTCGAGACCCTGGGCCAGGTGCTCCGGGCGCAGGGCCTGGCG
>JANPDJ010000095.1:0-3464 GCA_031431395.1 Chloroflexota bacterium | reverse complement strand
CGGATATCAACCGCCGGGCGACTACCTGACAGACTCGAATCGGGCTGAGGGCCCACGTCGGAGTGCGCGGATCTCGGGGGCACGTTGAGCGCCACGGTCGTGCGTGGCCCGGTGGTCGCGTGGACCGGTGGTCGCGCGTGGACCGGTGGTCGCGCGTGGCCCGGTGGTCGTGCGTGGCCCGGTGGTCGTGCGTGGCCCGGTGAGCCAGGGTGGAGGCGCAGATGAGCGCTGGTAGACGCCTGCCTGCGATCCTGCCCTCGTGGACGACGCGACGGTGGGTCGAGCGCTCCGGGCACTTCGACTGAGGCGGGGCTGGCGGCAGGAGGACCTGGCTGCGGCTGCCGGTGTCAGCCAGTCGGCCGTGTCGCGCGCGGAGCGAGGGCTGTTCGAGACGATCCCTCTCGGGACGGCGCGATCGCTGTTCGCGGCGCTCGACGCGGGGTGCACCCTGGCGCCGTGGTGGCGGTCCGGCGAACTCGACCGACTGCTCGACGAGGACCACGCAGCCCTCGCGGCTCGCGCCGTTGAGTTCCTCCGGGGGCGCGCATGGGAAGTGAGCGTCGAGGTCAGCTTCGCGATCTACTCGGAGCGGGGGTCAATCGACGTGCTTGCCACGCGCCGGTCGGATGGCTCGGTGCTCGTAGTCGAACTCAAGACGCGGCTCATGTCCGTGGAGGAGCTGCTGCGCACGCTGGACAAGAAAGTCCGCCTGGCGGCGCAGATCGTCCAGGAACGCGAGGGGTGGCGGCCGCGCGTGACGAGCCGTCTGGTGATCTTCGCGGACGACAGCACGAACCGGCGACGGGTCGAGCGGGCCTCGGTCCTCGAGACGGCGCTGCCCCTGCGCGGCTCCGCGCTCAACGGGTGGATCCGGTCGCCCGTTGGCCCGGCCGGCGGGGTCGTGTTTCTGTCACTTACCCGTGAGACGACTGCGAGACGCCCGACCGTCGCCCGTCAGCGGGTCCGGAGGCCGTACGCACGCACGCGGGGCACGTCGCGGACCGGCGCGGCGACGTCAGATGGCACGTAGCAGTCGTCCCAAGACTGAGTGACGGGGAATCGGCCTCCGAGGCCAGATTGCAGTCACCCGGTGCGTATCTGACGAAAAACGGGTCCGAGGCCGGTCCGACCGACGCGGGAGACACGGCTGAGGAGCCCTGCGCGGCCGACCGACGCGGGAGACACGGCTGAGGAGCCCTGCGCGGCCGACTGACGCGGCCGACTGACGCGGCCCCCCGGCCGCGCCCCCACTCCCGTTACGCGGACTCGCCTCGCTCCGCGAGCCACTCGGCGTAGTTCGTCTCGTCCACGCCGCGGTCGATCTCGGTCTTGGTGAGGAGCAGCGGTGTGCGGCCCTGGCGGATGGTCTCTTCGGTGATGATGCATTTCCGGATCTCGGTGCGCTCCGGGATGTCGTACATCACGTCCAGGAGCGACTCTTCCACGATGGAGCGCAGCGCGCGGGCGCCGGTCTTGCGGTCCACGGCGACTTCGGCCGCCGCCCGCAAGGCCCCCTCCGTGAACACCAGTTCGACCTTGTCCAGCGAGAGGAACTTCTGGAACTGGCGCGTGATGGCGTTCTTCGGCTCGGTCAGGACGCGGACGAGGTCCTCCGCCGTCAGCGCGGACAGCGTGACGACGACGGGCAGGCGGCCGACGAACTCCGGGATCAGGCCGTACTTGAGCAGGTCTTCCGGCATCAGCTTCTCGAGCATCTTGCCGCGCTCCAGCTTTGCGATGGCCGCTTCCGACCCGAAGCCGATCCCCCGCCGCCCGATGCGCTCTTCGACGATCTTCTCCAGGCCGTCGAACGCCCCGCCGCAGATGAACAGGATGTTGGTGGTGTCGATCTGGATGAAGTCCTGGTGGGGGTGCTTGCGGCCGCCCTGGGGCGGCACGTTCGCAACAGTCCCCTCGAGGATCTTGAGGAGCGCCTGCTGGACGCCCTCGCCCGACACGTCGCGCGTGATGGACGGGTTGTCCGCCTTGCGCGAAATCTTGTCGATCTCGTCGATGTAGATGATGCCGCGCTGGGCGCGCGCCACATCGAAATCCGCGGCCTGGATCAACCGCAGCAGGATGTTCTCGACGTCCTCGCCCACGTAGCCGGCCTCGGTCAGCGAGGTGGCGTCCGCGATGCAGAACGGCACGTCGAGGACGCGCGCCAGGGTCTGAGCCAGCAGGGTCTTGCCGGAGCCGGTTGGGCCGACGAGCAGGACGTTGGACTTCTGGAGCTCAACTTCGTCGATCGCGTGGCCGGCGTTGACGCGCTTGTAGTGGTTGTACACCGCGACGGACAGGACCTTCTTGGCGCGATCCTGGCTGATGACGTACTGGTCCAGCGCCGACTTGATCTGCGGGGGATTCGGGAGCTTGGCGGCCGCGGGCTTGACGCGCGGCGTCTCCAGCATCTCCTCTTCGATGATTTCCTGGCAGAGGTTGATGCATTCGTCGCAGATGTAGACGCCCTGGCCCGCGATGAGCTTGCGGACCTGCTCCTGGCTCTTGCCGCAGAAGCTGCACCGGTACGGGACCTTGGGTCCCTTGCTGCTGCTGGTCGTCGTCGTCATGTGCGCGTCCCGTGCTCGCCGGTCGATCGGGTCCGATCCCGGCCGAGTCGGCGGATATTACCGGTCCTTCATGGGCCGGGGCGGCGCACCTGCGCCGGCTGCACCCGCTGCACCGGCTGCGTCCCCGACCACGGCGGCCGAACCTTCGCCTCCGGCAAGGCCCAGATCATGGGCCTGCGCGATGAGTGAGTCACCCGAAACCGAGTAGACCGCATCGATGATGCCATAGTCCTTGGCCTGCTCGGGAGACATGAAGTAGTCCCGATCCGTGTCGTGGAGCACCTTTTCGAGCGGCTGGTTGGTGTGCTTCGCGAGGATTTCGTTGTTCACGCGCACCAGGTGCTCCCACTCCTTCATCTGGATCATGGCGTCCGGCGCGTTGCCGCGGAAGCCGCCGGAGCCCTGGTGAATCATGATCCGGGCGTTCGGGAGTGCGTAGCGCTTGCCGGGCGCCCCGGCCGCCAGCAGGACGGCGGCCATGGAGGCGGCCATGCCGATGCAGATGGTGGAGACGGGCGCGCGGACGTATTGCATCGTGTCGTAGATGGCCAGGCCGCTCGTCACCTGCCCGCCGGGCGAGTTGATGTAGAGGCTGATGTCGCGCTCCGGATCCTCCGATTCGAGGAACAGCAGCTGCGCGATGACCAGGTTCGCCACGTGGTCCTCGATGGCATCGCCCAGGAAGATGATCCGTTCCTTGAGCAGGCGCGAGTAGATGTCGTAGGCGCGCTCGCCTCGACTCGAGGACTCGATGACCATGGGGACGAGCATGTGATGTTCTCCTGGGTACGTGGCCGGTCCGCGGGACGGCCGACCGGTTTCCGGTTTCGGGTTGCCTATGCGCCCGAGCCGGCGGATACGGCGGTGGTGGCTTCGTCGGCGGTGGTGGCTTCG
>JANPDJ010000094.1:0-1555 GCA_031431395.1 Chloroflexota bacterium | reverse complement strand
GGGGTCGCGGATCCGAGCGCGCACGGACCTCACCGGTAGGCCGATCCCGCTCCTGGAGCAGCACCGCGCTCGCTGGGACCGACTGCTCATCGATCGCGGCCTCGCCGCCCTGGCCCTGGCCGAGTCATTCGAGGGACCGCGCGGGCCCTATGTCCTGCAGGCGGCCATCGCCGCCTGCCACGCCCGCGCGAGGACCGCGGACGAGACCGACTGGGCCCGGATCGTGGCCCTCTATGACGCGCTCGCCCAGTCGGCCCCGTCGCCGATCGTGGAGCTCAACCGGGCCGTGGCGGTTTCGATGGCGTTCGGCCCGGCAGCCGGCCTAGAGCTCGTGGATGCGCTCGCGACCGAGCCCGCGCTCATGGCGTACCACCTGCTCCCCGCCGTCCGGGGTGACTTCCTCACGAAGGTCGGCCGATTCGATGAAGCCGCCTCGGAGCTGGCCCGGGCCGCTTCGATGACGCGCAACGTCCCTGAACGGAACCTGCTGCTGGAGCGGGCGCGAGCCGCCGGTGAGGCCGCGTTGGACGCCGAGGACAGTTAGGCGCGCCATCCTCGCAAAGAGCTCCCGGGTGGCTGGTAGTCCCGAGTCTGGAGTCCCTCTGAGGGATGCGCTCCCAACGCTCCCACTGTCCCGCCTTCTACTCTAAGCGCTAAGGCGAACGAGAGGGATCACGCGGTCGGTCTTCTCCTTGAACGTGGCATTGACAGGGGCTACGGACACGATGCGTCGCCACGCCTCCTCACGCTCCGCGCCGTCCAGGACGGCAGGACGGACTTTGACCTTGCGCCTTCCGACGTCGATCCAAACCTGGTCGGGGTGCTTGACCATGTTCAGAAGCCAGGCGGGGTGGCTCGCCGAACCGGCGAGTGAGGCGATCACAAGCCACGCCTCGTCGCCTTCCGGGTAACACTGGAGCATGGCCCGGCGACGCCGGCCAGACTTGGCTCCGACGGTTGTCAGGAGGAGGAGCGGCAGGCCGAAGACCCTTGCACGCCCCCCAAGGAGGCGGTAGAGCGCGTAGCTGAAGCCTGAGGTGACGCCTGTCAATCGGCGGGCCGGTTTGGGCATCTCCCAGCCACGTGTACCGTTCGGTGGCAGCTCAACTGACATTGACTGTCCCTTCTTGTCCTGGGGGTTGTCCACGAGGCGCAGGCTCTTGAAAACTTGGGTCAGGCTGCCCGCGGTGCGACCGGCTCGGGTTGCCGGTTGGGACCGGGACCGATCGCCTAGTGGCGGTCTACCTGGGGCGACTGGGCCTGGGCGGCACGCATCCGGCGCGGGATGAGGGTGAAGGCGATCACCACCGCCATCGCCAGGACGACGGCCGAGATCCGGAACCCGGCCGTCATCGCCTCGACGAACGCGCCGTTGGCGGCGTTGAGCACCGTGGCAGCGGTTTCCGCGGGCAAGTTGCGTGCGGCAATCGCGGCAACGCCGACGCTCTGGCGCGCGAGATCGACGACGTCAACGGGCACCACCCCGGTCAGGGCGGCGTCGATGTTGCTGCGGTAGAGGCTGGACACCACGGAACCGATGGTGGCGATCCCCAGC
>JANPDJ010000093.1:0-1514 GCA_031431395.1 Chloroflexota bacterium | reverse complement strand
GGCGCCAGGAAGCGCGCCTGGTCCATCACCTCCCGGTGCTCCGCCGCGGAGCTCCACGGGATCGCCGACGCGATGACGCCGGGATGGGCCGGCACGGACTCGATCGTGAACCCGCCGGCGCCGCCAACACCGCCGGCGATGCCGCCCGATCCGACCGAGAACGCGAGCGAGCGCGCCGCCTGCATCGTCCCGCGCCAGGGCAGGATCGGCTCCGCGTGGCGCGCTACGAGAGCGGAGACGGGATGGATCCGGAGGAACCGCCCGAGGGCGGCATGGCCCACGGACGAGCGTTCGAGGATCCCGGGGGTGCGCAGCGCGCCCGCCGCAAGGACGACCTGCTGGGCGCGGATCCGGACTTTGCGCGTGGAGCCGTCCGCCCGGACGAGACTTGCCTCCACGCCGGTCACGCGCGCTGCGCTCACCATGACCTGGTCCACCGTCACGCCCGGAAGGATTCGTGCCCCCAGCTGCACGGCTTCGGCGAGGTGCACGCGGAGCGTGGAGCGCTTGGAGCCGCGCCGGCAACCGAACGTGCAACTGCCGCAGTCACCGCAGTCCACAGCGCTGCGGATTGTCTCCGCTGCCTCGAGCCCCAGCGCGCGCGCGCCGCGCAGCAGCGCCTCGTCCTTTGGCGGCACGGACTCCGGCGGCCCCAGTCCCAGCTGCGTGGTGAGCGCGACGAGATCATCGTCCATCTCTTGACCGTCGAATCCGTCCAGGCCGTGGCGTGTCGCCCATTCCGTGCGAATCGCGGCCGGTGGCGGCAGACACGTGGCCCAGTTGACGGTGGTCCCGCCGCCCACGCAACTGCCGGCGAGCAACTGGATCGATCCGTCGGCCGTGGCCGCCATGCCGTGCTGCAGGAAGAGGCGATCAAAGGCACCGAGCTCGTCGGCCGGCATGTCCGGTTCAGTGACCAGGGGGCCCGCTTCCACGACCAGCACGCTGCGACCGGCACGGGCCAACTCGAGTGCGACCACGCCGCCGCCCGCTCCGGACCCCACGACCACCACGTCCGCTTCCAACTGCACGGGCAGACGGCGCGCGATGCCGGGCGGATCGGACGGGAGTTCCAGGGCCGTGATGGCCGTGGGCTGGGCCGCGACGGGCTCCCACGCCGGGTCGTACCCGATCCCTGCAAGTCGCGGGCTCCGTCCGGACCCGGGAGCGCCCGGATCTGCGTAGGCGATGAACGTCAGCAGGCGACGGAATGCGTGGTGGGCGTCGCGACGTGCCGCGAACCTCGAGGTTGCCCAGCCCATCAGGTACCGCTCGCGACCGGCACGGTCCAGTCTGGACAGCTTGACCGGTCGTGCCGTGAGGAGCAGGTTGAGCAAGCGCGAGTCGAACGCCCGCAGCGCCCATCGGAGCTGTCGGACCTGGCCGGGCTCCACGCCGCGGTCGAGACGCTCCGCGGCAAGGGCCGCGCGTCGCTCCGCATCCGGCCCGGAGACGAACGTCGCGGCGACGACGGCCAGCGTGCGCAGTTGTCCGGCCGGCCAGGCGCCCGGCCG
>JANPDJ010000092.1:0-4512 GCA_031431395.1 Chloroflexota bacterium | reverse complement strand
GCGACTGCGACTGCGACTGCCTTTGTTCGATGTCATCGTGTCCCCCGCCAGCTCACTTCCTTGCGCGACCGATCCGCCCGAGGTGGGTGTCCTGGAACGAGCTCGGCAGCTTGAGGCCGTAACCCAAAGCGCGGTCCATTCCCACGTGGGCAATGAGGATCGCGGCGACCAGCTGCAGCGCGGGTGACGCCAGCCAGGTCCCGAGCCCCAGCACCAGGAGGCCGGGCGCCCAGTTATGAAGCAGGTTGTAGGTGTGAGAGCCGACACGCGAGCCCGCGAGGTAGCCGACCGCCGAAATGTCCGGCAGCAGCATCATCGGGATGATGAACCACCAGTTCCCGCCGCTTGCTCCGAACAAGGCGAGGCCGGCAGCGAATGCCGCGAAACCCTCGAGCCGGAGCCAGCCGCGAACGGCTCCACTGGTCATGCCGGCAGAGCTCGACTGGGTGCGGACCGATGCGAGCGTGGCGGAGTCCGGGGTTTCGGTCACGAATTGCTCCCTTCGAAGCCGGACGTGGGACGGCAATCCGAGGTGAGCGGACTGTACGCCGGTGAGCAGCGCTCAGGCCACCCGAGTGACGAGGGCGATGACGACCGTCCCTCGCGCGTGCCCGGCTGCCACATGTCCGATCGCTTTGGGCGTCTCGCGCAGTGGGTGCGTGCTGTCGATCACCGGGGTGACCGAGCCCGCCTCGACGAGTTCCTTCAGGGCGACCAGGTCGGCGCGGTTCGGGAACTTGACGGATGGCTTGCCCTGCCCGCGCACGAGCATGGACGCGAACATGGCCCGGATCACGCGGCCGAGCTTGCCGCCGGCGTGTCCGCCACCGTTGGAGAGCAGCGTCCCGTTGGGGGCGAGCGCCCGCCTCGTCGCCGCCATGGAGTGGTCTCCCACGTTGTCGAGGATGAGGTCGTAGCGCGGTCCGCCCTTCCGGAAGTCCTCCTTCGTGTAGTCGATGACATGCTCGGCCCCGATCGAGCGGACCATGGCAAGGTTCTTCGTGCTGGTCACGCCGGTCACCTCGGCCCCGAACGCCCTGGCGATCTGCACCGCGAACGTGCCTACGCCTCCGGAGGCGCCGTTGACGAGGACCTTCTGGCCGGGCCCGACATGTCCGTCATCGCGCAGGAGCTGGAGGGCGGTAGTCGCGGACACGCCGACGGCCGCCGCCTGCTCGAAGGTGAGGTTGGCGGGCTTGAGGACGAACTGGTCCGCGCTCGCGGTCGCGTACTCGGCGAAGGCGCCAGTGCACCACCCGAACACCTCGTCGCCGGGGCGCAGCCCCACCACGCCCTTGCCGACTGCTTCGATCGTGCCAGCGACGTCCGTCCTCGGCACCGGGTTCTTCGGCCGACGCAGCCCGGTGGCCATGCGCATGACGTACGGCGAGCCCGACATGAGGATCGCGTCGCCGAGGTGGATCGACGCCGCGTGGACGCGGACCAGGACGTCGCCGTCCCCGACCCCGGGCCGCTCGATGTCCCGTGCCTCGAGCACCTCGGCCGAGCCGTACCTGTCCTGGACGATTGCCTGCATGGAGTGCTTCCTCTCTTGGGCTTTACGGTGTAAAGTGCCGGTGCCGTGACTGTACGGTGTAAAGTTCGGAGTGTCAACACCCCAGATTCCCTGGAACGTGGGGACGGGAGAAGACCGATGACGACGCGAAGCACTACCAGGAGCGCACAACCTCGCGTCCCGCTGAGCCGGGAACGGGTGCTCCAGGTCACACTCGGGCTCGCCGACCAGGTCGGGCTCGATTCACTCAGCATGCGGAGGCTGGGCCAGGAGTTGGGCGTTGAGGCGATGGCCCTGTACCACCATTTCGCCAGCAGGGACGAGATCGTGGACGGCCTGGTCGATCTCGTGTTCGCCGAGGTCGATCTCCCCCTCGGCGAAGGCGACTGGAAGGTGGAGATGCGGAGGCGGGCGATCTCGCTCCGCGACGTGCTCCTGCGCCATCGCTGGGCGATCGGCCTGATGGAGTCACGGAGGAACCCGGGCGCGGCGGGCCTTCGCCACCACGACGCGGTGATCGGCAGTCTGCGGGCGGGAGGCTTCGACATCGTGATGGCCGCGCACGCGTACTCGGTCCTCGACAGCTACATCTACGGTTTCGCACTGACGAAGATGAACCTGCCGTTCGAGGCGTCGGAGGAGGTCGCCGACGTGGCACAGGACATGCTCGAGGCCTTCCCCGTCAACGAGTACCCGCACCTCGTGGAGATGATCGGCCACGCCCTGAAGCCGGGCTACGACTTCGGGGACGAGTTCGCGTTCGGGCTCGACCTGATCCTGGACGGCCTCGGGAGGATCCGCGCGATCGAGTGATGCGTGACGGGAGGCTGAGGCGGCCTTCAGCCTGAATGCCAATTGGGCCCATCGGCGGCCCTCAACGGCGAAGGGCAGCATCGACACCCCGGTGATTCACCGGGGGGCACCGACTGCGCTGCACAGCCACGACGAGTCCTTCGCTCCAACCTGCGAGCGGGATCAGGCGGCTCGCCGGCACGGCCGACGCCTTGATCCCGCTCGCGCTGGGGTTCCGCCGAATGTCCTACTTCAAGGCTGCAGCCCAGTCCGAGGCAACGCGCGCATCGTAGGGTTGGCTAAACCCACACGCCCACGCGAAGTGTTCGTCGCCGGCTACCAGGTAGCGATCGCCGATCCTGAGGTTTGGCCCACCGCCGAGTGTGATGGCGCCGCCCGTCATGCCCGTGGCGACCAGCGTGATCGTCGATCCGCCACTTCCCCTGAACCCGACGTTCACGTGGAAGGTGGCCTCGTCCCCGTTGATCGCCGTTACGGTGCCGTCGAAAGCGAACTCACGGTGCGCCAGGGTCTCGAGGTCGTAGGACTCGACGCAGAGCGCCATGCCGCCACCCGGGCTGATCGGGCCAGTACCGGGCCCTGACGCGGGCGGATTGGTCGGGTCTGTCTGGACGGGCGAGGCGGACGGGAGCGGCGCGGTGGGTGCAGCGGGCGTCGGCGATGGCACAACCGCCACGGTTGACGCCGGAGGCAGGGTCGGACCTGACCCTCCAGCGCCCCCGTTCGGCCTCAGCATCAGCGCCGCGACGACGACGCCCGACGCGACCAGGACGGACGCGATGCCGCGAATCGCCGGCCGCTGCCATAGCGGTCGCCGAACGATCGGATTCCCAGGCTCGTTCATGACAATGACCTCCTCGAGGCGGGCCCGGAGCCGGGCCTCCTGCGCAAGTGAAGGTCCGCTCGACTGCATCGGATCGGAACGGCGGAGGAGCTCGATCGGATCAGAGTCCTGTCGCCCGTGGTTCACGTCGAACTCTCCAATCCCGGACTGTCGTCGAGTGCGGCCTTCGAACCAGCAGATGTCCGGGACCTGCCGATTCCTTTCAGGTTCATACCCACCCGCATCCGCCCGAGGAGAGATCGTGATCCGCCCTGGGATTCCTGGAGGGCGGCCAGGAGCCGTTGGCGTGCCCGGTGGAGACGGATCGCGACGGCATTGCGCGTGATGCCAAGCGCGGTGGCGATGTCCTCGTGCGAGAGATCCTCCCACGCGACAAGCCTGAGAATTTCCTGGTCGTCCGGCCGCAGACGCGACAACGCCTGCATCGCCGGCCCCGTCGCATCCCCTGTCTCAGGTGCGGCTGCAGTGGGCGCGGACCCGAGGCGCTCCAGCAGGCGCTGCCGCCGCTGCCCGCCGCGCCTCTGGTTCGCGAGCACGCGCCGACAGATCCCGTAGAGCCAGGGAAGCTCACCTTCGCCCACGGGCAGGTGGGAGAGTCGCCGCCAGGCGATGGCGTACGTCTCGGCCGCGGCATCCTCGGCGTCACTGGCGGTCGGTGCGCGCCGCAGCGCATACAGGAGCAACGGGCGCTGGGTCGCCTCGAAGAGCCGGCGGACGCGGTCCGCCGGCTCTTCACTCCCGTCTGGACCTGCGCCTGACATCACCGGCCACTGACGTCGCGGTTCCTGCTCCGGTTCCGCCGGCCCGCCGGTCCGCCGGTCCGCCGGTCCGCCGAGGGTTCTCGAGTCATGCTCTGGTCGCGCGCGTCGAAGTTCATCGCCCCAAAGAATGCCTGTCCGTAGGGAGTAGTCCACCGGTGGTGCACGCCGTTCCGCGTACGGCGTGATTCAGGGGTGCTGTTCGCGAGCGGGGCACGTCTGCAGCCCGGAACCGATGGAGGATCCTCGACGTCATCACCCGAGACGGCCAGCGAGCGGCCGATCTGACGAGTTCGCAGTAGCCAGGAATCCCCGCCACGCAGGAGGCTGTTCCCGATGGCAACCGTTGATGAAGCGTCTCAGAACCAGGCTCGCAACATCGAACAGGCCACCGGCCGGTCGATGGACGAGTGGGTCGCACTGATCAAAGCCAGCGGCAAGGAGCGGCACGGCGTGATCCTCGCGTGGCTGAAGGCAGAGCTTGGGTTCAGTCACGGCAACGCTAACCTGGTCGCCATGTTCGCGTGGCGTGTTTCGATCACGAGCGACGGAGACCAGCTTCTGGTCACGATGTACAGCGG
>JANPDJ010000091.1:0-15723 GCA_031431395.1 Chloroflexota bacterium | reverse complement strand
GGCGAACGTTCCGCGCACCATCACCTCGTGGTGGCCGCGGCGGGCGCCGTACGAGTTGAATTCCAGGGGCGGCACCCCGTGCGCCTGCAGCCACTGGCCGGCAGGTGAGGATGGAGCGATGGAACCGGCCGGGGAGATGTGATCCGTCGTGACCGAATCGCCCAGGACCGCGAGGACGCGCGCGCCGACGATGTCGCTGACCGGCGGAATGGCAGCCGAGAGGCCGTCGAAGAACGGTGGCTTGGCCACATACGTGGACTCCGCGTCCCAGGCGTAGCGATCGCCGGCCGGGATCGGCAGGGCCTTCCAGCGCTCGTCACCCTCGAAGACCGTCCTGTACGTGGCGCGGAACAGTGCCGGATCGATCGACTCGCCGATGACGCGCCGGATCTCCTCGGCCGAGGGCCAGAGGTCCGCGAGGAACACCGGCAGCCCGTGGCCGTCGTGACCCACGGGCTCGCGCGTGAGATCGATATCGATGCGCCCGGCGAGCGCGAACGCAACGACCAGCGGCGGCGACGCGAGATAGGAGGCCCGGGCGAGCGGATGGATGCGACCCTCGAAGTTCCGGTTGCCGGACAGCACGGCAGCCACGACGAGATCGTTGTCCTCGATCGCCGCCGCGATGGCGTCGTTGAGTGGGCCGCTGTTGCCGATGCACGTCGTGCATCCGTAGCCGGCCAGCGCGAAACCAAGCTCTTCAAGGGGTGCCATGAGTCCGGCGGCAGACAGATACGTTGTGACGGCTCGCGACCCTGGTGCGAGCGAAGTCTTCACTGCAGGGGACACGCGCAGCCCGCGGGCTACGGCATTCCGGGCGAGAAGGCCGGCGCCCACCATGACGGTGGGGTTGGAGGTGTTCGTGCACGACGTGATAGCCGCGATGGCCACGCTGCCGGACCGGATCTCCAGCTGCCGGCCGTCCAGCGTGATCGGGATCGGGATGTACTCCTGCCGGTCCATCTCGTCGGCGCTCCCCGCCACCGGCACCTCGGTGGCGTCCGGTGCCTGTCGGGCGATCGCGGCAAGCGCCTGGTCTGCCGGCAGCGAGCGGACGTCCACCACGCCACCCTCGTCGTCGAAGCGCTCCTCCTGGTCGGGGCTGGCGACATCGAAGAGGCCGTTCGGGTAGTTGGTCCGGAAGTTCGCCTTGAGGTGAGGGAGGGTGACGCGGTCCTGCGGGCGGCGGGGGCCCGCAACAGAGGGCTCTACCGAGGCGAGGTCGAGTTCCACCAGCGCATCGAACTGCGGGCCGGCGCCGGGCACGCGCCACAGGCCCTGCTCCTTCGCGTACCGCTCCACGAGTGCCACCAGCTCCGGGGGCCGCGCCGTCATCCGGAGGTAGGCGAGCGTCTCGTCGTCGATCGGGAACATCGTGGCCGTGGCCCCGAACTCAGGGCTCATGTTGGAAATGGTTGCCCGATCGGCCAGCGCGAGACTGGCGACCCCGTCACCGGCGAACTCCACGAACGCGCCAACGACGCCGTAGGCCCGCAGCATCTCCGTGACGACGAGGACGAGGTCCGTCGCGGTGCTGCCCTGAGGCAGCTCGCCGTGCAGGCGGACGCCCACGATCCGCGGCATAGGCTGGTACAGGGGCTGCCCCAGCAGGACGGCCTCCGCCTCGATGCCGCCGACGCCGAAGCCCAGGACGCCCAGGCCGTTGATCATCGTGGTGTGCGAATCCGTCCCGACCAGCGTGTCCGGGAATGCCACCGGGCGGCCGCCGGCCGCGGGGTCCGCCCTGGTGGCAACCACCTGGGCGAGATACTCCAGGTTCACCTGATGGACGATGCCCGTGCCGGGCGGGACGACGCGCAGATCGTCGAACGCGGTCTGGGCCCAGCGCAGGAGCTGGTAGCGCTCACCGTTGCGCTCGTACTCGCGCTCCACGTTGAAGGCGAATGCGCCGGCCGTCCCGAAGTGGTCTACCTGGACGGAGTGGTCGATGACGAGATCCGCCGGGACGAGCGGGTTCACGCGGCGCGGGTCGCCGCCCAGCGCGGCCATGGCATCGCGCATCACCGCGAGGTCCACGACGGCCGGTACGCCGGTGAAGTCCTGCAGGATGACCCGCGCCGGCATGAACGGGATCTCCGCCTCCGCCCGCTCGCCGGGCCGCCAGCCGAGGAGCGTGGAGACGTCCTCCGGCCGCACGATGCCGCCGCCGGCGTGGCGCAGGACGTTCTCCAGGAGCACCTTGAGAGTGAATGGCGCGTGGTCAAGGTCCAGGCCGCGGCCCGCGAGGGCGGCGAGGCGGTAGTAGTCGGGCAGGCCGGTGCCCAGGGATGCGCGGGCTCCGAACGGGTCGTTGACTGGCACGCTGCTCCCTCTCCGGCCTTGGTCCGTCGCGGCGCTCGATCCCGGCTGCGGGACGGGCTGGGCCGCGGCCGGGCTGGCTACACTCGTCGGGTGAGATCGTACCGCGAGCGACGCCGCCACCGGGTCAGGCCGGTGTGGACCGGTCCGCAGCGGGCCCGTTGCACCGCGACGAGGCGCACGGCGGGGCCGCGCGTGCGATGAAGGCCTGGGACGAGCCCGATCCGGCGAAGACGGCCGCCCGGCGGGCCGAGGACCACGATCGCACGTTGGAGGACCTTGAGCGGGCCGGCGTGGACCTGGATCCGGCCTCCGGGGCGCACAGCCACCCTCACCGCCACAGCGGGCCCGGCGAACCGCCCCTGACCGGCATCGTGGGTGCGGGCGCGGTGGGGACGGCCTTGGGCGTTGCGCTGGTGCGAGGCGGCTGGCCAATCGTGGCAATCGCCAGCCGGGACCCGGTCCGGCGCGAGCGTGCCCGCAAGCTTTTGCCCGGCGCTCGCGCGTTCAGCGAGGCCAACGCGCTCCTCGACGAGGTGGAGCTTGTCATCCTCGCGATCCCCGACGACGCAATTGCCCCGCTCGTCGCCGGCCTCCGCCTCTACAGCGGCCAGGCGCTCATCCATACGAGCGGTCTGCTGGGGGCCGAGGTGCTCCGGCCAGCCATGGCCGCAGGCACGCAGATCGGCGCCTTCCACCCCCTCGTCGCCTTTGCGGACGTTGAACGGGCTGTGACCGCACTTCGCGGCGCGACGATCGCCGTTGAGGGCGACGAGGAACTGCTGGCGCTCCTTTCGGACATGGCCGATGCCGTCGGCGCGACGGCCGTCCGGCTGGCGCCGGGGGCCAAGCCGGCCTACCACGCGGCGGCCGTGCTGGCGGCCGGCGGCGTGACTGCCCTGCTCGACGCCATCGTGGAACTGGGCGCTGTCGCCGGTCTGGATGAGGGCACTGCCCTTCAGGTCTATCTGCCACTCATGCGTCAGACGCTGGCCAACGCGGAGACACTGGGCGTCGCGAATGCGCTCACCGGACCGTTTACCAGGGGTGACGCAGGGACTCTCGATGCGCATTTCGATGCCCTGTGGCGCCATGCGCCGGACGTCGTTGAGCTGTACCTGGCGCTCGGACGGCGCGAGTTGGAGGTGGCTCGCCGGCGTGGCTCGTTGACACCGGCCGGCGCCCGGCGCCTGGCCGCCTCACTTGCAAAGCAGGCCTGAGACAGTAGGATTGCGGGCATGCAGCACAGCATCGCCGCCAAGTACGCGGCCCGGCCGGCGGCGCACTTCGTGCGCCCTTCCGCAATGGCGCGCGAGCGACGGCTTGGCCTTCGTGCGGCCGGCACCTTCCAGCCCGCGTCGCAACGCCAGACCGTGCTTCGGCGTGCAGATCTGAGCCCGCTCGTACAGCTCCGGGCCCGCTGGCGTGCTGTTCAGCCGGCACGCGCCTACCGGTCCTCGGTTGGGTTGCTGCGTCCCGTCTTCAGCATGCACTGGGCAGGTGCCCTTGCCCCCCTCGCAGCTCGCCGCCCAAGTGCCGCCTCAGCGCCGTGGCACGCCTGAGGAACGCTACGGCAACGTCCGCCGGCGGCATCGTCATCCGGTACGAGGAAGGGGTCCCGCAGCTGGTGGTCGGCAGCCGCCGGCGTGAACCGGACGGAGTGACGTGGACCCTCCCCAAGGGCACGCCGCACGCCGGCGAGAGCGTTCAGCAGACCGCGCTCCGCGAGGTTGGAGAAGAGTCCGGACTCAGCGTTCGAATCACGGCGCCGCTCGACTCCATCGAATACTGGTTCGTCCAGCGCGGCACCCGCATCCACAAGACCGTTCACTACTTCCTCATGGAGCCAACAGGCGGTGATCTTGCGCGACACGACCACGAGTTCGATGAGGTCCGCTGGCTGGCGCTGCGTGACGCACCCGACGTGCTGACATTCGAGACGGAGCGAGCGCTGGTGGCGCGCGCCCTTGACCGGCTGACCGCCACGGCCGCCGCCGCCACGGCCGCCGCGGCAGCGACCGAGCGCCAGATGGCCGCGGCCGGCGCTTCCCAGCCCACGCCGGCCGATCGACATGGGTGAGGGGATGACGGAGAGCGGACACGAACCGGTTCGTCTGACGCCGCTGGTCGAGGAGCATCGGGACCTGGGCGCCAGGCTCATCGACTTTGCCGGCTGGCTCATGCCGGTCCAGTACAGCGGCATCCTGGAAGAGCATCGGGCCGTTCGCGAGCGCGCAGGGCTGTTCGACTTGTCGCACATGGGCGAACTGTTCGTCGAGGGGCCGGAGGCCGGAGAGGCGCTGGCCGCTGCGCTCGTGACCAATCCGCCCGCCCTTGCCATCGGCCGCGCCCACTACTCGATGATCGTGGCGCCGGACGGCGGCATCCTCGATGACCTGATCGTGTACCGGCTGGGTGAGGACAGCTTTCTCGTCGTTGCGAACGCCGGGAACGCGCCGCTGGTCAGCGATACGCTCGCGGAACGGATTGCCGGCCGCCGGGCCGTGCTGGACGATCGATCCCTCGCTACCGCGCTGATCGCCATCCAGGGACCACTGGCGTCACAGATCCTTGCGCCGTTCACGGACGTGGACCTCGCGGCCCTCAAGTACTACGCGATCACGGAGGGCGAGGTCGCCGGCATCGCCGCGCTCGTCGCACGCACCGGCTACACGGGCGAGGATGGCTTCGAGATCTTCGTGGAGAATGCCCGGGCCGCGGAGTTGTGGCGCACGCTGCTGGACGCCGGCCGGCCCGTCGGCCTCCTGCCCGTTGGCCTGGGGGCACGCGACACACTCCGGCTGGAGGCCGGCATGCCGCTCTACGGCAACGATCTTGACCGCTCCACGAACCCCTACGAGGCCGGGCAGGGCCGGGTCGTCAAGCTGGACAAGCCGGGCGACTTCGTGGGCCGCGCCGCGCTCGAGAAGATTGCGCGGGACGGCGTGAGCCGCCACCTCGTCGGGCTGGTCGTGAAGGGCCGTGGCATCGCGCGCCACGGCTACCGCGTGTACGGGGCCGGCGAGGATCGCCAGACCGGCATCGTGACCAGCGGAACCCAGTCGCCGTCGATGGGCATGCCCATCGCCATGGCGTACGTGGCGACCGCAGACGCCGAGCCGGGTACCATGGTCGAGGTGGCGATCCGCGACCAGCGCGTCTCCGCCCAGGTCGTCCCGTTGCCGTTCTATCGCCGGGCCCGCTGATCCGCCGCTGAGCCCGCGCATCAAAACGTCCGTATGCCGGCTGGCGCCCTGCGCGTGCCCGGCTTCCGAGTGGAGGAGGATCTGCACCCGATGGTTCCCACCGGCCTTCGGTACACGAAAGATCATGAGTGGGTCCGGGTCGAAGGCGATCAGGCCACCATCGGGATCACCCAGTTCGCCGCCGACCAGCTGGGCGACATCGTCTTCGTCGAGTTGCCCGATATCGGCCGCAACCTCGCCCAGTCCGCGACCTTCGGCGTGGTGGAATCCGTCAAGGCTGTGAGCGATCTGTTCGCGCCGGTCGGCGGCGAGGTGACGGAGGCCAATGGTGACCTGGCCGGCCAGCCGGAGGTCGTGAACGGCGATCCGTACGGCGCCGGCTGGATGATCCGGGTCCGGATCGCGGATCCCGCCCAGCTGGATGAACTGCTCGATGCCGACGCCTACGACGCGCTCACGGCGGCCGGCTGAGCGATGCCGTACGGACCGCACACGCCCGAAGATCGGGCGAAGATGCTCGCGACCATCGGCATCGCGAGCGTGGACGAACTCTTCGACGACATCCCGGTCCGCCTGCGCGCGAGCCACCTGGACCTGCCGCCGCCGCAACCGGAGATGGAACTCGCCGCCCGCCTGACCGGTCTCGCGGCCAGGAACCGGGTCGATCTCGCGTCCTTCCTGGGCGCCGGCGTGTACCGGCACTTTGCCCCTGCCGCGGTGGACCAGATGCTTCTGCGCGGCGAGTGGTACACGGCCTACACGCCCTACCAGCCCGAGGTCTCGCAGGGCACGCTTCAGTCCATCTACGAGTACGAGTCGCTGATCGGCGAGCTCCTGGGGCTGGACGTGGTTTCCGCGTCGCACTACGACGGAGCATCGGCCACGGCGGAGGCGGCCATGATGGCCGCCCGCCAGACCCGGCGGAGCCGGCTACTCGTGAGCCGGGGCGTCCACCCGCACTACCGCGGTGCCGTGCGGACGTACGCAAGCGGAAACGCCATCCGGGTCGACGAAATCCCGCTGGTCGCGGATGGACCGGCCGCCGGAACGACGGATCTCGCGGCGCTGGAGCGAATGCTTGCCGATGCAGTCGCGCAGAGTGACCCCGTCGCGGGCGTGCTTGCCGGCCAGCCGAACTTCCTCGGGCTCCTGGAGCCCATGGCTGAGGTCTCGCGACTGACCCATGCCGCGGGCGCGCGGTTCGTCGCCGTCGTGGAGCCCGTATCGCTCGCTGTCCTGGCGCCTCCCGGCGAGTACGGCGCGGACATCGCGGCCGGAGAGGGCCAGCCGCTGGGCATTGCGCCGCAGTTCGGGGGCCCGTACCTGGGCATTCTCGCCTGCACGAACGAGCTGGTCCGCCAGATCCCGGGGCGCCTGATCGGCATGACCACGGACCTTGACGGTCGGCGCGCGTTCGTGATGACGCTGCGGGCCCGCGAGCAGGACATCCGCCGCGAGCGCGCCGCCAGTTCCATCACCACGAACCAGACGCTTCTCGCCCTGGCCGCCAGCATCTACCTCGCGACGATGGGCCCCCGGGGCCTCGCCGACGTGGCCACGCTGGGAGCCGCGCGGGCCGCAGAGCTCGAAGGGGTCCTGGCGGAAGCCGGCGCGCCCCGGATCCATTCTGGTGCGTACCTCAATGAGTTCGCCGTTCACGTCCCCAACGCCCGGGATGTCCACCGCCGGCTCCTCGGTCACGGCGTCCTCGCCGGCCTTGTCCTCTCGGACGCCGAACCGGACGACCCATCGCTGCGGGACGCCCTGCTCGTCTGCGCCACGGAAGTCACCACGAGCCAGGAGATCCGCATGTTCGGGGATGCCCTGCGGGCCGAGCTGGCCGGAGTCGCCGGGCGCGGCGACCATGCCAGGACGGCAGCAGGGTCGTCTGCGGGGACTGCCCGATGAGCGTTACCGGCAATCGCCTTCAGCCCACGATCTTCGAACTGTCCCGTCCTGGCCGCGGCGGCGGGAAGATTCCGTCTCCACCGGCCGGGGCGCTCGACCGCGTGCCGGCGAGCCAGCGGCGCGTGACGCCGCCCGCACTGCCTGAACTCAACGAGCCGGAGGTCGTCCGGCACTACGTGAATCTCTCCCAGTTGAACTACGCCGTGGACACGGGCTTCTATCCGCTGGGCTCCTGCACGATGAAGTACAACCCCAAGATCGATGAGTGGGCGGCGCGGATCCCGGGATTCGCCGGGCTCCACCCACTGGCGCCCGACGAGACCGCCCAGGGAAGCCTCCAGTTGCTCTGGGAACTGGAGCAGGCGCTCATGGAGATCAGCGGCATGACGGCCGTCTCGCTCCATCCGGCTGCCGGAGCGCAGGGCGAACTCACGGGCATCCTCATGATCCGCGCCTACCACCATTCGCGGGGCAACCTCGAGCGCGACGAGGTCCTGGTGCCGGATTCATCGCACGGCACCAATCCGGCCACGGCGACGATGGCCGGGTACAAGACGATCACGATCCCGTCCGCCGCCGACGGTGGCGTGGACGTGGCCGCGTTCACCGCGGCGCTGGGACCGCGGACGGCCGCCGTCATGATCACCAACCCCTCCACGCTGGGGCTGTTCGAGGCGCGGATCGGGGAGTTGCTGGAAGCCGTGCACGCTGCCGGTGCCCTGGCGTACATGGACGGCGCCAACCTCAACGCGATCCTGGGCCGGTTCAAGCCGGGCGAGGCCGGGTTCGACGTCATGCACTTCAACGTCCACAAAACCTTCTCCACCCCCCACGGCGGAGGCGGCCCCGGAGCGGGTCCGGTGGGCGTACGGGAGAACCTGGTCCCGTTCCTGCCGTCGCCGCGGGTGCTTCGCGAGGCTGATGGCACCTTCCGCCTGGAGCGTCCGGGGGAGCGCCCGTCCAGCATCGGCCGGCTGCGGTCGTTCGTCGCCAGCACCGGGGTCCTGGTCCGTGCATTCACGTACATCTTCCACCACGGTGGAAGTGGCCTTGAGGAGGTCAGCAATGACGCGGTCCTCGCCGCCAACTACCTCAAGGCGCGGCTTGCCGGTACCTTCGACATCCCGTACGACCGCGCCTGCAAGCACGAATTCGTGGCATCCGCCAGCACGCTCCACCACACCACGGGCGTGCGGACGCTCGACATCGCGAAGCGCCTGATCGACTACGGGTACCACCCGCCGACGATCTACTTCCCGCTGATCGTGGACGAGGGCATGCTGATCGAACCCACGGAGACCGAAACCGTGGAGACCCTCGACGCGTTCGCCGATGCCCTCATCGCGATCGCGAAGGAGGCCCGTGAGACGCCCGACCTCGTGACCGGAGCACCGCAGACGGCCCCCGTGCGCCGACTGGATGAGGCCACCGCGGCACGCCAGCCGAACCTGCGCTGGCGCCCGGACGCTGCCCGTGGGGCGGCCGCGCCCTGACGCATTCGGTCGCCCGTGCAGGTGCGGGACGAATGTTGAAGCCAGTGCCAACTGGGGTCCAGTTGACATGCGATTGGGGCGTGCCCATAGTACCGGCAGGCTATTTCGAAATTGGTACGGGCTGCCTACGGTCGTGAGCGCACCACGCGGCGCGCGGCCGCTTCAATTGTCGTACCTGCCCTGGGAGGATCCGTCAAGATGCACAGACGCCTGCTCAGCCTGCTTGCGGGAGCAGCGCTGATCTTCGGAGCCTGCCAGGGAGCATCGTCGACCGCGGCGCCCACGGCCGCGCCAACCGCCGCACCCACGGCCGCGCCCACGGCCGCGCCCACGGCCGCGCCGACGCCGGTGCCGGCCAGCGATCTGGTCTCGAAGTACGTCGCGGAGCCGGCTGCCAAAACCGGCGGAACACTCGTCATGGCGGAGTGGCAGACCGTCACGACGCTGAATCCGGCCTACATTTCCGCAAATGCCGACAGCGAGGCCACGAATCCGGCCTTCCCCAATCTGGTCAAGCTGGACGGGGACCTGAAGTATTACCCGGAGCTGGCCTCAAACGTGCCGACCGTCGAAAACGGAGAGGTGGTCGTCAGCGGCGGCAAGATGGACGTCACCTGGAAGCTCAAGCCGGGCATGAAGTGGTCCGACGGGAAGCCCATCACGTGCGCCGACATCGAGGCGACCGTGAAGTGGGTCACGGACAAGGAAAATGTCGGCGTCCAGACGGTTGGCTTTGCGGATATCACCGCCGTTGACGGCGGCACTGGAACCGACTGCGTCATTCATTACGGCCAGATCTATGCCGGATACCTCCTGCAGTTCGGGCTCGGCTCGTCGGCAGTGCTGCCCAAGCACTACATCGAGACCGTTCCGCCCAAGGACGCAGCCACCAAGCTGTACACCCTGAAGGACCCGAAGAGCGGCGTCTATGCCGGCTGCTACATCCCGGCAGAGGTTGATCCCGCCGCACAGATCACGTACCTGCCGAATCCCAATTGCGCCACGATCTACGGGCATCCGCCGTACCTGGACAAGTTGATTTTCAAGTACTACGGCGACTCGCCGGCGATGGTCCAGGGGTTCCGCGCCAATGAATTCGACCTGGCGATGGACCTGAGTGACGCGGATCGGCCCACGCTGACCGATATTCCGCAGGACCAACTGTTCGTCCAGGACGCACTGTTCTCCGAGGCCTTCTTCTACAACAACAAGCGTTTGAAGGAGAAGTACGGGGACGACTACAAGACCATCATCCGGGCGATGATGACGGCCACCGATGTCGACTCCATCATCAAGGGGCCGATGGGCGGTACCGTCACCCGCGCCACCAGCTTCCTCTCGCCCATGCTCTGGTTCTACAAGGACGCGCCGCTCACCACGACATTCGATCTGGCGAAGGCCCAGGCGCTGCTTGACGCGGCGGGCTGGACCCCGGGGGCGGACGGCGTTCGCGCCAAGGGCGGCAAGAAGCTGCAGGTGGAGATCTGCACAACGAAACGGCCATACCGCGAGAACACGATTACGCTCCTTGCCTCGCAACTGAAGACGCTTGGCGTCCTCGGTGAGGTCAAGGTCAAGCCTGCCCAGCCGGATGTCTTCGGTTCGTGGGGCGAGGTCCCGGCCGACACGGACTGCAACGTCCAGCATGGGAACTTCGACATCGCGATGCATGGCAACACGAGTTCGCCGGATCCCACGTCATTCCGGCCGCTGTTCGTCTCGGGTCCCATCGGCGATCCGGACGATCCGGCGCATCCGCCCTCCTCCAACGAGATGCGGTGGTTCAGCCCCGAGATGGATGCCGCCTGGGCCACGATTGCCGGAACCCTTGACCCGAAGACCACGAAGGAGGCCATGGGCAAGGTCCTGGACATCCTCTCGTCCGAGCAGAACACCGGCTACCTGCCGCTGTTCAACCACGTGAACGTCTGGCTGAAGAGCCCGAAGATGCACAACTTCGTGCCCAATCCGGCCCAGGCCGCCACTGACTGGAACAGCGAGGATTGGTGGATCGAACCGTAGCCTCGAGTCACTGACGAACATCTGATGCTGCGGGCCTCCCCGGAGTCCCGCAGCATCACCATTCCTGGCGGACCCTGATGGCGAAGTACATCGTCCGGCGGCTGCTACAGGCGATCCCGGTCCTGCTTGGGATCTCCTTCGTGATCTATTTCATCCTGCTGATCGCCCCCGGCGGTCCGCTGGGCCGCTTCACGCAGAACCCGAAGATCACGGCGGAGCAGATCCAGGCGTTCAAGCACCGCTGGGGCCTGGATGACCCGATCCCGGTCCAGTACTGCAAGTGGCTGGGCGTGTGTGGCGACAAGCCGTTCCTGGTCAATGCGCTCCCCGGCGGCACGATCAGCGTGGCCGGCCTGACAGTGGAACTCCCGGGCGGCGACAACGGTGTCCTGCACGGGGACCTGGGGTATTCGATCATCGACGGTCGCCTCGTGACGGACGTGATCACGTCGCGCTTCCTGCCCACATTCATCCTTGCCACCACCGCGTATGTGATCTGGATCACCGTGGCATTCGTGGCGGGCGTGTATGCCGCGGTCAAGCGCTACAGCCTGTTCGATTCGGCGCTGACGATCGTCAACTACGTGGGCTATTCCCTGCCCACGTTCTGGCTGGGGATCATGCTCATCAGCCTGTTCGCAGCCCCGCCGTTGCGGTGGTTTCCCGTGGGCGGGATGTGGACGACCCGTACGGTGCCGACCTTTGGCACGGACGCCTACTGGAAGTTCTTCGGCTCCCAGCCGATCAGCGCCCTGTACGACCTCGGCACTCATCTCGTGCTGCCGGTCTTCACACTCGTCCTGGTGAATATCGCGTTCGACTCGCGGTTCATTCGCGCGTCGATGCTGGATTCGCTCAACCAGGATTTCGTCAAGACCGCTCGCGCGAAGGGCGTACCGGAGCGGACGGTCATCTTCAAGCACGCTCTGCGAAATGCGCTGCTGCCGGTGGTCACGAATATCGGCATCGAGATTCCGTTCCTGTTCACGGGTGCCATCGTCACCGAGACGATCTTCTCGTGGCCGGGGATGGGCCGCCAGTTCATCCTGGCCACGGAGTCGTTCGACTACCCGGTCCTCATGGGAATCCTCCTCATCGCATCCATGACGGTGGTCCTGGCGAATCTGGCGGCTGACATCGCCTATGCGCTGGTTGATCCGCGCGTTCACTACGATTGACGGCGACGCATGACGATGAACCAGTCTCCGCGCCTGCCCGGCTCCGACCGCCACCTGCCCGTGCCGATGCACGGCGGCGGGACAGAGGATTTCGAGGTCAGCCTCGTCTCGCTCAACCAGTGGCAGATCGCCTGGCGGCGATTCCGGCGGCACAAGCTGGCCGTCTTCGGATCGATCCTCTTTCTGACGATCTGCGCGATCGCGGTGGTGGGGCCGTTCATTGTCCCGTTCAACTTCTATGAGCTTCCGGCGCCCATCGCCCACTGCCCCGGTGACCCGAAGAGCCTGGGTTCCAACGGCTGTCCGCCAAGCCTTGAGCACCCGTTCGGCACCACCGGTGGCCTGGGGCGCGACGTCCTCACCGTGGTGGTGAACGGCGCCCGTCTGTCCCTGGTCATCGGTGTGGGAGCTTCCGTATTCGCGGCGATCATCGGCGCGATCGTGGGCGGCCTTGCCGGCTACTTCGGCGGCTGGCTGGACAACCTGCTGATGCGGGTCGTGGACGTGCTGCTGAGCCTGCCCATCCTGTTCGTGATCCTCGTGGTCTCGAAGTTCCTCGGCGGCGGCTCGTGGATTTCCATCGTGTTCGTCTTTGCCGCCCTGGGCTGGCCCAGCCTTGCGCGCCTCGTGCGCAGCCTCTTCCTCACCCTGCGATCGGAGGTGTTCGTGGAGGCTGCCCGCGCGGTGGGTGTCGGGAATCGCCGGATCATCTTCCGGCACATCCTCCCGAACGCGGTCAGCCCGCTGATCGTTGCCACAACGCTCTCGATCGCCGGGGTCATCGTCACAGAGGCGTTCGTGAGCTTCCTTGGCTTCGGCGTTGACGCCACCCAGCCCACGTGGGGCAACGCGCTCAGCGGCGCCGTCGCATTCATCCCGAACGGCAACTGGTGGTGGCCTGCCTTCCCGGGTCTTGCCATCGTGCTGACCGTGCTGGGGATCAACTTCATGGGCGACGGCCTGCGGGATGCCCTTGACCCGCGGAGCAAGTTTTGACGACGTCGGGCCGCGACGGCGAGGCCTACCCGCGCGACCGTTCCGTACCGGGCGCATCCGGGCCCCCCGATGCCGGCACGCTGCTCGACGTCCGCGGTCTGCGGACCTCCTTCCACGTGATGGACGGGACCGTGAAGGCCGTGGACGGCGTGGACCTTCGGATCCCGCGCGGCGGGACGCTGGGTCTCGTGGGCGAATCCGGCTGCGGCAAGAGCGTCACCGCGCACACGATCATGCGCCTGATCGAGACCCCTCCCGGCGAGATCGTCGGGGGTGAAGTCTGGTTCGAAGGCCGTGACCTGCTCGCGCTGACAGACGACGAGATGCGGGACGTCCGCGGCGCCGACATCGCAATGATCTTCCAGGAGCCCATGACCAGCCTCAACCCCGTGTTCACCGTGGGCGACCAGATTGCCGAAGCGGTGAAGCTGCACCAGAAGGTCTCGAAGCGTGAGGCGCTCAACCGGGCGGTGGAGTCGATGCGCCTCGTGGGCCTCGCCGCACCGGAGCGACGCGCCCGCCAGTACCCCCACGAGATGTCGGGCGGGATGCGCCAGCGCGTGATGATCGCGATGGCACTCTCGTGCAACCCCAAGCTGCTCATCGCCGACGAGCCCACGACAGCGCTCGACGTGACGATCCAGGCCCAGATCCTCGAGTTGATCCAGGAAATCCAGGCCCGCACGGGTACAGCGCTGCTGCTCATCACGCACGACCTTGCCGTGGTGGCTGAGACGGTCGAATCGATCGCGGTCATGTACGCCGGCCGGATCGTCGAGACCGGTACGGTCGAAGAAGTGCTCCTGTCGCCGAAGCACCCGTACACGCAGGGGCTCCTGAACTCCATTCCGAGTGAAGGGAAGCGCGGCCGGGAGCTGACGACGATCGAGGGCGTCGTGCCGAACCCCTTCCGGATGCCGTCCGGCTGCAAGTTCCAGCCACGCTGTCCGTACCAGTGGGATCGATGCCTCGAGGAGCCCGAGTTGATCCAGCTGGACGGGCGCGACAGGTTCTCGCGCTGCTGGCTTCACACGCCTGGGCAGGCCGACCGCCGGCAGGCGTTCGAGACGGCCGTGACGAGGACGGTGACCGATGTCGTCGGATAGCCGCGAGATGTCGATCCCACCTGCCGCGGGCGCGGAACGGGCCGTTCGCGGCGAGGGGGACCGCCCAGTCCTGCTCGACATCAGGAACGTCCGGACGTACTTCCCGATCAAGGGCGGGCTGCTGCGAAGGACCATCGGCAGTGTGCGCGCGGTGGACGATGTTTCGCTCCAGATCCGGCGAGGCGAAACGCTGGGGCTCGTCGGCGAGTCCGGCTGCGGCAAGACCACGCTGGGGCGGACGATCCTGCGACTCCAGGCCCCGACCGCGGGCCAGGTGGCGTTCGACGGGATCGACGTCTTCGGGCTGGATGCGGCCAGCCTCAAGCGGATGCGCCGGCGGATGCAGATCATCTTCCAGGATCCGGTCGCTTCCCACAACCCCCGGATGCCGGTCAGCGACATCATCGGCGAGGGCCTGCTCGCGCAGGCGGACCGGGAGAATGACTGGGGCGCGCGTCCCGTTCGCGACAAGCGGGTGGGGGACTACCTGGAGGCCGTTGGCCTCCGTCGCGACTACGCGCGCCGCTACCCGCACGAGTTCTCCGGCGGCCAGCGGCAGCGGATCGGCATCGCACGGGCGCTCGCCCTCGACCCGGAGTTCATCGTGTGCGACGAACCCGTTTCGGCGCTCGATGTGTCGATCCAGTCCCAGATCCTGAACCTGCTGGTGGACCTGCGGGACCGGTTCAACCTGACGTACCTCTTCGTCGCCCACAACCTCTCGGTGATCGAGTACATCAGCGACCGGGTGGGCGTGATGTACCTGGGCAAAATCGTTGAGCTGGCCGGGGTGGACGTCCTCTACCACCAGCCGCGGCATCCGTACACGGTCGCCCTCCTATCGGCCGTGCCAAACCCGGATCCGCGGGTTCGCAAGAAGCGGCTCGTGCTGACCGGGGACGTGCCGTCGCCGGCGAACCCCCCATCGGGCTGCCGGTTCCACACCCGGTGCTGGCTGCGCGAGCGGCTGGGAAACCCGGAAAACTGCGCAACCGTGGAGCCGGAGTTTCGCGAGGTCCAGTCCGGCCACCGGGTGGCGTGCCACTGGGCGGACGAGATCACGGACGCAACGGTCGCGGAGTTCGTGCCACGGGCAGCGGGTTCCCAGCTGGCGCCCGGTGTCCGACCAGCCCCTGGCACCGCGCTGGCGCCTGCCCCGCCGCCTCGCCCCACTGCCTGATCAGCCTGGGTCCGGCTTCAGGCCGGCGCGACGTCCGGCAGGTTGTCCCGATCCACGTAGCGCGGGTCGCGAAGGATGCAGGCCGTCAGATGGCCCTCGCCCGTCTGCACGAGCGGCGGTTCCAGCGTCGCGCACATGGGGATGGCCTCCGGGCAGCGCGGGTGGAAGTGGCATCCCCGCGGCGGATTCACCGGGCTGGGGACATCGCCCGTGAGAATGATCCGGCGGCGCGGCAGTCCGGGTTGGGGGATCGGGATCGCTGACATCAGGGCCCGCGTGTAGGGATGCTGCGGCGACGCGAACAGGCTGGTCCGG
>JANPDJ010000090.1:0-5454 GCA_031431395.1 Chloroflexota bacterium | reverse complement strand
CGGAATGCCGAATGCGTCCGCCAGTTTCACGAAGTCCGGGCCCATCAGGTGCGACGAGTGGTAGTTGCCACCGTAGATGATCTCCTGCCACTGGCGGATCATCCCGAGCTTCTTGTTGTCGAGCAGCGCGATCTTGACCGGAATGTCGTCCTGGACGAGGGTCATGAGTTCCTGGGCCATCATCTGGAACCCGCCGTCACCGGCAATCGCCCATGTCTCCTTGTCGGGTCGGCCCAGGGCGGCCCCCATGGCCGCCGGCAGGCTGAAGCCCATCGTCCCGAGGCCGCCGGAGGTCACATGCGCGTTGGGCCGGCGGTAGCCGGCATAGCGCGCCATCCACATCTGGTTCTGGCCCACGTCGGACACCATGGTCGCGTCGTGGTTGGTGAGCTCTCCGATCCGGCTGATCACGTAGTCGGCCGACAGGTGGCCGTCGCGCCAGGATCCCGAACCGTGCCATGAGCTGGCTTCGGACTCGCGGCGCCATTCGGCCAGCTGTGCGAAGTACTCCGCGCGTGTGTCCGGATCCACGGCCTCCACCATGGGCAGCATCGCCTGCAGCACGCGCCCAGCGTCGCCCACGATGGGGACTTCCACTGCGACGTTCTTGCCGATCTCCGCGGGATCGATGTCCACGTGCACGATGCGAGCGTACGGCGCGTACGTGCGCACATTGCCGGTCACCCGGTCGTCGAACCGCATCCCAACGGCGAACAGCAGGTCCGCCGACTGGATCGCGCGATTCACGTGCTTCCAGCCGTGCATGCCCATGTAGCCGTAGCTCAGCGGATGGGTCTCGTCCATCGCCCCGATGCCCAGCAGGGTGTGCGCGACCGGCATCTGCGTCTTCTCGGCAAACGCCCGGAGGTCGTCCCAGGCCCCGGCGTGCAGCACGCCGTGGCCGGCGAGGATCACGGGCCGGCGGGCCTTCGCGATCTCCTGGGCAGCGAGCTTCAGCTGTCGCGTGTGGCCGTCGTAGTTGGGGCGGAAGCCGGGCAGGCCGGCAATGACCTCCTCCGCGCTTGGATGCCGGGCGGTGGTCTCCTGCTGCAGGGCGTCCTTCGTGATGTCCACGTGCACGGGACCGGGGCGGCCGCTGCGGGCGATGTGGAATGCCTCCGCCAGGACGCGGGGCAGGTCGTCGGCATCGCGGACCAGGTAGTTGTGCTTGGTCATCGGCAGCGTGATGCCGCTGATGTCGATCTCCTGGAACGCGTCCTTGCCGATGAGAGCGCCCGGGACGTTGCCGGTGATCGCGACAATCGGCACCGAGTCGAGCTGCGCGGTTCCGATGCCCGTCACGAGGTTCGTGGCGCCGGGCCCGCTCGTACCCATGCACACGCCCACCTTGCCGGTGGCACGGGCGAAGCCATCTGCCGCATGGGCCCCACCCTGCTCGTGGCGGACGAGGATGTGGCGGATCTCGGGATAATCGCCCAGCACGTCGTAGAACGGCAGGATCACGCCGCCCGGATACGAAAAGAGGGTGGTGGCGCCCTGGAGGATCAGCGCCTCACAGACGACATCCGCGCCGATCCGCACCCGTCGCCTCGTCTCGGAGGCGCCCTCGCGGAACATCTCCTTGCGTGCCTGCTCCACGGCCAGCGCCCCGGCCGTCCCGTCGTTCGGCACGTGCGACCGACGCTGCGGCGGGCTGCTGGCGTCTCCTCTTGTCAACGTCATCGCTGGTGGCCTCCACGTTCCGCATGAACCCCTGGGCTGCTCATCTCATCTCGACTGTGCCGCTGGTTGCCGGTCCGGATCCCGATCCGCCGTCACGCCGCTGCGCGTCCGCCGGCCTGACATCCCGAAGCATCAAAAAACCCCCGCCGCTTCCGGCGAGGGTCCCTTCGGTCTTCGGTGGTTCTTGCGCTAGCGCTTGATCCTCCGCGTTCCTCCGTTCTCCCGCCGGGAGCCGGTAATGAGACCAAGAAGGTCCGCAAGACCAAGCCCAAAGGAGCGAAGAAGGCCGAGAAGGGATACATCGTTGGCGAGGCCCAGGTCCTGCACGGGAATCTGCACGCGCCGGCCATCCGTCCTGATGACGATGGCGACGAGCTGGCGATCCCGACTGTCGAACAGGCCCAATGTGGTCTCCCTGGTCCGCAGAGCGGTTCCCCGCGGATTGCCGGTGAGTCTAGCAGGCTTCGTCAAGCGACCCAACGCGCGCGCGGATCGCGCGCACCTGCTCGCCGCGCGACGGTAGGCATCCTTGTGGTCATGCTCATGCGGAATGACCGGGAGGTCCTGATTGGGCCGAACCGGCGCGGGAGGCCGCGACGGACGGCCGGGACGGGAGCCGGTTCCCGTCGATCCCCGGCGAGGCCGACCCTGGTGCCCGCGGGTCCAACCGCATGGCAGTCATGATGGCCCACGCCACGCCCACCCCGATCAGCACGTCACCGACACTGAAGACATTGGTGCCGGGCAGCCAGGCGGGCAGCGCGAAGATGTCGGTGAGCGGCGCAAGTGCGGGGTGCGCCACCAGGCTGCTGTTCGTGTACGCGGTGCCGAACCGGCCACCAGTCGAAGCAAACGCACCCGGTTCGGCCGGCATGTACCCACCGTTTGCGACGATCGCGGCCAGGTTCGCCGCTGCGCCGGCCACGATCACCGGGATGCCCGTGATCCGCCGGTTGACCGCCACGGCCAGGAGCACGGCGGCCGTCGATCCGACATAGATCACGGGCGCCACACCGCCCAGCCATTCAGATACGGCCGGTGAGAAGAGGGCGATTTGGACGGCCATACCGGCCAGGATGACCCCACCCCAGCGAAACTGGATCCTGCCAAGTCGTGACGGCGAACCGCCGCGGGCCAGCCCGATGGCGATACCGGCTGCAACCGCGTAGAGAATGAACATTCAGGCCGCTCTTCCGAAGTCCGACCGGCGAGGGCACCACGCAGGCTGACTGTCAACCGCGCGGCGAACAGGACGCACACGGGTTGTACACGAGCGCACCACCAAAACGGAGTGGACGGAAGTACCAGTGGGGCGGCGTGCGGTCGGCCGGCGGGTTTGGCCGGCGGGTTTGGCCGGCAGGTTTGGCCGGCGGGCTTCGGCCCGGGCGTCCGCATCGCCGGTTCCGCCCCCCAGCGACCAGGGAGATGGTAGGAGAACCGGCCGCGGGAGAACTCGCCCGGTACCCATGACAACGCTGCTAGGCAGGAGATTCGGACAGATTCGGACAGATTGGGCCGGGACGAGGCCCGGACGCGGCCGTCTACGGCGGCGGGCCTCGCCTACCAGCGCCAGGATCGCTGAGCGGCAGAACCTCGCTGCCGAACCGGACCGCTCGCTGCCGAACCGGACCGCTGCGGCCGGCACGCGGGCACCCTCTGCTAGGCTTTCGGCCGTTCCACCCGCCCTCAGCAGCCGAGCCACGATGTCCACCACACGCCCCCGAACCCTTGTCGAGAAGATCTGGGACGACCATGTCGTCAGCCAGGACCCGGAGTCCCCTGCCGTCCTCGCGGTAGACCTTCATCTCATCCACGAGGTCACCAGCCCGCAGGCCTTCACGGGCCTCCGCGAACGTGGGCTGACGGTCAGGCGGCCGGACCTGACGATCGCCACGGCCGACCACTCGACGCCCACGCACGCCCGCAACCTGCCGATCCTCGACCCCATGGCGGCCCACCAGGTGCGCGCCCTCGCCGACAACTGCCGGGAGTTCGGGATCCCGCTCCACGGCTGGGGGTCCGCGGACCAGGGGATCGTCCACGTCATCGGGCCGGAGCTTGGGCTGACTCAGCCCGGCATGACGATCGTGTGCGGCGATTCGCACACCGCCCCCCACGGCGCGTTCGGCGCCCTTGCCTTCGGCATTGGCACCAGCGAAGTGGAGATGGTGCTGGCGACGCAGGCACTCCTCCAGCGCACCCCCAGGACGTACGAGGTCCGCGTGGACGGCCGCCTGGCCCCCGGGGTGAGCGCCAAGGACATCATCCTCGCCCTGATTGCGCGGATCGGGATCGGGGGAGGCACCGGACACATCTTCGAGTACACCGGCGATGCCATCCGCGCGCTGACCATGGAGCAGCGGATGACGATCTGCAACATGTCCATCGAGGGCGGGGCACGTGCCGGCCTGATCGCCCCGGACGACACCACGTTCGAATACCTGCACGGCCGGCGCCATGCTCCCGCCGGCACCGCGTGGGACGAGGCCGTCGCCCGCTGGCGGGCCCTGCCGACGGACGAAGGCGCCGTCTACGACAAGGACATCACCATCGACGCGGCCACGCTCGAGCCCATGGTCACGTACGGCACCAACCCCGGCATGGGTATCCCCGTCTCGGGCCGGGTCCCCACGCCGGATGCGCTCGAAGACGGCGCGAGCCGTCGCGCCCTGGCACACGCGTTGGAGTACATGGACCTCGTGCCGGGCCAGGCCATTGCTGGCCAGAAGGTGGACGTCGTGTTCATCGGCTCGTGCACCAACAGCCGGATCAGTGACCTGCGCGTCGCCGCCGAGGTCCTGCGTGGACAGCACGTCGCGGAGGGCACGCGGGTCATGGTCGTGCCCGGCTCGGAGAGCGTCAAGCGCCAGGCGGAACGGGAGGGCCTCGACGAGGTGTTCCGCGCGGCCGGCGCCGACTGGCGCGAGGCCGGCTGCTCAATGTGCATCGCGATGAACGGCGACCAGCTGGCGCCAGGCCAGTACGCGATCAGCACGTCCAACCGCAACTTCGAGGGCCGCCAGGGCAAGGGCGGGCGCACGTTCCTCGCGAGCCCCCTGACGGCGGCCGCGAGCGCCCTCCGCGGAGTGATCACTGATCCGCGGACGCTGCCCGGCATCGTGCCGCCGGCGGAAGTGGGGGGCCCATGACGTCGCCGCGCGATCCGTTCGAGACGATCCGGAGCCGCATCATCCCGCTGCCGGCGGAGAACGTGGACACGGACCAGGTGGTGCCGGCGCGATTCCTGAAGATGACGGACCGCTGGGGACTGTCCGAGGCGCTGTTCGCCGACTGGCGCTTCACGGATGACGGCGACGCCAAGCCCGATTTCGTGCTCAACCGGCGCGAGATGCAGGGCCGGAAGATCCTGCTTGCCGGCGACAACTTCGGGGCGGGATCGTCCCGTGAACACGCCCCGTGGGCCCTGGTGGCATGGGGGATCCGCGTGATCCTGTCGACGAGCTTCGCCGACATCTTCCGCACGAACTCGCTGAAGAACGGCCTGCTTCCCATCGCCGTGACGCCCGAACGGCACCGCCAGTTGTTCGAAATGTTCGCGGAGAACCCGGACGTGGAGCTGACCGTGGACCTGGAGTCGCAGAAGGTCTACCTGCCGGGCGACGAGGACCTGGACTTCGAGATCGACCCGTTCGTGAAGCTGATGATCCTGGCCGGCACCGACGAGCTTGGCTACCTGCTCACGAAGGAGCCGGGGATCTCCGCGTGGGAGGCGGCGCACCCGCCGAGGATCGACACGCGGATCGGCGCGGC
>JANPDJ010000089.1:0-12766 GCA_031431395.1 Chloroflexota bacterium | reverse complement strand
CCGGCCCGCGGGTGGGCGGGCGGTTTTGGGCCGTCACGGGGGGGTTGTTGTTGTCTTTGGGGGGGGGGCGCCCCGGTTGGGGCGTTACCATCTTAAATCCAGGTGGCGGTCGCCGGCGCGATGGGGGGCGACGACGAGGCGTTCGACACGCTCTATGGGCTCTTCGGCGAGCGCGTCTACCGGTACGCGCTCGTCCGCCTGCGCGAACCGGCGGATGCTCAGGACCTCGTCCAGCGCGTCTTCCTCAGCGTCATCGAGGCGCTGCCAACCTACGAGGATCGCGGCGTGCCGTTTGGAGCCTGGCTGTTCCGGATCGCACGCAATGCCGTCATCGACATCGAGCGCGGACGACGACCGCACGCAGCGCTCGATGCACTCGCCGAGCACCCGGACCCTGCGCCCGGACCCGCCCGCCGTGCGGAATCGCAGGCGGACCGGGCCCTCCTCCGCGACGCGCTCCTTGGGCTCACGGCCGACCAGCGTGACGTCGTGGTCCTGCGCTTCTTCGGCGGTCTTGCGCACGCCGAGATCGCTGCTGTGATCGGCAAGCGCGAGGGCACGGTTCGCGCACTCCAGTTCCGGGCGCTGGCGACCCTTCGCCGCCAGCTGGATCCGGCCGTCTGGTTCGCCGGTGAGCCGGATGGAGCACCGGCATGAGGATCCGGCTCTTCCCGGGGAGAATCAGTCGTGCAGCGGAGGTTGATCCGCTGGAGGCGTGGTTCGCGACCAGGATTGCCTCGGCGTACCTGCCGGACCCCGCGCCCGTCGCAGCCGTCCGCCACACGGTCCTTGCCGCCTACCGGGATGCCGTCGCGGCGTCCCGGATCAAAGCGCAGGATCGCCTTCGGATGGGCCGTCGTCGCCCGCGGTGGGTCGTGGCGGGCGCCCTCGCGGCATCGCTCATCGTTGGAAGCGTAGGTTTCGTCGCCGCATCCGATGGTCCGGGGCAGCCCCTGTATGGCCTCCGGCTGACGATCGAATCGCTGACCCTGCCCCCACCAGGGTCTCCCGACCGGCCGCGTGCCCGCCTCCGGTTGCTGGATTCACGCCTGACCGAAGCGAAGCAGGCGGGCGCCCGTGGAGATCTTCGCGCGGCCGACGCGGCACTCGTGGCGGCGGACGCACAGCTCGCCGACATCCTCGCCGACTCCGCGGACGACACGGTGGTTCCAGGGGATCTCGATCAGGGGCTGGACCGTGCGGCTACCGTGCTCAGCGGGCTCGCATCGGACCTGCCGGCGTCGGCTGAACCGGGCGTGGCGCGCGCGCTTGATCACGTGAACCGTGCCCGCCACGATCGCGCGGCGCGGCGCGCGGCGGCAGCGGGAGCGCCGACCCCGCCTCCCGGGGCCGATCCAGGCGCTCCTCGGGGCGGCAAGACCAAGCCCGATGCGAGCAATCCGGCAGGAGGTGGCAGGAAGGCCGGCGGAACCGGCCTTCGCGCATCAGGCGGTGTCATTCCCGCCCCACGGGACGGCGCCGGCAAGGCCCGTCGACACCGCGAGCGTGAGACCGAAAGGGTCATCCGTCCCGGACGCCCGTCGTCGGGTAGCAACGGCCCTGCTGGGCGTCGTATGAGGCGCTAGAGGCCGGTCGCGTCCGACTCCAGCCCGGTCCCCACGATCGGAGTGCGCACGCCGTCCCGGCGTCACGGGGGCGGCTGCGTTGGACGTCAGCGCCGCGTCTTCCAGGAGGACGTGCGCCGTACAGGGCTGGGTCTCGTTGTGGGCGCCGCGGCAACTCGATGGGTCGCCAGGAGCGAGTCGATTTCTGCGCGGTAGGGGCGCCCCGTTGGCGTCCGGGCCAGCCATTCGAGGAAGTCGGGGTCCTGCCGGGCGACCTGGTCCAGCGTCCAGCCCTGGTAGCGCCCGAAGTCCAGGATCGTCGAAGGGGTCGCAGGTGCGGCTGGGGTCCGCCCGCGCGGCCGCCGGCTCTCAACGGGCGGGTCGCCGACATGGATCGGTTCGTGCCCGTTCGAGCGAGCCTCGGGGTCGCGACTGGTGCGGGTACGCGTCTGGTCGTATATGGCGCGCTTCTTGTCGTCCGAGATGACTGCCCAGGCGTTGTTGAGTGCCACCATCTTCTCGGCGGAGCCCCCCTCGACATCCGGGTGATAGGCGCGGGCAAGCACGCGATAGGCGGCTCGAACCACGTCCGGGTGCGCGGCTTCGTCGACCTGGAGGATCCTGTAGAAATCGATCGGCTGGTACATCCGGGTCGAAGACTATCTGTCCGGGCTGGCCGACCAACGGCCCGGAGGTACGGGTCCATCCGTACCACTGGTGCCAGTCGCTGCCGCGCCTCTCGCGGCTCCACGTGCTGACGGACACTGCCGGACCGGATCACAGGCCCGTTGTCTATGCTGGGCGAGTGCACCGATTGATTCCAGGGACCCGTCGTCCGCGGTCCGCCAGTCGATGGACCGTCGCCGTGATCCTCGCCGGCATCGTGTTCGCGGGTTGCGACTCGGGGATCGCGGGACCCTCTCCGGGCGACGCCGGGGAGCAAGCGACGAGCGAAGTCGCCGGCGTGATCATCCGGGCGACGACTCCCGCTGCAACAGCGCCGTCCGCGAAACCGTCCTCCGACACAGGCGGGAGTCAGCCGTCGCCGGCGTTGTCCGCCCCGTCTGCCCTGGCCGCATTGCCCCGACTCACCGCGCTGACCCTGGCGGGCCTTACGCCGCTGGCCGTCGTGACGGGATTCGACAACTACCGCCTCAACGCGATCTCGACAGCGTCGCTGGTGGCGAGGCTGAAGGCTGGGTCGGTGCTGATCCCCTGCGGCGCGGAGACTGGCGTGGCCACCGCGCTGGGGACCACCACGATGGGCTGGGCGCCCTGTATCGCCGCCGACCGGATCACTGCCAGCCTGCCGCGCACGGCCACAAGGCTCGGCCTCGTCCCTCCCGGGCTCGTCGGGCCGGGGGTCAAGGTCGTGCCGCTGAACGGTGCGGATCTCTTCGGCGAAGGGCCGGCGCGCTCTGCCGTCTACCCGCTGGTCATCCCGTCGCCTGCCTGGAGTGCCCTGTGGACCGGCTACGACGCTGATGAGGTCCGCGTCGTCCTGACGACGGGCGTCAATTGCGCGGATCGTGGCGTCAGCCGGCAGACCAACACCCTCAAGAAGGGCTGGCCCTGGCTCCTCAACGCCGGGACGGCGCGCTACACCGGCACACACTTCGACGGACGCCTCGGCTGGTATGTCGTGGACGCCGTGCGGACGGGAAACCTCGGTGCCGTCCGCAGGCTGATCCAGGACGCGGACATCGCGGTGAGCGATTTCGAGTGCCCGATGTCGAGCCACTTCGTCCAGCACGAGACCGGCACGGTCTTCACGGTGGACCCACGTGTCGCGGGCCTGATGAAGCAGGGCGGTTTCGATGTTGCCACCATCGGCTCCGACCACATGACCAACGCCGGCATCGGCGGCCTGCTGGACACCGTCCGATACTTCGATCAGAACGGCATCAGGCACGTGGGAGCCGGGGCCAACCTCGCGGCCGCGTTGAAGCCGGCCGTGGTGACCGTGCGCGGGTTGAAGTTCGCGTTCTATGCGCTCAACGGTGCGGGGGGTTCCACCCCGGCCGGCCGCACGAGCCCTGGGACGGCCACGCTGACGCCGGCGAACATCCGGGCGGCGTCGGCGGCCGCCAGGGCCGCGGGAGACATCGTGATCGCGCTGCCGCAGTGGAGCACGAGCGAGTACCGCGCGGCATTCCTCCCCCAGCAGCTGGCCTGGCGCGACGCCATGTTTGCCGCCGGCACGGACCACGTCATCGGCGCCGACTTCCATTGGGCCGGCGCGATCTCCATCACCCCGGGGGGCGCGTCGGGCAACCACCTCGCCGTGGCAAGCCAGGGCAACTTCTGGTTCGGCCAGAACTGGAGCCGCCAGACCGAAGAGGGGTACATGACCATGATGACGTTCGTGGGCAGGCGACTCGTCCAGGTGCGCCTCATTCCCACGGTCGTGCTCGACAACGCCCAGGCGAACCTGGTCAACCCCGCCACCGATGGGCAGTTCATCCTGAAGCAGGCACTGGCGCCCTCGATCATCAAGCCGAAGTAGGCGCGCCGGGGTGCGCGCCCGGCGCGCTCCCACGAGAGCCGCGACGCCCAGCGGCTCACCGCCGGCCGCGTCACCGGGCCGGTCCTGACAGCAGGCAGAATGTCCCAGCACCGCGGCCATCGCGGATGAACACGGAGGGCGCTTGGCCACGGGCGGAACTCGGAGACGGTCGATCCTGCGGTCCGGCGCCACGCTGGCTGCCTTCCGGATTCCGGGCTACACGATGCTGTGGCTCAGCGGCGCCGCCGCCGGCTTTGGCTGGTCGGTCAGCCTCGTGGCCGTCAGCTGGGTCACCCTCGAGGTGTCGGACTCGGCATTCGCCGTCGGCGCCACGTTTGCCGCGCGGCTGATGCCGGCCCTGGTCCTGGGAATCCCGCTGGGCAGCCTGGTGGACCGATTCGACCGGCGCAGGACGCTGATCGTGATGAACGCGGCGGGCGCGGGTGCCCTGCTTGTCGTTGGGTTGGTGGCTGTCCTTGGCCACCTGGGCCTCGGCGAGTTGCTGTTCCTCAGCCTTGGCCTGGGCATTATCGACATGACGCGCGGCACCGCGTACCAGTCGTACGTGTTCGATCTCGCCGGACCGGAAGGTGCCACGAACGCCATCGCGCTGGGTAACCTCGGCGGCCAGATCGCGTCAACGATCGGATCGATCTCGGGCGGCGTGGTGCTGGAGCAATTGGGTGTGGGCAGCTCGTTCGTGATGGCTGCCGCCTTTGCGGCCGCCGGGGCCGTCGGCATGGCGATGAGTCGTCGCCATGCCGGCCGGGAACGGGCGGCCCCGCGTCTCGTGCCCAGCATCGCGCGTTCGATGACCCTCATCGTGCGGAACCGGCTGGTTGCGCTGATCGCCATCGTCGTGATCGTCAACGAGATCCTGGGATTCGCAAGCATCACGCTCTTTCCGACGTTCGCACGGGACGTGCTCGGTTCCGACGCAGCCGGCCTGGGCGCCCTTTCGTCCTCACGATCGCTCGGCGGCATCATCGGGCTGCTGCTCCTCGCGCGACTGGGCTTCCGGGGCCGCGGCGGCCGGCTCTTTCTCCTGGCGACACTGGCGTCGGGGCTGGCCCTTGCCGGCTTCGCCGTGAGCACCTCGTTCGCCCTGTCCATGCTCCTGATCCTCCTCGTGGGCATGTGCTGGGCGGCGACGGACACGCTGGGCCAGTCCCTCATCCAGCAGAGTGTCGAGGACCACGAGCGCGGGGCCGCCATGGGCATCTGGTTCTTTGGGATCGGGTTCGGGCCATTCGGTCACCTGGCGTTGGGCGCGGCGGCCACGCTCGTGGGCGCTCCCGTGGTGCTCCTCCTAGACGGGGCCGCACTCGCGGTCATCGCGGTTGCGCTCACTGCCGTCCGGAGGATCCGGCGCCTCGAGTGACGTCTACCTGGCGTCCGTGACGACCCGGGGGACCAGCCGCGCGGCCGTGGCCGGCTCCGGCGAGGTTTCGTCCACGTAGTCCCAGGCACGGATGATGCCGGGTTCCACTCGCACGACCACGCCGGAGCCCACGCGGTCTGCGTACTCGTTGCCCTTGACGGGACCCAGGTAGCGGACGGAGAGGCGCCGTCCGAGTTCTTCGTGCCCATCGAGCGAGACGGTGGCAACGCCGCGTACCTCGATGCTGCGGCTCGGCCAGCTCTGCTCGTAGACCACGACCGTGACGCGCGGATCGCGGGCGATGTGGCGCAGCTTGATGTCGTTGTCCGGGACGCCCAGGTTGAAGCCGCCGTCGCGCCATTCGTGCCAGACCGGCGAGAGCAGGATGCTGCCATCGGGCCTGTGGGTCGCCAGGACGGCGGTGTAGGGCAGATCCAGGAAGTCGCCAAGTTCGTCCACGGTGCGTTTCGTCATGCGGGCATCCTACGGGTCCGCGCCCGCGGCCCGCGCCCGGCGGGCGCGCAACCACGACCGGCCCAGCCGTTCCTGCGCGATGAGCGCGCCGAGGACGACGACCACTGCGCCCACGGGCTCATTCCACTCGAGACGTTCGCCCAGGAACGCAACACCGGCGACCACCGCCACGACCGGGAGCAGGTACGTCACGCTCGAGACGACGGTCGCTCCGGCGTCGCGCAGGATGGAGTGACTCAGGATGTAGGCGACGCCCGTACCCAGGGCGCCCAGGAGGAGGAGCGAGACGATGCCCTCCGTCTGGACCGCCACGGGTGGACCAGTGAACAGGACGGCCAGGATGCCTGCCTCGATCGCCCCCACGAGGACCTGTCCACCGGCCAGGGAGGCCGGGGAATCCCCGCTCATCGTCAGGAACCGTCGCGCGTACGGGAAGCCCACGCCGTAGCAGGCCGCCGCACCAAGGCACATCAGATCGCCGGCCACGTCGTGCTCCGCGAAACCCCGCCACGCCCCGAGGATCACGAGGACACCGATGAAGCCCACCAGCAGCCCGGTGACCTTGGATTTCGTCGCTCGCTCCGTGGGTAGCAGGAGAAAGGCGACCGGCATGGTCATGAGCGGCGTCGTCGCGTTCCAGATCCCGGCCAGGAGCGACGGGATCCGCTGCTCCCCGTAGGCGAACAGCGCGAACGGCGCCACGTTCATGAAGATCGCGCCGAAGGCGAGATGCATCCAGGTGCGGCGTCGTCGCGGCAGCCTGTCTCCGGTGGCGGCGAGAATCGCCAGGAGCGTCACGGCGCCGACCGCCAGCCGGATGGCCGCGACCTGGAGCGGGGCGAACGAGTCGACTCCCAGTCGGATGAACAGGAAGCTCAGGCCCCAGATGCCGGCAAGCGCGACGAATCGCGCCGGCCACGGGACGGACCAATGTGAGCGACGCGGGACAGTCATCACGCCGTGGAACCGCGTCGACCCCAACGGGGTTGCAACCGGACGTCACGAATGAATGCGGAGGAGTGCAGCACCGGCGGAGGGTAACAATGCGGCAGACGGCAGACGGCGGACGGCGGACCAAGGAGTGCAGGACCGGCGGAGGGCGGAGGGCGGAGGGCGCAGGGCGCGCCCCGTGCGACCAGTGCGACCCGTACGATGAACGCCCAGCCTTCGATCTCATGCCAGGGAGTCACGATGAAGATCACGGACGTCAGGACCGTTCTGCTGACGGGGCCGAGCACCAACGACCCGTACCTGAGCGAAAGCCGGAAGCTCCGCAGCGCCGCCTACATCGAGATCCACACGGATTCCGAACTCGTGGGGCTCGGTGAGACGTACGCCGGGTACTTCTTCCCCGAGGCCGTTCCGGCGACGGTGGAGTTCTTCAAACCGATCCTCGTCGGCCAGGACCTCGACGTGACGCCCATCGCCGAGCTCTGGCGGCGCATGTACCACTGCGCCAACTTCTGGGCGCGCGTGGGGTTCGGCGTCATCGTCATCAACGGCATCGAAGCCGCCCTCTGGGACCTGATGGGCAAGATGCGGGGCGTTCCGGTCCACCAGCTGCTCGGTGGACTGAAGCACGAATCGCTGCCGGCTTACGCGACCGGCGGGCCGTCGAACTATCCCCTGGACAAGCTGGCCAGGAAGGCCGACTTCTACCTGTCGCTTGGGTTCCGGGGCTTCAAAGTGGGCGCCGGCTCGCTGGAAGTGAAGTCCGACGGGTCGGTGGACTACTACATCCCCATGCGCCCGTCGGAGGCGGCCGACTTCGAGGGGGCGAAGGTCCGGTTCCTGCGCGAGCACGTCGGGCGTGACATCAACGTGATGCTCGACGGCCACATGGGCAACAACGACCAGACCTGGGACCTTGGGATCGCCCAGGCGGTCCTGAAGGCCGTGGAGCCGTACGACCTGTTCTTCTTCGAGGAGCCACTGCACTACACGGACCCGTGGGGCTACGCGGAGCTGGCCCGCTCAACGTCGGTGCCCATCGCCGGAGGCGAATGCCTCACCGCGGCGTTCGAGTGGCGTGTCTTCGTCGACCAGGATTCGTTCGACATCGGCCAGCCTGACGCGGCGTTCACCGGCGGGTTGCTGGAATCCCTGCGCGTGGCCGCGATGCTGGAAGCCCGCGGTCGGAAGATCGCGACACATTCCTGGGCATCCGGCGGCGGCTTCATGCAGAACCTCCATTTCGGGTTCGCGGCCTCGAACACCGTGATCCTGGAGATCGCGCCCGCGTTCGGACCGCTCCATTCGGAGGTCATCGGCGATTCGTTCCGGCTGCAGGATGGCCGCGTGCTCCCGCCGGAGAGCCCGGGACTGGGCATCCGGCTCACCGACGCCACCAAGGCCCGGTTTCCGTTCAAGGGCGGCGGCGAATTCAACAGCGTGCCGGGGAAGATCCTCATCGACTGATGTCCGGCCGGACGAGGCACGAGCGGGCTCGACGCGGGCGGTTGTCCTGCCGGGCGCGGAAAGTGGTGATTTCACGCACAGACCTATTCGTTACCGGGACCTCGTGACCATTGGGACGCATGCAGGAGGGGCCTCGCTGGCCATGATCTGGCCACACCCGTCCGAGGACCGAAATGCTGATCGACTTCATGGGCTACAGCGCCGATTGCCTGCTTTCCGGCAAGGTGGAGCTGACGGCGCCATCTCTTTCCGACATGCTGAACGACACGCCCATCGTCCACCTCACGAACGTGGTCCTGGAGGATCTCGTGGACGCGCGCCGAATCACCGCGGCGACCTACACCCTCCACCGGGACGAGCTCTACGCCGTCAGGCAGACAGGCCCGGCCGGCTCCCGCCTCAGGCCTGCAGGCACTGTGCCGCGCCGCATGCAGGCGCAGATCGGCCCGTACAACGTGCTGGGACGGTTGAACGGCGTGCCGGGCTCGATGCCCATGATCGGCCTCGACTCGCGGGGCCCCATGCTGCCACTGGCCGATGCCACCATCGCCTACGTGGTCGGGGGCATCCTGGAGGTGCGTGACGCCGCCCGGATGCTGATCAATCGGGATCTGCTCTCGTGGGTCCGGGCGGCCGATTTGGAGCCTGAGCCCGAGGATGCCGGCGTGGCCCTGGGCAGGATGTACGGCGTCTCCGGCTGACCCATCCTCCGCGCATCACGGGGAGCGTCACGGCGCGGTAGCGGAAGCCTTCCGCGCGGTCCGTCGGACGATGTCGTCAGCACCGCCCACGTTGCTCGCCGCATGGCCCCGTGCTATCCTCCGCCATCGACTGTCCCGGCCGTGGCATGCCATGCGACCGGCGGGACACCCGGGCTTCAGCATCGAGGAAAGAACCATCAGCCGAGACCTGCGCATCAACCAGATGATCCGCGTCCCCCAGGTCCGGGTCGTCGACGAAGACGGGAGCCAGCGAGGGGTGATGCCCACCCACGAAGCGCTCCGACTGGCGCAGGAACGCGGCTACGACCTCGTTGAGGTCGCGCCCATGGCATCTCCGCCGGTGGTCCGGTTCCTCGATTTCGGGCAGTACAAGTACGAACTCACCAAACGCGAGAAGGAAGCCAAGCGAAAGCAGCGCTCGGTCACCTTCAAGGAAGTCCGCCTCAAGCCCAAGATCGGCCCGGGCGACTTCGATACGAAGGTCCGGCGGGCGATCGAGTTCCTGGAGGAAGGTGACCGGATCAAGGTCGCCGTCCAGTTCCGCGGACGCGAGTTGACTCACCCGGAGATCGGCCGCAACCTGCTGACGCGGTTCACGGATCAGATCAAGGACCATGGGGTTCTGGAGCGGGCACCGCTGCTCGAAGGCAAGTCCATGCACATTACCGTCGCATCCATCCACAAGCCCAAGGGGCAGGAGGGACCATCAACTCCTCCCAGGACGGACGGCACCTCGGTGGACATCCTGGATATCCCGGCAACCGGCACAGGTTCCGCTCCGGCGGCATCGCTGGAGCCGGCAGTCGCACTCGGGGCTGAGCCCACGGGCCCGGTCGCTGAGCAGTCTCACGTGAGCCCGGGTGGGGCGTCGGCCCCGGCCCCCGCAGCACCATCGTCAAGGACCCCGGCGCGGAGCTCGGCACCGCGCTCGTCGGGTAGTCAGACTCGCAGCGCACCGGCGGACCGGGGCGAGCGCGCAAGCGAGCCGGCGTAGGCCGGCGGGACAGGAAGCGAGAAGACCACGTGCCCAAGATGAAGACGCACAAGGGTGCACAGAAGCGGATCGGGGTCACCGGCAGCGGGAAGCCGGTCCGCGTGAAGTCGTGGAGTGGCCACCACCTGGAGATCAAGTCCTCTCGGCGCACGCGTCGCTACAGCGGCAAGGCTCTGCTGAGCGGGGGTGTGCTCGCACAGGTCAGACGGCTCATGCCGTATCTCGGGAAGGACTGATCGATGTCACGGGTCAAGCGCGGCGTCACCGCGCACCGCCGGCACAAGCGGCTCCTCGAGGCGTCCTCAGGGCGCAAGGGAGCCAAGTCACGATTGATCAAGCCAGCCCGTGAGGCACTGCTTCACGCCCTGGCGTATGCGACGCGCGACCGGAAGCAACGCAAGCGCCAGATGCGCCAGCTGTGGGTCATCCGGATCAACGCGGCCGCTCGCCAGCATGGCCTCGCCTACGGCGCGTTCATCGCCGGTCTGAAGAAGGCGGAGATCCAGTTGGACCGCAAAGTCCTGGCCGACATGGCCGTGCGTGACAGCGCGACGTTCGGAAAGATCGTGGAGTTGGCTCGCGGCGCCTGACGTCGTGGCTCGACGCCAGTGAGGTGCTCGAGCCGTTCGGCGAACAGCAGGCGCCTCCGCGTCAACCCACAGAAGGCGAGCTGAGATCCCGGGGAGGCTGATCATCCGCATGGGGACGCGCGGGTCGATGCTCAGCCCAACCACCGGGTAGGGGACCGATCGTGGATTTCGAGTCACTCAGCCGCGACCTCCACGCGCTCCGCGACCAGGCGCTTCGCGCGCTCGCATCTGCACGCGATCCGGTGGAGCTGGATGCGCTGCAGCTCCAGTACCTGGGCAAGAAGGGCGAGCTCACCACGGTGCTGCGCGGGATCGGCGGCCTTGGTGCCGAAGACCGGCCGCGGGTCGGGGCGGTCGCCAACGAGGTCCGCCTGGCCGTGGAGGCAGCGCTCGAGGAGCGTGGTACGGCGTTGCGCGGTTCAGCGCTCATCGAGCGCCTCTCCGCCGAGGCCGTGGACGTCACCACTCCCGGCCGCGGGATCCGTCGGGGCAGCCTGCATCCCATCAACGAGACCGTTCGCGAGATCGCACGGATCTTCGACCAGTTCGGCTTCGTCGTGTACGAAGGGCCGGAAGTCGAGGACGACGTCACGAACTTCCAGATGCTCAACATCCCGCCGGACCATCCGGCTCGCGACCTCTGGGACACGCTGTACGTGGACGTCGAGGGGCACCTGCTGCGCACGCACACCTCACCCGGGCAGATCCGGGTGATGCAGTCAACGTCGCCGCCCATCCGCGCGCTGCTCCCGGGACGGTGCTTTCGCTACGAGGCAGTGGACGCGAGTCACGCGTCGGAGTTCTTCCAGGTGGAAGGACTGATGGTTGACCGCGGGACCACCATGGCGGACCTCAAGGGCCTGCTGGACCAGTTCGCGGGAGCGATGTTCGGTGCGGGACGCGCGACACGGTTCCGGCCCGGCTACTACCCCTTCACGGAGCCGTCGGTGGCGTTCGACGTTCTGTGTGTCGTCTGCGACGGCTCCGGCTGCCCGGCCTGCAGCAAGAGCGGCTGGATGACGATCCTCGGTGCCGGAATGGTCCACCCGGCGGTTCTGCGCTACGGCGGCCTGGACCCCGAGGAATTCCAGGGCTTTGCCTTCGGCATGGGAGTGGAGCGCATCTCCAACCTGCGCCACGCCGTGGGGGACCTTCGCTATTACATGGACAACGATCTGCGGTTCCTGGAACAGTTCCGATGAAGACCTCGGGCCGATGGCGTCGCGACGTTCAGGCGGCCGCCGCGCCGCGGTCGGACGCACGCTCGCGACTCGCGTCGCGAGCTACGTCGCCTCGGGCCTCGGTAGGCGCTTGCAGAATCGCCGTTGAGGGTGCCTGTTCATGAAAGTTCCACTTTCCTGGTTGCGGGATTACATCGACGTCGAGTTGTCGCCCGAGCAGCTGGCGGAGCGCCTGACGCTGCTGGGCATGGAGGTCAAGGGGATCGAGCGGTGGGGCGCGGAGTGGCGCAACGTCGTGGTCGGCGAGTTGCTCACCGTGGAGCGACACCCGCGCGCGGACCGGCTCTCGCTCACCATTGTGGACATCGGTGGCGGAGGCGCGCCGCTCCAGATCGTGTGTGGCGCGACGAACATTGCGCCCGGCCAGCGGGTGCCGGTTGCCCTCCCGGGCGCGGTCCTGCCCGGCGGTCGCGAGATCCAGCGCGCCGAGAAGATGGGCGTGGTGAGCCACGGGATGCTGTGCTCCGGCGATGAACTCAACCTGACGACGGATGCCGATGGGATCCTGATCCTGCCGCCCGGGACGCCGTGGGGCGTCCACCTCTCCGACCTGTACGGGGACGTCGTCCTGGACGTGGACGTGAAGCCGAACCGGGGCGACGTGCTGTCGCTCTTCGGCCTGGCACGCGAGGTCTCGGCAGCCACTGGGGCGCCCGTGCGCTGGCCGGAGATCGCGGTCGCGGAGGCGCGCACGACGCCGACGTCTGCCCGACTGACCGTGGACGTGCGCGAGCCGGAGCTCTGCCCGCGGTTCGTGGGACGCTGGGTGGACGGCCTCACCGTGGGGCCATCGCCCGACCGCATCCAGATGCGACTGCGCGCCGCCGGGATGCGGCCGATCAGCAACGTGGTCGATGCGTCGAACTACGTCATGC
>JANPDJ010000088.1:0-18694 GCA_031431395.1 Chloroflexota bacterium | reverse complement strand
AGATCTCGAGGCCGTCCAGCGGCCGGCCGGACGCGTCGAGCGGCAGCTCGATGGACTGGCGCCGCGCAAGCACGACCTGAATCGCCTCTCCGGACGCGATCGCCTCCTTGGCCACTCGGACCGCCTGCTCGTACTGCTCGCGGCCGAAACTCGACCGGATCCGACGCTCGTCCACGGCGGCCATGGCGTCACCGGCTGCCGGGCCGCGCGGGGCCGGCCGACGGCCGGCGGCCGCGCTCCGGTTCAACTCGGCGGCCGTGGGCCGGGCCGTGCGCTCCAGCGCCTCGTAGATCGCGCGCTCCGCGACGGCGTACCGGCCCTCGAGATCGGGCTGGTCCGTGTGCAGCGAGGCGATGGCCGAAAGCGTGTGCGTCAGATGGTCGAAGACAAGGACAAGGTCCGCCTCGAGGAACGCGGCCGTGGGCACGTCAACCGGGTCTGCCGAGGGGAGCGGGACGGTTGGTTCGAACGCGGAGACCGCATCGTAGGCCAGTGCACCCACCACGCCACCGGTGAAGCGGGGCATCCCCGCCAGCGGGACCACGCGCCGGCGCGGCACGAACGCGCGCAGAGCGGTCAGCGGATCCGGGGCGGCAGACCGCTCGATGGGCAGGGAGGCGTCGAAGGAATCGACCTCGATCGGCCGAGTCTGCACCGCGGCCTGCCCGTCGCGGACCTGGAGCAGCCGGCGTGGCGCGACGCCGAGGAAGGAGTAGCGACCCAGCCGCTCCCCGCCCTCCACGGACTCGAGGAGATAGGCCGGGCCGCCGTCATCGAGGCGGAGGAACGCGCCGACCGGCGTCTCAAGGTCGGCCGAACGCGTGGCGCACAGCAGGATCGTGTCGGCGGAGGGCGCGAGGCGTTTCGCCTCGGCCAGACTGAGTGGATCGCCGGTGGTCATGGTCCGCGCCTCAGAATCAAAACGACCCTTCGTCTCCGGGACGAAAGGTCGAGCCTTCCGCGGTGCCACCCTGGTTCGGCAATGCCGCACTCCGTGACCGACGGGAGGCGGTTGCCCGCTCCGATCGGCGCTGCCCTCTATCGCTGGCGCTCTGCGCCGGAGCCTACTGGTGTGGCCGGGTCGCGGCCGCCACGTTCGGTCCGGAGGCTCCCGGGTCCATTCTCCATCGCCGCCGTCCCGGTTTCCACCAGCCACCGGGTCTCTGGTTCGGCGGGCGACGGGTACTCGTCCCGTTCATCGCCCGTGTTCAGATGTCGCCCGGAGTCTAGGGGTGGGCCAATCCGGGTGTCAAGGACGGCCGCCGAGGTAGGTCACGATGGCCCCGGCCAGGGCGGTCACGTCGGGCGACCCCAGGCCCGTGGCGTAGTCCCAACCGGGACCCGCCGGCTGCTGGAGATTTCCGCCGCGGGTCACGTCGTGGAAGATCGTGTCGCGCTGGCTGGAGTCGGCGAGGGCATAGAGCATGGGATTCACGTAGCCCAGGGGGCCGACGCCCCGCTGTTCGGCCAGCTGGCGGATCAGCAGCATCGACGCAGCCCAGAACGGTGCGGCAGCGCTCGTCCCGTAGACGTGACTCCAGCGGCCTGCCTCGCCGGGCGACGTCGCGAAGATCTCGTAGGCCGAGTCCACCGCCGCGGAAGCTGCGACGTCCGGGCTCTGCCGCTTCCCGTTGGAGAACTCGTTGTCCACGCCCGGGCCGACCTGCCACACCGGACGCTTCTCGGTTGGGTTGTTGCCGCCGCCGGAGCCGCCGGTCGTGAGGTAGTCCTCCCAGCCCGCCTCCGACAGGTAGGTTCCGTCGGCCCGCACCGACAGCTGGGTTCCGCCGACGGCCACGGAGTACGGCCCGGCCGATGGGAAGTCCACGGACTCGCGGTGATCTGACGGATCGGACGACCAGCAGTCGAACGCGCCGTGATCGCCACTCGCGATGAAGAAGCTGATCCCCGCGGCCGCGGCCGCCTGCATGGCACGGAGTCCATGCTGGCGCGAGCCCACGCTGAACGAATCGGCCATGTCGCACTTGCCCCAGCTGTCGGTGACGATGTCGGCCCGGCCGTCCTCGACGATGGCGTCGATCAGGTCGGCGTGGTCGATGCTGCCGTTCTTCCCCTCGAAATTGAGGATCTGGGCGTGCGGGGCGACGGCTCGCACCACCTCGATGTCGAGCGCGACCTCAACCGTGCCGTCGCCTGGGACGGTGAGCGGCTTGCCCACGGAGATCCGCTGCACGGGCGGGCCGTCGATGCCGAATTTCTTGTCGTAGGTGGCGATGTCACTGGCCGTGAACGTATCGAAGGAGACAATCGCGATCGTCTGGCCATCGCCGAGCAGACCGGCCTCGTAGAGCGGAATGATGTCGTACGCCTTGGCGAGGTCGATGGGGCCGAGTCCTGCCGCGGGCACGGCCCCGGCCAATCCGCCGACGAGTTCGCGGGCGGCCGAGCGGGAGGGCCGATTGTCCAGTCCGCTGAGCCCGGCGACCGCGTCCGACACCGCGGCGGGGACCGTCTCCGCGTCCAGCGGCGCGTGGAACTCGATCCCCGCGGCGTGATCCAGGAACCGGGCGAGGCGGATATCGAACACCTGCTCCACCTTGCCCGCCGGCGCGCGCAGGCGGATCGCCGTCCGCTGGTCATAGCTTCCGAGCACCTCGAAGCCCTGTGACACGGCCCAGTCCTGCACGCCCTGGATTCGCGCCAGGGTCAGTCCGAACCGTGCCCCAAACTCGGCCGCAGTCAGGAAGTGCCGGTACTCGGCGGCCGTGGGGTCGTACAGGTGGTCCAGGTACCGCTCGATCGCGCCCTCCTCGGCGACCCGGAGCGCCAGGGCGAAGTCAATGATCTCGTCAGGCGCGATGGGACCAAGCAGCGTGGGGCGTTCCGTCTGCCTGGGGCTGGCGGTTCGGTCGGCCAGGCCGGTTCCGCGGGTGGCAAGGCCTGACGTGCGTCCTGCCGCGCCTCCCTGAAGCAGTCGGTGTTCAGTGGCAGCGCCGAAGGCAGTTCCGGCCAGGACAACGGCAACCCCCAACGCGAGGACGCCTCGCCACCCAACGGTGCTCGCGAACGTGCGGGCGACCCCGGAAGAACGCTGACGTCTCACTGGCCTGCCGCCGGCCATTCGAGGGAATTCAGGATTGCGTCGCCGACCGAAAATGCCGGATCGCGCAGATCGTCATCGGCCACGAGCGTGACCCGGATGGAGATCGTGTTGTCCGTCGCCGCCAGGATCACCACGTCCACGTTGGCCGACGGGCCCTGCGGGGTGTCAACCGTGCCGTTCATGAGCACCCCGAACCCCTGGCGGTGGCCGACGATGGGCCGGCCCGGCAACTGCCGCGCCGGATCCGCCTCCTCGATCAGGCCCAGCACCGTGTCGCCGAGGGCCGCGACCTTCTGCTGGAGCAGAGCCTTCGGCGAGGCGGCGGATGCGGGGAAGCCCTCGATCGACATGAGGACCGCCCCATTGCCGGCCGTCAGGACGAGGCTGGTGGCCGTCTCTTCCTCGATCGTCCACACGCGCCCGTTGTACTCCAGGCTGAACCCAAGATCGCGGCTGGTCCAGACCTGCCCGATGCGCAGGGCGCCCGCGTCGCTGGCCGGCAGCGGCAGCGGTAAGTCCGCGACGGGCGGCGAGGATGGCGCCGCGGAAGCTGCCGCGGTGGGAGCGGCGCCTGGAGAGGGGCTGGACGCCAGGGCCGACGCCGGCGCCGCGGATGGCGCCGCGGACGGGATCACCAGCGTCCCGGAAGGTCGCACGATCGTCGGCGCCGGCGTCGCGAGCGGCGCATTCGAGGCGAGATTCCGCGGCGGCAGCGTGGCCGCGACCGGCGGCCGCCCGCACTCGACGGCCGGATCCGCGCACGGGACGAGCCTGGCGGCCGGCTGCACCGCGAACACGACGAGGGCGCCCATTCCCAGTGCGACGGCGAGCACCGCAACGAACACGACAATCAGCCGGACCGGCGAGACGCGTCCGCGACCCGAACTGCCGCTCGGGGAAACCCCGGCCGCGCCCGGCGAGGCGCCGCCCGGCGGCACCCAGTAGCTGCGCGACGAGCCGGCGGTCGTCGGTGGCGGAGGGGTCCCGGCTCCTGGAGGCTGCGTCATTCGTCGTCCCGCGGTGGGCGTCGGTGGATCGGCAGGCAGGCGCGTGACAGGTGCCGCCTCATTCCGGGCTCCCCTGCCCGCCGGCCGGAGCGGCTGCAACCCGGGCCTTCGGCAGAGCGCGCATCGAAGCGCCGCAATGGCCACAGAAGCTGTGGGCGGGCGTGGGCCGGCCGCAGTTGGGGCACGGAAGGGCTGGCCCGATGTCGATCTCTGCGGCCTCCTGCAGCAATCCCAGGTGGATCACCGACCGCAACCAGGTCATCGCAGCGATGGCGAGCAGCACCTGCCAGGCAAGGGCCGGCAGCAACGGCAGCAACTGGGCGCCGACGGCCGATGCGCAGAGCAACAACAAGGCAGCCGCCGCGGCGATTGCGGGCTGACCCACGAGTCCCAGCCTGTCGCGGTCGCGCAGCGGCGCGCGGAACCGCAGCCAGAAGGCTCCAGCGGCCGCACCAATCGCTCCGGCCGCGACGAGCGGCGTCGCGATACCCAGCGAGAGCAGCCGCACGATCCACGGCAGGCTGTCGCCGGGCGGGCGCAGGCCGCCGGTGAAGAAATCCGCGCCCTGGCTCAGGACCAGTGCCGCCGTGAAGGCCGCGGCGGAGGTGGCGCCGAACGTGGCGCCGTCAAGCACATCGTTGAACTTGCGGTACGGCAGCAGCACGAGCGGGCCGGCCAGCATCGCTGCGCCGCTGACGAGCGGGATGAGGACGCCACGGCCCAGGACCTGGGGCCCGGTGACGGCGCTGAGAATGCCACCGCCGGCCGGCAGCAACCCGATCAGCAGCCCAACCGCGATCCCCGAGACGATCCCCCAGGCAGCGGTGAAGACGATGACGCGCAGGGGTTCGTCCTCGTAGACGTCCACGTCCCACACGTACAGCACCATCATCAGGGGGACAAGCAGCGCGGCCGCGATCAATGCCATCGGGAAGAACCCGGTCGTCGCGAGCAGGATGATCGCCACGAGGCCGATCACGAGCACGGTCCGGAACGTGGACATGTCGGCCCTGGGCAGCTGCGGGAAGAGCGTGGACACGACGTGGACCCCGAGCGCGTTCTCGTCCGGCTGGGCCGCGAACTGCCGCCGCCGGCCGGCGAAGGCGGCGTGTGCCTGCCGCTCCTCCGCGAGCGGGTCGCCGCATCGAACGCAGAACTCGAGTGCCGGCACATCGTGGCGGCATTCGTGGCACGTGATCGTCGTGGCGGGCGGCAACGGCAGAGGGGCGCCCGGCGGCGGCAGCGCGGTCACGAGAACCTGCGCGGGTCGAACGGCCGGAGGACCCCGGCTGGCCTGCCCGTCATCGCGGATGCCAGTGCTTCGCCCGTAGATGGGCCCAGGGTGACCCCCAGCATGGAATGGCCGCTCGCAACCCAGACGCCGGGAGCGCCAGGCACGGCGCCGATCACGGGCAGACCGTCGGGGGTCAGTGGCCGGAGTCCGGCCGAAACGCGGAACGGCGTGGCATCCGGCGGCCAGTCCCGCAGCGACCGGGCCGCGGCGCGGGCGATCGCCGTCACGCGTCGCTTCGACACGGACATGTCGAGTCCGGTCAGCTCCATCGTTCCGGACAACCGGAGGCGTCCGTCATACGGCGATCCGGCAACCCGATTGTCGTGGAGATAGAGCGCCTGGCGGAGCGCCACCGGCGCCGGCGCGAAGTCGAGGGCGTAGCCCTTGCCGCCGATGATCGGGATGTGCCGGCGTGATGCCCCGAGCACCGCGGGCGTCCACGCCCCGGCTGCCACGACGACGGCCTCGGCCGGCCAGCGATCCTTCTCGCCGATGACGGTCACCCCGGTTCCGCCCGCCGGAACGCTGCTGGTCGCCCGGTCAGGCTCGACGCGGAGGACACGCGTCCCGGTGAGGATTCGGCCGCCCCGCCGGCGGATTGCATCGGCCAGGGCGGCGGTGAGCGTACCGGGGTCGACGTGCCGGTCCACCGGAAGGAAATACGCGCCCTGGATGTCGTCGCCCAGCGCCGGCTCGAGATCCCGCGGGCGGCCGGGAACGGGCTCCGGCAGACCGTAGCGACCCAGCCAGCCCGATTCGGCAATGTCGTGGTCCGCGTCCCGTGCGTGGCGGTACGCCATGACGAGGCCGGTCCGGTGCTCATCGAACGAGAGGCCGTCCGCGCGCAGCTCGTCATAGAGGCCCAGCGTCCGGCGGTTCAACTCCGCAATTGCATCCAGGCCGGCTGCGTAAGCCCGCGCATTGCAGTGCGCACGGAACGCAAGCAGCCAGCGCAGGAACCCCGGATCCAGCCGTGGCCGCACGTAGAACGGGCTATCCGCGCGCAGCAGCCAGCGGAGTGAGCCGCTCAGGACGCCCGGGCCCGGCACGGGTCCCGACAGCGACGGCGCGATCCAGCCGGCGTTCACGGCGGATGCGCCCTCGCCGGGCTCACGCTCTGTCAGGACCGTGACATCTGCACCCGCCCGGAGGAGGAAATACGCCGTGGACAGCCCCACGACCCCCCCACCGACAACGACCTGCATCAGCGCGCGGGCATCCGAGGGGGCCCGATCGCGGGCCGCGGACCGAGCAGGAGCGGGCGCGCGACGCCACCCCGAGCGTGGGGCGCCCCCGGTCCCGGCTCCCCCATCGGGCGCGTTCTCACAGCGTACCGATGATCTGCCGGGCCAGGGCTTCCAGCTTCGCCTCGATGTCGGCGCCGCTCGACCCCGAATCGCTCGCCTGGATGACGACCAGGGTGTTTCCCTTCGCGAATGCGACCGTCGCGTCGTGCTCGTTCACCACCGAACCGGCGGAGTCACCCAGGCCGGTGAGCGGCTTCAGGTCGCCGTTCGCCCCAGCCGACTGGATGGCCATCTGGAGCATGCCGGCCGCGAATCCGCCGGGGATCCTCTCGACCAGGACAGTCACGTCATCGCCGTCGGTGTTGGTGTAACCGGAAATGCTCATCACCCCGGCCGCGCCGGGGGTGGCGGGGATCGACATCTTGGTGGGAGATCCGCCGATGATCGAGGCGGCCATCTCCGCCGTCACCACGGTGCTCGCATCCAGGCCACCGGCGGGCACGCCGCCGGCCGCGGATGCCGGGGCGGCGGGGATCGTGGCGGCCGGCGTTGGAGCCGCCGTCACGGGGGCTTTCGTCGCGGTCCCGCTGCCGCAGGCGGCGAGGAGGACCAGCATGGCCGGGATCAGGCCCGCGAGGACTGCACGGCGTTGAAGGTTCATGGGGATCTCCTCGGATGGATGACTGGCCCGATGTCCACAGGGTAAGCGGCAGACACCCGGACTGTGAAGCCGGCGCCCGTCCCCGTCTCGCGCCGGACACTGATCCGTTCCACAATGGAAGCCCCCGCGACCATGCGAGCGTCGCGCGGGGCGTGCGAATCCCGGCTGGCAATTGCCGACGTGGCCCGTCCGTGCGACACCGTGCAGCGAAGCATCGGGCGGAGGAGCAGAAGAACCCGTGACTCGACACGACGCAGAACACGTACGCCGCACGGCTGCCGGCCTTCCGGCCGAGCTCGAGTTCGGGTACCGGCGGTTTCGGGCGAATCGCTATGCGACCGAGCGCGAGCGTTATCGTCTGCTCGGGGAGGGCGTCCAGCGGCCCGGCTCAATGGTCATCGCCTGTTCGGACTCGCGGTCGAGTCCCGAAGCTGTGTTCGACGCCGGACCGGGCGAACTGTTCGTCGTTCGCAATGTGGCGGCGCTCGTTCCGCTCTACGAGCCGGACGGGCGGAGCCACGCGGCCAGCGCGGGCCTGGAGTTCGCGGTCCTGGCGCTGAACGTGCGGTCGATCGTGGTCATGGGCCACGGCCGGTGTGGCGGGATCCGGGCGGCGATCGAAGAGGCGTCGCCGCTCTCCGCCACGGACTTCATCGGGACCTGGGTTGCCGGCGTCCGTGAACTGGCGCGCGACCTGGAGCCATCCGACGCCGGCGACCCGGCAAGCCGCCTCCGTGCGCTGGAGCATCGCTCCGTGGAGCGCTCCATCGAGCATCTCCGGACCTTCCCGTGGATCGCCGCGCGGGAGGACGCCGGGTCGCTTCGGCTGCACGGGGCATGGTTCGACATCGCCCTCGGCGAGCTGCACGTCCTGGGCGGCGCGGGATGGTCACCCATGCCCGAGGCAGCTCCTTGATCCGTCGAAATCGGGATGGGGTTGCGGCCAGGCGAGCTTTCGGGGCAGGCCCGGCACCTAGAACGGTTCGCCCGCCAGACCGCCGAGGTACGCGACACCGATGAACCAGAGAACAGCCAGTAGCCGGAACTCCGACGAACTCCAGGACAAGCCACCACAAGCCGTGCACGCGGGCCGACCACCCGGCGATCGCGATGCCGGCCGGGCCAAGCACGATCTCCAGGAGGGCCGTCCCCTGGAGCGTCTGCACGAACGCGCCGTTCGGGTCGAGCCCGATGAATCCGCGGTCCCAGAGGAGGGCGACGGAGAAGCTCGACAGCGGAATGATCAGGCAGATCAGGAGGCCGAGCAGAATCCCTGTCGCAGACACGCCGCGCGCAGGGAGCACCACCTCGGCCGCAGCCGGCGTGGATGGCAGGAACGCTCGTCCGCAGTGGTTGCAGTAGCGCTGCCGGTCGGCTGCGATGACCTTCCCGCAGTGGGGGCAGATCCGACCACTGGCGACGGTTGCCACGTTCAGCCACGCTGACGCATGCCGACTCCGGTCGGAATGCGCCCGAGGGACGCCGGGAGCTGGTCTATGGCGTCAGCCCCAGGCACTCGGGCCGTGCCCCTCAGGAGATCTTGTCGACCCACTGCATTCGCCAGGCGGGCGCTTCGAAGGGATCCGCGAAGTAGTCGGTCTCGTGAACGAGCAGATCGTTCCGAAACTCGAGGATTGCGACCACCTGGACCGGCTTGCCGCTGTAGTCGGCGTCGGCCTCCACGACCCAGACGTCGCCCGATCCGAGGATCCGTTTCACGGTCACCACGGGACCGCCACCTGGATAGTTCGTATAGATCCGCACGCACGCCTCGCGTCCGCGGACCCGTTCGCCGGACTGCGGCCAGTCCTGGATGAAGTCCTCAGAGAGCAACGCCGCAATCTTCTCGGCATCAGCACGCTGGAGCGCCTCGAAATGCTGCTGGATGACCGCTTTCGTCGGAGCCATCTGTCGCCTCCTTTGCGCTGCAGTATCGGTGCGACGGAGCACGCTGCATAGGGCGGGTCGCCAGCACTGAGGGGGTCCGCATCTCGCCCACCTACCGGACGACCCTGAATTGGGCCATCATCCCGTCGTCTTCGTGCTCCAGGATGTGGCAGTGGAACATGAACACCCCAAGATTGTCGGTGAACTTCAGCTTCACGATGACCGTCTCGCCAGGGTTGACAATCCATGTCTCCTTCATGCGTTCGTAGGGTTTCGGAGCGACCCCGTTCCGGCTGACGAGCTGCTGGTCGACATCGTGGATGTGGACGAAGTGGGACTCGGAGCTCGTGTTCTTCAGGATCCACGTCTCGGTCGTCCCGAGCCTGGGCTGCGCATCGATCCGGTTCGGGTCGAAGGTCCGGCCGTTGATCGCTTGATGGCCGGACCTCAGGCCGAACGTGAAGGTCCGGGTGACTGCCGACGTTGCGTCGAGCGTCGGAAGCGGCCGCAGCGTGCTCGGGACGGAGCTGTCGTCGGTCAGGTCCCGGGTCACACGGAACTGCATGATGCCCTGGCGCGGGCTCCCGTTGATACGGTTCTGGAGCGCGATCCGCTGGTTCAGCCGGTTGGCGAAGTCGACGATGACGTCCACGCGCTCGGCCGGCCCCATTGAGATATGCGAGCGCCAGACGGGCTTGGGCAGCAGCCCGGATTCGGTCCCGATCTGGAGGAACAACTGGCCGTTGCTCAGGGCGAAGTCGTATCCGCTGCCGTTCGAGGCATTGAGGATCCGGAAGCGGTATTTACGATCGCCGACGTTGAAATACGGCTGGGGTACTCCGTTCACCAGGTTGTATGAGAAAGCCGTGTCGCCGGTCAGCTGGTTCTTCGCGTCGAATGACCGATCGACGATGAGGAGCGGCACGTCGAATTCGCCCTTGGGCAGGGTCTGGGGGTCGGCCGGGTCGTCGAGGATGTACATGCCGGCGAGGCCCATCCAGACGTTCTGCGCAGTGACGCCCATCCGATGATCGTGATACCACTGGAAGGCGCCCCGCTCGTTGCCGCCCGCCTCGGTACCGGAGTAGGTGTACGTCACCGAGCCGCCGCCCGGCGCGGCCAGAAAGGTGTCCGGCTGGCCATCACTCTGCGAGGTCGAGTGGTTGCCGTGGTTGTGGAGCGTCAGTGAGCCGGCCGCGGCGGGCAGGTTGTTGACCAGGGTGACGCGGGTGGTCTGGCCCGTCGGCCGCCGGATCGTGGGCCCCGGGAACGTTCCGTTGTAGGTCCACATCCGGGTCTTGGCGCCGGGCAGGATTTGCAGGCTCGTCTGGGCGGCCGTCAGCGTGATGTTCGAGCCGGTCAGGACCTCCGGGATGATCAGCGGCTTCGTGAAGGCCACCGGGCACGGCGAACATACCGGCGCCGGGCCGGGAGGAGGATTGAAGGGTTGGGCGAGGGCGACGGCGATAGGCTGGGCCAGGCTGAGGGCCTGATTCATGAGGAGGCCCACGACCATCAGGGCGAGACTGCGCCGACGTGAGGGACGAATCACGGGCACCTTTCCTTCCAGCTCACTCGACGCAGTTGGCGTACCCGGCGAAATCGGTCGCGATTGCGAGCTCGGTCTAACGCACAGGCGACCAGACCGGGCCGCTGTCCTCCCCAGGGTTGTCGGTAAGGTTGGTGAGACCGGAGCCGTCGGCGTTCACGAGGTAGATCTCGCCGTTGCCGTCGCGCCTGGAGACGAAGGCGATGCGGGAGCTGTCGGGCGACCAGCCGCCGTCGCGCAAGGCGTCGCCGTCGGGGCCGATGCTGAGGCGGGCCTGGCCGGAGCCTTCGGCGTTCATCACCCAGATCTCCGTGCTGCCGTTGCTGCTGCGGTTCCAGGCGATCCGGGAGCTGTCGGGCGACCAGACCGGGATGGAGTCCTCCGCGGGGTTGTTGGTGAGGTTGGTGACGCCGGAGCGGTCGGCGTTCACGACGTAGATCTCCAGGTTGCCGCGGCCGTTGCCGACTTGCAAGGCGTCTCGGGTGCCGTCGGGAGCGGAGCTCGCGTAGATGACGGACAGGCCAGGAAGGACTTCAGGGGCGATTGGACCGTCGTACGTTGGAGCGCAACCGACGAAAAATCCGATGGGGTCGTATGGGGGAAGGCCGAGGTAGGTGAGACCGGAGCCGTCAGCGTTCACGACGTATCGGCCCAGCTTGCCGCCCACCACCTTGCACTGGGAGACGAAGGAAACGCGGGAGCTGTCGGGCGACCAGGCGGGGCCAAAGTCGTCGCCGGGGCTGTTGCTGAGGTTGATACGACCGGAGCCGTCGGCGTTCACGACGTAGACCTCCCGCTTGCCGTTGGCGCCGGAGGTGAACGCGAAGCGGGAGCCGTCAGGGGACCAGCCGTGTTCGGCGTCGGCAGGGCCGTTGGTGAGGTTGATGCGGCCGGTGCCGTCGGCGTTCACGACGTAGATCGTCGAGACGCAGCCGCCGGCGGTGGGCGTGGGGTTGGAGCCCTTGAAGCGGAGAGGGCCGGATGAGAAGGCGACGCGGGAGCCGTCGGGGGACCAGGCGAGCATGAAGGCTCCGCAGGGGTTGTTGCTGACGTTGGTGAGGCCGGAGCCGTCGGCATTCACGACGTAGACATTGAGGTTGCCGTCGCGGTCGGAGGTGAAGGCGATGCGCGAGCCGTCGGGGGACCAGGGGCTGCCGTTGAAGTCGCCGGGGCCGTGGCTGACGTTTGTCTGGCCGGATCCGTCGGCGTTCATGACGTAGATCTCGGTCTTGCCGTCGCGGTCCGAGAAGAAGGCGATCTTGCTCGCAGGTGCGGGCGACGGACTGGCGCTGGGCGACGGAGTCGGCGCGGGCAACGAATTGGTATTGGGCGACGCGCCCGCACCGGTCGACACACCCGCGAAGGGCGGAAGGAGGCCCCCGACGCGATTTGGGCTCAATGGCCCGGACAACAGTGCGATGACGACTGCAGCCGCCGCCAGCATTGTCATGACGCGCCGACCGCCCAGCCGACGAAGAAGTGTCGGCGTCGCGCCCGGGATGGCGGCCAGGCTGTTGCGCAGCCCGAGTGGTGCCATCTCGCTGTCGCGGACCTCAGCGCGGTACCACAGCCGCAGGCGCTCCTCGAACTCTCGGCCGGTCATCGCAGGGTCCCTTTGCTGGCGGCGACGTCGATCGCCTCGTGCAACCGCTTGAGTGCGTAGTGCAGGCGCGACTGGACCGTCCCCGGCGGGATGCCGAGCCGGGTCGCGATATCGTCGATGGTCAGATCCCGGTAGAAGCGCAACGCCACGACGACCTGGTGGTCGCTCGACAGGGCAGCGATCGCGGCGCCGAGGACGGCGTGATCCTCAGTGCGACCGGCGTGATCGCCGGTCGACAGGGCCACCTCGGCCGAGATGTCTGTCGCCTGCGAGCGATTGGCATGCAGGCGATTGCGGCATGTATTGACGAGGATCCGGTCGAACCACGGCTCGAACCGGGCCGGGTCACGAAGCGAGTCCCACTTGCGCCAGGCCTGCACGAATGCGTCGTGCGTTGCGTCCTGAGCCTCGACCGAATCGCGCAGGATCGCACGCGCCAGGCGATACGCCTTGTCGAGGTGCTGATCCGCCAGGCGAGTGAAGGCGGCGGCGCGCGCACTGGCCTCGCCGGCCACGACGGACGGGCGGTCTGCCAAGTTGATGACCTCGGACGATTGCCTCACGATGAAATGACAATCCCAGGAGTCAAAACCTTCACATAGCTCGCTGGACAGCTATTCACTTCGGCCGACGGCACGCGGTCGGCCTGCCGCACGTCCGGTGTCACGACATGTGCCATGACACGGCGACGATCGTGCTCTCAGCCGGATAGACCCGCGCAGACGTGACGAACCGGATGGGGCACTCGAGGATCGTGCTCACTCTGGGCACCACCTTGGAGCCCCGGGCCGGGGACTCGCCCGAGGCATGGAGAGGGTCGTCGGAGGCGCCGCATGACACGTTCGGCTGCTCCCCGTCCTGCTCACCTTGGGGACTGGGCCGGCGGTCGCGGATCCGGCCCAGAGCGGCGAATTCGCGCGTGAAAGGGGTGGCGGAGAGGGTGGGATTCGAACCCACGAAGCTTTCGCTCGGCGGTTTTCAAGACCGCTGCCATCAACCACTCGGCCACCTCTCCGTGGCCGGGTCAGGATATCGCGGTCCGGCGGCGGGAAGCTGCGACGGGGCGAGCCGCCACCGCGATCAGGTGCCCGGTGGGAGGATCCGGTCGATCCCCATCCGCGGTCGCAGCGCCTCCGGCACCGCCACCGACCCATCGGGCTGCTGGTAGGTCTCCAGGATGGCGGCCACGACGCGCGCCAGCGCAAGACCCGACCCATTCAACGTGTGGACCAGCTCGGGTTTGCCACCCGGCTGGGGCCGGTACCGGATCGCCATGCGCCGCGCCTGGTAGTCACGGAAGTTGGAGCACGAGCTGACCTCAAGCCAGTCCTCCACGCCCGGCGACCACACCTCGAGGTCGTACTTCTTGGCCTGCACGAACCCCATGTCGCCGGTGGCCATCAGCAGGACGCGATACGCAAGGCCCAGCCGCTGGAGCAGCGTCTCGGCGAAGCCCACCAGTTCCTCCAGCGCGTCGGCCGAGGCCTCTGGCCGCTCGAAGAAGACCATCTCCACCTTGTCGAATTGGTGGACCCGGAGGATGCCCCGGGTGGCCGAACCGGCGGCACCGGCCTCCCGGCGGAAGCACGGCGAGTACGCCGCGTAGCGGATGGGCAGGTCCGAAGCCTCCAGGATCTCGTCGCGGTGCAGGTTGGTCACGGGCACTTCCGCGGTGGGTACGAGATACAGCTCGTCCCGCGTGACGACGTACATCTGGTCTTCCTTGTCCGGGATCTGGCCCGTACCGATGGCAGATGCCGCGTTCACCACCGCAGGCGGCCACACCTCCGTGAGGCCGTTCTCGCGGGTGTGCACATCAAGGAAGAAGTCGATGAGTGCCCGCTGCATCGCCGAACCCGCGCGCAGGTAGACCGGAAAGCCGGAGCCGGTGATCTTGGCCCCGCGCGCGAGGTCGATCATCTTCAGCCGGTCCGCGATGTCCCAGTGCGGCTGGCGCATCCAGGCGGCTGCGTCGGCCGTCGCCGCTTCAGCGCGCGAGAGCCGCTCGCCCCACGTCCGGACCACGCGGTTCGCGGTCTTGTCGCCGATGGGCACGCCCGGGTCCGCGGGGTTGGGGATCCGGAGCAGCAGGTCCGCCATCTCCGCCTCGACGGCGGCCAGGTCGCGGTGGATCGCTTCGATCCGGGTCCCAGCGTCCGTGGAAACCTGCCGCAAGCCGGCGACCTCGGGACCGCTGGGGCTCGCGCCGGCGCGAATCGCCTCGGCGATCCGCTTCGAGGCCGCGTTGCGTTCCGCCTTGAGGCGGTCGCCATCGTTCTGGAGGACCCGCCTGCGGGCGTCGACCTCCAGCGCGCGATCCACCACCGACGGGTCCTCGCCCTTGTCGATGGCCCCTTGCCGGATGACCGCCGGTTCGTCACGGAGCCGCTGTGCGCCGACGCTCATCCCGCATCCTCCTGCCCCGGTTCCGCTGCGTGGATCATGCCGCCCGCGACCCGCAACCGGCGAATCACGAACTCAGCGTCGAGGCTGGCGAGGAACCACCCGGCGCGGGGGCCGTTGGGACGCCCAAGGAAGGCGATGTAGAGCGCCCCGAAGGCCCGGCCGGTCGGGATGGTCGCCTCGGCCGCGATCTCGAAGATCAGGCTCTGCCATGCCTCGCCGCCCGCGGGCCGCAGACGCTCCGCCGCGCGGGCAAGCGCGACCAGGTAGAGGCGCTGCTCGTCGGCAAGGCGGGCCACCTCGGGCGGCATCGCCTCAACTGCCACGCGATAGCGGGCCGCTTCGGGCGCGTACGTCTCCAGCCACCGGGTGACCGCCTCCACGCGCTCCACCAGCGTCTGCCGTTCACCGGCGGTGAAGGGACTCCCCTTCTCCGCCTCGAAGTAACCCACCGGGTCCTTGCCGGCCTGGAGGATCAGCGAGAGATGCAGGAACGGCGGTCGGTACGCCGCAGCCTCGGCCGCCACATCTGCGTCCGGATCCACCAGGGAGTACGCGAAGAGCCTGTCCGGGTGCGGCGGCAGCTCGCCCTTTACCTCGCGACCGGCAGTGGCGTCCGCGATGCGGTCGAACTCGTCGAACAGGCGCGGAATGGCGTCTGTGCCGTCCGGGCTGAATTCGATCACCTGGTTGGGGCGCGGCCGGAGGAACAGGAACCGGAGCTGCGGCGGCGGCACCACTTCGGCGATCGTGTGCGCGGCCGCGCCGGTCCCCTTCGACGTGGACATCTTGCGACCGCCGACGTTCAGGAACTCATACGCGACGTTCTTCGGCGGCTCACGCTCGAAGACCTCGCGCGCAATCGCGTCCGATCGGTCGCGGCTGCCGCCGGCCGTCGCGAGGTCCTTGCCACAGCCCTCGATGGTGACGCCGAAGTGACTCCACTTCGCCGCCCAGTCAAGGTTGAAGGGCAGCTTCGCGTTCCCGCTGAATGGCGCAATGCGGCCGCGATGGTCGCAGCCGCGAGCCCATTCGACGGCCACGGGATCACAGTGGTATGCCACGGTCTCGCCGTCCCAGTCCGTGGCAATCGTGGTCCCGATGCGGCCGCAGTTCTCGCAGATGACCTGCACGGGCAGCCAGCCCCCGGATTTCTCGACGCGGCTGACGCGCCGGTACAGGTCACGCACTGTTTCCGCCCGGTCCAGGGCCGTCCGGATGTACGGATCGAACGCGCCGGACTCGTAGAAGTCGCTCATCCAGTAGAGCTGCGGACGGATGCCGAGCCGTTCGAACGTGGGGAAGAACAGCTTGCCCACGAAGTGGCGCGCATAGCTGGCCGCGTCGCTGCCGTGCGGAGCTGGCACGCGCGCCAGTGGGACGCCCATGTAGCGCTCCACGGCATCGGGCGTCAACAGGGCGGCAGCGTCCATCGCATCGAGGTCATCCACGCCGTAGAGGAACGTGACGTCAAGGCCTTGTGCGCGCAGTGCGCGCCAGATGGCGTCATGGACGACGGGGCCACGAAGGCTGCCCACGTGGACGGTGCCGGACGGGGTCTTGCTGTCGTTCACGACCTGGGGCCCATGCGCCCCCGCCGCCAGTTCGTCCACCCAGTCCATCGCGCAGCCCCTTTAGCGGCACCCTCCCCGGCGCTTCAGTTCTCGCCCACCGAGGTCCGAGGCGGAACCCCGCGGCGGCCCGGCGGAGCCCCACCAGGCAATGGCCCGAGGTCTAGGTGATGCTGATGATCTTGTAGGTGAAGTCGCCCGCCGGCACCCGGACGAGGACCTTCTCGCCCTTCTTCTTGCCCAGCAGCGCTCGCCCGACGGGGGACTCGTTCGAGATCCGGCCTTCACGAGGAGCCGCCTCGGCAGAGCCGACGATCGTGAACTCCTCCGCTCCGTCCGGGCTTTCCACCTTCACAGTGGAGCCGATCTGGACGTGGTCCGTCGAGTGATGCTCGTCGATGATCGTGGCGTTCTTGATGATCGACTCGAGCGACTGGATCCGGCCTTCCACGAACGCCTGCTCGTTCTTGGCGTCCTCGTACTCCGCGTTCTCGGAGAGGTCGCCGTGCTCCTTCGCATCGTGGATGCGGCCGGCAACTTCGGCGCGGCGCACGTTGGTCATCTCCTCGAGTTCCGTCCGAAGCTTCTCGAGTCCATCGCGCGAAAGGTAGCTGGGCCTGTTGTTCACGTTGCCAAGGCTCCCGGGACTGTGTCGTGGCACGCCGCCCGGGACGCCTGGTACCCGATTCGGCACGAGAATGAAGAAGAACTTCAGGCATCGCGACCGGGCGCGACCTGAAGTTCAGCCGATATCTATCCTAGTCCGAGCCCCGAATGGTGTCAAAGCGGCGACTCGCGTCAGGCGCCCCGGGCGCCCGCCCACCCGAACGAATTTCGCGGGCCGGACGGCGGCCCAGGTATCGGATCAGCGGAGCCACCAGATCGCGATCGCCGCCGCGGCGAGCACGCGGTACACCACGAACACGTGGAGCGACCGGCGGCGCACATACCCCAGGAGCAGGTGGATCGCCGCGAGCCCGGCGACGAAGGCACTGACGACGCCCGCGATCAGCAGGTCCGGGTGATCGGAGAGGCCCGCGCCCGGCGACGCGAGCTTTCGCGCCTCGAAGATCACGGCCCCCGCGATGATGGGCCCGGACATCAGGAAGCTGAACCGGGCCGCGGATTCGCGGCTGAGCCCGGCGAACAGCCCACCGGCAATCGAGATTCCGGAGCGGCTGATGCCGGGCACCAGCGCGAGCGCCTGGGCCAGCCCGATGCCCAGCGCCGCCCTGGGCGTCAGATCCTCCATGGACCGCTGCTGGCGACCCCAGCGCTCTGCCAGCCAGAGCGCAGCAGCGCCCACCACGAACATCAGGGCCACGAGCCCCACGGACCGGACCTCGTGCTCGAAGAAGTCGTTGAGGGCGAATCCCACGACCCCGGCCGGGATGACGGTGATCGCTAGCAGGACCACCATCCGCCGGTCGGGGTCGCCGGCGACCGAGCGGCTCCGGACGAGATCCAGCGCCGCAGCCAGGATCCGCTGCCAGTCAGCGCGGAAGTAGATGACCAGGGCAATCAGCGTCCCCAGGTGGAGAATCACGCCGAACGCAAGGGAATCGATGAAGGGATCACGCCATCCGAGGATGGCCGGCAGGACGATCAGGTGGCCGGAACTGGAGATCGGCAGGAACTCCGTCAGTCCCTGGACGATCCCCAGGACGATCGCCTGGACGATCAGATCCACGTGCGGCCCCTTTTCGGCGAACGAGGATGACGGGACGCGGGCGAGAAACGAACGGCGGCCCGCGGCGCGAAGGCCGGGACCGCCGTCGGAAGGGCTCTCGGAAGAATAGCTACCGGATGAAGAGCGGCGCGAGCACCAGGGTGATGGTCGCGATGAGCTTCACGAGAACGTGGAGGGACGGGCCGGCCGTGTCCTTGAATGGATCGCCCACGGTGTCGCCGACGACGGCCGCCGCGTGAGCGTCCGTCTTCTTGCCAAGCACCTTGCCGTTGTCGTCCATGAGGTGGCCCGATTCGATGTACTTCTTGGCGTTGTCCCACGCCCCACCGCTGTTGTTCAGGACAGTGGCGAGCATGACGCCGGCGATCGTGCCGACCATGAGGAAGCCCGCGATCGCCTGGTAGCCCAGGAGGAGGCCCACGATGATCGGGGTGGCAACCGCCACGACGCCCGGCAGGACCATCTCCTTGAGCGCCGCACGGGTGGTGATGTCAACGACGCGGGCATAGTCCGGTCGCTGGGTGTAGTCCATGATCCCGGGCATCTCCCGGAACTGGCGCCGCACTTCGATGATGATGGACTGAGCGGTCTTGCCGACGGCGCGGATGGCCAGGGAGCTGAAGAAGTAGACGAGCATCGCGCCGATCAAGGCGGCGATGAAGACGCTGACGTTGGCCATGTTGACCGACTCGAGGAGTTGCGCGCCCGGCACGCCGGC